>CAZNMC010000019.1:0-37124 GCA_964574285.1 uncultured Sangeribacter sp. | reverse complement strand
GTGAGCCGCACGGGAGTAGACTCGCTTGCGATCTCCATCGGCACGAGTCACGGAGCCTATAAATTCACTCCGGAGCAGTGCACGCGCGATCCGAAGACAGGGCTTCTTGTTCCCCCCCCGCTGGCATTCAATGTGCTTGAAGCAGTAGAAGCCAAACTTCCGGATTTCCCCATCGTGCTCCACGGCTCATCGTCTGTGCCCCAGGAATATGTTAAGGAAATCGACGAATACGGAGGCAACTTGCCTGATGCGATCGGCATACCGGAGGACGAGCTACGCAAAGCGGCCAAGATGGATGTATGCAAAATCAACATCGATTCAGACAGCCGTCTTGCCATGACAGCCGCTATCCGCAAGGAGCTCCACGATCATCCTGATGTGTTCGATCCGCGCAAATATTTAGGGCCTGCCCGCGACGAAATGGAGAAACTTTACAAGCACAAAATCATCAATGTGCTGGGTTCAGACGGCAAAGCAGCGGACTGACGGCAAAGTAAAATTTCTTACATTTGAGAAGTAAATCGGCAGCTATTAAAAAATTTTAGGGTAAAAATTTCATTTTTTTCAAAAAAAATTTGGAGTGGTAAAAATTTCCCTATAACTTTGCACCGTTTTTGATAGCAAAAATATTGTTTTATTATTTTAAAGATTTACACAAAATGAAGAAGATCGTTCTTTCGCTTGCTGTTCTTTTCAGCGTAGCACTCGTATCTTGCGGCAACAAAGCTGCTGAAGCAACTGACACAGACACAATGCCTGCTGAAACTATCGAAGCTGTTGCAGTTGAAGAATCAGTTGACACTACTACAAAAGACACTACAGTTGCTGTTGAAGCTGTTGAAGCTACAGAAACTCCCGCTGAAACTCCTGCTGAAGCTGCAAAATAATTTGCACTTTAAAGCAAGCAAATCTCAAAAATCCACTGACGCTTTCTCACTCAAGGGAAGGCGTCAGATTTTTTTAGCCGTCAACCGATCATGAATTTCAATTGGGCAGAAGAAATTGATTGCGCAGTCACCATCTGCGATGCGAGATGCAAAATACTTTATATGAACCGCCGGTCGCGTGAGACGTTTGCACGCCACGGAAATATTATCGGTCAGGATCTGATGCAGTTTCACCCGGCGCACGCTCAAGCAAAGATTCGAGAAATGCTTTCGGAAGGGACCTCGAATTCTTACACGATTGAAAAGCAGGGACTACGCAAACTCATCCATCAGACTCCATGGCGCGACGAAGATGGAAAGATAGGGGGATTGGTGGAGCTATCAATCATTCTCCCGGTGGGGATGGCACATTATGTGCGTTGACTTTAACCAAACAGGTCAAAGTCAACGCACATAAAAATCGGAAATAGAATTGTGGAAAGTCTGACCTGCGACTATTCGCGCACAATCAGCATCGCATCTCCGTAAGCACCAAACTGATAGTTTTCTTCGATGGCGACTTGATATGCGTTCATAATCAAGTCGTAGCCTCCGAAAGCAGCCACCATCATCAGCATTGTTGAATATGGCGTATGGAAGTTGGAAATCATGGAAGTGCAGACGGAGAAGTCGTAAGGAGGGAAAATAAATTTGTTAGTCCAGCCTTTGTAGGGCATAATATGTCCGTTCATGCAGACGGAGCTTGCAATGGCACGCATGACCGAAGTACCGACAGCGCATACGCGTGAATTACGGTCTTTGGCGGCATTGACCATGTCGACCAGTTCTCCCCCCACGGTCATGTCTTCGGAGTCCATGCGATGCTTGGTGAGATCTTCGACATCTATATCTTTAAAGTTACCGCGTCCGCTATGGAGAGTAACATATCCACGCTGGACGCCCTTAATTTCAAGGCGTTTAAGTAGCTCCCGACTAAAGTGCATACCGGCAGCGGGAGCCATGACCGCCCCTTCTTCGGAAGCAAAAATACACTGATAGCGTTCTTCGTCTTCGGGCTCTACATCGCGTTTGATATATTCGGGAAGTGGAGTTTCTCCAAGAGCGTACAGAGCAGCTTTAAATTCTTCGTGATTGCCGTCGTATAGGAAACGGAGAGTTCTGCCGCGAGAGGTGGTGTTGTCAATGACTTCAGCCACCATGGTGTCGCCACCGAAGTAAAGTTTGTTTCCAATACGAATTTTACGTGCGGGTTCGACAAGAACATCCCAAAACTTATTGTCGGCGTTAAGTTCCCGCAGGAGAAAGACTTCGATACCGGCTCCTGTTTTTTCCTTGTTGCCGTGAAGTCGAGCGGGGAAGACGCGAGTGTTGTTGAAGACCATCACATCGCCGTCGTCAAAATATTCGATTACATCTTTAAAGACACGATGCTCAATTGTCTTACTTTTGACGTTGACCACCATCAAGCGACATTCGTCGCGGTTTGGAGTCGGATACTGAGCAATAAGGGATTCAGGAAGTTTGAATTTAAAATGGGAAAGTTTCATTTTATGTCTTAAAGAATCAGTGATTTATGGGTAATAATAAATTATAGGTCCGCCTGGATGGACTGAATTGGATTGGGGTAATCGTCGGGAAACTCCAAAGGGCAGGAGGAAATGAGAGCAACAGCATCGTCGACTGAAAGCGCCTGCTCCTGAGTAGCCTCTCCCACGCGAGTGCGCCGAAGGGCAACCAGATGAGCCCCGCTGGAAAGCGCACGACCGATGTCGCGAGCGAGGGCCCGGATGTAAGTGCCTTTGCTGCAAACAACTCTTATTTGAATTTCATCGGGTGCAAAGGCTATGAGTTCAATTTCATCGATTTGGAGGGGTTTTGGCTTAAGTTCTACTTCGGCTCCCTTACGAGCAAATTTGTAGGCTCTTTTTCCATCCACCTTCACTGCAGAGAAAACGGGGGGCACCTGCATGATTCGACCGGTGAATTGAGGCAGCACGCTCTCGACCAGCTCCCGGGTTATGTGGTCGGTAGGATAGACCGCATCTATTTCTTTTTCGAGGTCGAAGCTGGGGGTTGTGGCTCCGAGACGAAGGGTCGCGAGGTATTCTTTGGTTCCTTGTTGGAGTTGGTCGATCTGTCGGGTGGCGCGTCCGGTGCAAACCAAAAGGACCCCGGTCGCCAGTGGATCGAGAGTTCCGGCATGTCCGACTTTGAACTTCTTTAGTCCCAATCGTCGCTGGAGGGCACCTCTCAGCCGCTTCACGGCATCGAAAGAAGTCCACCCATAGGGTTTGTCGATGCAAAGAATTTCACCGGAGATAAAATTCATTCTATCAGTAGAATATTAGATTTACGACTTCTGAAGGTTAATTCCACAACAGACAGATGACTGCCATCAGGGTGCAATAGATTACAAACCAGACAAGATTGCCTTTTTTGACGAGGGCGAGCATCCATTTGCAAGCGCAACATCCGACAATAAAGGCACTAAAGAATCCAATGATCAGAGCAATAGCTCCAGCGCTATTTTCATCCGGTGTGTGTGCTTTGAAGAGTTTAAGTATATCAAGGAGGGCTTCCCCCAAGATTGGGAGTATGACCATCAGGAAGGAGAAAGAGGCCACTTGGTCGCGTTTGTCACCGATGAGGATTCCGGTGGCAATTGTAGTTCCCGAGCGGCTTAATCCGGGCAAGACGGCTACAGCCTGTGCACATCCGATTATAAATGCGTCCCACCATCCGATGTCGCGACCTTTTTGTCCGCTTACCATCTGGTGTGTGGCGCGGTTATACCCGCTCAAGTGGGCAAATAGAAGGAGGGCCGAGGTGACAAGAAGGCAAATTCCTACTACCGTCAATCCGTTGCCGAAAAAAGCTTCTACTTGTGTTTTGAAGAAAACTCCGACTATTCCAACGGGAATACAGCTCACGAGAATCTTACAAACGTACCAGAATCGGTCGTCGAAGCGAAAGGAGAAGAAGCTTTGGCAAAGTTTTGAGAACATTGGCCAAAGGATGACGATGGTGGAGCAGACGGTGGCAGCATGGACGATTATGTCGAACTGCAACAGCTGGTCTGAGGGAAGGTCGATACCCAGGATTTCGCGAAAGATTTCGAGGTGGCCGCTGGAGCTTATGGGGAGGTACTCTGCGAGTCCTTGCACAATTCCAAGAATAAGTGCGTCAAGCCATTCCATAATAGAGAGAATCAGTCTTCCGTTTGAGTGACAGGGTTGTTTGGCTTCTTTCGAGCGGGACTATATATGATGGCAAAAGCCATTAACAGGAATCCGAGGAAAGCGATTGTGGGCCCGACTACGATTCGGCGGGTGCTGAAAATGTCGGGATTAAAACCACCTTCGACTGAGCTTCCACCACCGGCCATCAGGAGGAATCCGATAATAATCATTGCCAGACAGCAAGCCATCAGGATAAAATTAATTCGGGTGAAGGGACGTTGGGAATCCGGTGTTTTGATTATTTCTACGTTGGATTTCTTTTTTCGGTTAGCCTCTGGATTAAATTGGGATTTGGAAGAGGCTGGCTTGAAAGTTGCCATATTTACTTGAGAAATTTCGGTTTATTTCACTATTGCTCAGCGTGGTGAAGAGCGATTTGGATTTACTTAAATCAGTGGAAGAGTTCGTCGTAGTTTTTTCGCAGAAAGCGGTTTGTGGCAAAAGCGGCAGCTAAGCCACATATCAATGCGCCGAACAGAATCAGGGCTCCTGCGACACAACCAAATTGCCACCAGGGGAGAATCTGAGCCATCATACCGAAGCCGGCTTCGGGTGCAAACCAGACAGCCAGGCCAAGCAGCGTGGAAGCAATCACGCCGGAAATCACACCGGAAAGCATGTTATAGCAAACAAATGGCCGGCGAATGAAACCGTTGGTAGCTCCGACAAGCTGCATGGTGTGGATGGAGAAACGGCGAGAATAGACAGAAAGGTGGACTGTATTGTTAATCAACACAAAAGAGATGATGAGAAGAGCCACAGCGACCGCCCCGAGCAGAAGGGAGATGGTCTCGATATTTCGATTCATTGCTCCAATCATTGTGGCATCGGGGATGGCCACCTCTTCTACTCCCGGAAGGGAAGCGACTTCGCGTTGCACTGCTTTGATTCTCTCTTCGGAGGCGTAGGCGGCCTTAATGGTAAAGGAGATTTCTGGAGAAAGGGGATTGACTCCGAACAGAGCATCGAGGTCTTCGCCGGTATCGGAAATCCATTGTTGAAGAGCCTCTTCTTTTGAGACCGTCTCGACATGATTGGCAAACGGGCGAGCTGCAATCACCCGAGCGAGCGAGTCGGTGTAAGCATTTGAAACAGAGTCTGCCATAACGGCTGTCAACTCGATTTTCTCTTTAATACGCCGCGTTTCGGCCGCACCCACGATCGATGCCAAAGCTATGACACCCACAATCACCAACACGAGCGAAACGCTGATGATGGTGGTCAGATGGGCGGCCCAATAAGAAATCCCAGCCTCTTTCTGTTGCTTCATCTAATAAAAAAGTTAGTCGCAAAAGCGCACGAATGCAAAGTTAATACATCTGAGAGCGGAAGTCAAGTATTTTGAACTTTTTCGTTATAAATCGGCTCAAAAGATTATTTTTTTGCTTTAATGCGCGCGTGTAATCCATGGCTTTTTTACATTCATTATGATTTCAAATTTGGAAGTTCGAACTTTTTTTTATAGCTTTGCAGCGTAAAACATGACTCGGACGCAGTTTGCATTGTGAAGCTGTGTTGGGAGTTCATGAAATTTTTGTTAGCGGGATTCCGAGATTTTTCTGTCGGAAGTCTCTGTCGGCGGTAGACTCCCCTTCGCCGACGCAAAAGGAACTTTCTGCCCTCCAGGTTGTGGAGCTGCCGACGGTTTCCTTCTTTTATTTTACACTTAAAAATTTAATTTTCACAGTAATAAAATTATGGCTACTTACCTAACCCAGGAAGGCTATGACAAAAAGATGGCCGAACTGGCTGAACTCGAAGCTCAACGCCCTGCCATCAAACAAGCTATAGCTGAAGCTCGCGACAAAGGCGATCTGTCGGAAAACGCGGAATACGATGCTGCGAAAGAGGCTCAGGGAATGCTGGAAATGAAAATTGCCAAAATCAAAGACCTTGTGGCAAATGCAAGAATAATCGATGATTCGAATCTAAACACCGAGGAGGTGCAACTTCTTAATAAGGTGACTATCAAAAATGTGGCCAACGGAATGACCATGACCTACACTATCGTCACCGAAAACGAAGCTAACCTTCGCGAATTTAAAATTGCGTCCAACACACCCATCGCTCAGGGTCTGATCGGCCACAAGGTCGGCGACATCGTCCCAATCACTGCTCCGGCCGGCGTTATGAACTTTGAGATCATCAAAATTGAAATTTGATTTTTATCATCCCCTGACTTTATGACAATTTTCTCAAGAATAATAGCCGGTGAAATACCTTGCTACAAAATTGCGGAAAATGAGGAATTTTTTGCGTTTTTGGATATTAACCCCGTCAACTGGGGCCACACTCTTGTTGTCCCCAAAGAGGAAACCGACTATATCTTCGACATCGATGATGAGCGATTGGCACGCATGATGCTCTTTTCAAAACGCGTCGCGAAGGCTATTAAAAATGCTTTGCCCTGTCGCAAAGTCGGCGTGACGGTTCTCGGCCTGGAAGTGCCACATGCCCATATTCACCTCGTTCCCCTTAAAAGCGAAGGAGACATGAACTTCAGCAAGAAAATTTCCGACCCTGATCCCGAAAAAATGAAACAGATTGCCGAAGCCATTCGGGCTTCGTTTGAATAAGTCTCCTTTCTTACAAAGATTTTAAGACATCCCTGCCGACTCTATTTCAGCAGGGATGTCTTAATTACAGGACACTACCGGGATTTGCGACTAAAGAATGGGAAATAGCGGTCGAACAGGATTCGACGCTCTGCTCCCGGCAACGAGCGTAGAATATCTCTTTCCGGAAATTGGGAGTATTGCCGGGCCATCCCCGGAAAATCCCGGTGAGCTTTCACTATAGCTTTAGCATTGGCAAAATCCCCCTTCACAAAATAGAGTGCAATAGCCGCCGTGTCGACCAGGCGCCTGAGAAAGGAACGGTGTCGACCGATATTCCGGGGGGTATTTTTGTAAATAAGAAGAAGATTGTTGCGAAAATTAAGATAAGTTTTTCGAGGATTGCCCTGGCTAAGAGAAGCTCCTCCGACATGAAACACAGCCGGACCGGGCACGTAACACACCCGGAACCCCGCACCATGAATCCGGCAGCAAAGGTCGATTTCTTCCATGTGGGCGAAAAACAGCGGATCCAGACCCCCGAGACGCAAATACAGCTCGGTGCGCACAAGCAGCGCAGCACCGGAAGCCCAGGCAATATCGGCCGGACCACTGTCATATTGCCCTTCATCTTTCTCAAGCTTATCGAACAGACGACCTCGGCAGAAGGGATAGGCCAGCCAATCGAGCAGTCCCCCGGCCGCACCGGCATATTCGAAATATTCCGGATTCCGAAAACTCCGGATTTTAGGTTGGCACGCTCCTACATCGGCATTAGCGTCCATAAATTTCACCAAAGGTGCCAACCACCCCTTCCCTACCATCACATCGGAATTGAGCAAAACAGTGTAACGGTAATCCTTACAAGCCTTCACGGCCCGATTATATCCCTCCGCAAACCCGTAATTTTCTTTAAGCTCTATGACTCGAACCTGAGGAAAATTTTCTTTTATCCATCTGACAGAATCATCTGTGCTTCCATTGTCCGCCACAATGACATCCGCTTCAGCCGACACAGTTTCACGCACTGCCTCCGGCAGAAATTGCTTCAGAAGGTTCAGTCCGTTCCAATTCAATATTATTACCGCAGTTTTCTTCATAAGGGTGTGGCAACCAAAGTTTCAGGTTCAGTGGGATGCAACCCGACTATCTTCACCTTTGAAATAGTGTTAATCTGTTTTGCGTCGACCGGAGCAACCACGCGCAGATAATTGCGCGTAAAACCATGGATAGGACCTCCCGCATGAACCGGAGCTTCCCAAAGCACCTCCTGTTCCGAGCCTATCGTCTTTCTCATGAAAGACTTGAGTTTTCGGTCGGAAAGCTCAGTCAGTAGAGCCACACGCTGATGGCGTTCATGCACCGGCACTACCCCTTCAAGTGAAAGGGCAAGAGTCCCCGGACGCTCGGAATAGGGAAACACATGAAGACGGCTGACCGGAAGACGGTCGATAAATTCAACCGCTTCGTGCCAACATTCTTCTGTTTCTCCCCGCGCACCCGCTATGACATCCACACCTATAAACGCATCCGGAATCATTTTTCGAATCAGTGCAACCCGGTCAGCAAACAAACGCGTATCGTAGCGCCGACGCATAAGAGTCAACACTTTGTCCGACCCGGATTGGAGCGGGATATGAAAATGGGGCATAAAAGCCCTTGATTCTTCTGCCACCCATCTGATCATTTCCGGGGTCAGCAGATTGGGTTCGATCGAAGAGATACGATACCGACTGATACCTTCTATTAAATCCAGTTCTCGAATCAGATCGAAGAAAGTTTCATCCGAACCTTTGCCGAAATCACCGATATTCACACCCGTCAGTACTATCTCGCGTCCTCCTTCATCGGCCACCCGACGAGCCTGCTCAACCAACTCGCTGATTTTAGGTGAGCGCGAGCGGCCACGGGCAAACGGTATGGTACAATACGAGCAAAAATAGTCACACCCATCCTGCACCTTAAGAAAATAACGGGTTCGGTCGCCACGCTCACATGAAGGAAGAAATTCCTTTATTTCCTTCATCGGAGTGACCGCCATGGTGGCCGAGCGCGACTTGATCCATTGGTCGAGATATTCCTCTATGCGCAATTTTTCATTTGACCCCAACACGATGTCAACCCCAGGGATGGAAGCGACTTCATCCGGCATCAACTGCGCATAGCAACCCGTGACGACGACTGTCGCATCAGGATAGCGGCTCACTATACGGCGAATGAGCGAGCGACCCTTTTTGTCGGCCATTTTCGTCACCGAACAAGTATTCACCACGCATATATCCGGGGTTTCTCCCCTGGGACAACGAACTATCCCACGCCCGGCAAGCATCTTGCCGATAGTGGAAGTCTCAGCAAAGTTCAATTTGCAGCCTAAGGTAAAATAGGCAGCCGTGCGTAGTTCCGGCAAACTCATCCCACAGACGTATCAGCGTTAAGTTCTTCCAGGCAGCGACGGATTTCCTCGTCAGTGCGTGTAAGCTTTGCCTTGCAGAATTTAAGAAGGGAAAGCGCCCGGGCAGTATAAGTCGACAGACTGTCAATATCGCAATCCGGTGATTGCATTTTTGTAACTATCCCCTCCAGTTCCTGAAGAGCTCGGCTATATGTCATTTCTTGTTGTTCCATATCGCAAATAAATAACGTGGTCAGTCGGTTTTAGGACTGACACTGCTGACTGTTGAATAAATTTCGCCATCCGCCAATTGAATCGAAAGTTGCTGGCCACTACTGAGAAGGCTCACGTCAGTCACCACCTTACCATTGGCTCGGGTCACACTGTAACCGCGACGAAGAGTGGCTTCCGGCGACAAAGCATCCACCAAATTTTCCATACCAACCAGTCGCTCGGACTCAGCACTCAAAATTCGAGACAAAGTCTCTTTTAATAAATTTTCATTTCTCTCGACCCGTTCTGACTCAGCCCGCAGTCTCGTATCCGTAGCTGCTTGAATCATCCTGGGAAATGAATCCAGCATTGCCATAGCCCGGGCGGTTCGTCCCGACGCGAGCGCAGGAAGAGAAGCTGCCAGACGCGAAAGAGTAAGACGCGACTCCGAGAGTCGGCTTTTGGCAAGCATCGGCAACGTAGATTCGAGATGAGAAAGTCGGAGCTTCTCTCCATTTAAACGTTCGGCGGCAAAGTCCGACACTTGGCGACCCAAATCTAAGGCGACAGTATAGGCATCAGCAACACGATCCACCAAAAAAGCCCCCACTGCTGTCGGAGTTTTCAATCGCGTATGGGCGATTTCATCCAAGACGGTCCGGTCCCGTTCGTGGCCTATCCCGACAAGAACGGGAAGGGGAAAAAGTGCCACTGCCCGCGCCAGTTCGTAATCGTCAAACCCATTAAGATCAGACGTTGCCCCTCCTCCCCGAATGATGGCGACACAATCCCAGTCGGACAGATTATTTTCTATTAGGCCCAGCGCCTCCCGAATAGAAGCGGATGTGCGTTCTCCCTGAAGCAACGCCGGAAAAAGATGCGTTCGAAAGCGGAATCCATATCTGTTTCCATCAAGTTGCTTCATAAAATCACCGTAGCCCGCAGCCCCTTCCGCCGACACGACAGCCACACGAAGCGGATCGGGGGGAAGTAAATACTGCTTATTATCGTTGATAATACCCTCTTTTGCAAGACGTTGTAGGATTTCCCGCCGAAGCCGTTCCATATCTCCCAAAGTGTACGATGGGTCGATATCAGAAATTTGCACCGACAGGCCATACAGATTGTGATGAGTGGCCGTTCCTCTCACCATCACCTTAAGTCCACTCTGAATGTCCCGACCCGTGGCTGCGCCAAACTTCATCCGCAGACTGAGAAAAGTCGACTGCCAGATGACACCTCTCATCTTGGCCACCGTCGTCCCTCGGGAATCCTTCTCGATTAGCTCCATGTAGCAATGTCCCCCGGCTATTCTCACATCGGAAAGCTCTGCTACAATCCAGGTCCCCTGCAATGCCGGATTAGAGCGGATGCTGTCGCCCACAGCTTTGGCAAACTGCGAAAGAGACAATGCCCCGCCACGAACATCCCCCGAAAAAGCTATACCGGCTGAATCACCCATAATCTGCTTACTTCATCTCTCCAATTTCTACCAATGCTCCCGTCGTCGGATCAAAAATTGCGTAGGAGGGCTCTTTCTTCGATGAGAATAGGCTGGGATTGAGGCCAAATACCGTTCCGAATTGAGCGAAGCGGAAGTCTTGGGCAAAAAGTGTGGTTCCCTGATAGGAAAGTGTGATTCGGGCCGTTCCGGGAAGGCCATACATCACTGCGTCTTTGGGCAATTTTTTCTCTTCCCCCGAAACGTCTTTCGGAAGTTCCGGCTCGACAATATTGCTCACTTCCAGATAAACCGGTTCGCCACTGTAATCGTCAGTCGAAGTAAAACCATTGAAATCACTCAGTCGTAAAAGAATCGAACGCCCCGCCTTCTCAGGTCGGAAAGTAAATGTGCGGCTTACCGTAGTTTCGTATTCTGTTCCTGCAAATGCAGCCGTCAAAGCAGCTTCTTGCTCCGAAAGGGAGTTGAGCATTAGTTCGAGTTGCCGCCCATCGGTTGGCATGGTTTCTGCTGTGCCTCGCGTCAGCGACACTTTTGCATCGCGCACCTCCATCAGACTTTGGGCCAATAGTTGGGCCTGTCGAGCCGATGACTGGGAAGCCAAAAAATCCTCTCCTACATATTGAAGATACTCCTTTCCACTAAATGCTTTCGTCCCTTCGCTCCGCAACGCTTTCTTTCGCGAAGTCGGTGATTGCTTCGGTTCAGCATTGATAGACAGCAACATCCCGTCTTCAGCCACAGAAATAAAGGTTGTCGACCCCGGCTTCAGTTGCATTAGATAGCGATTTTCCGGATCAGTGTCCGCCACGCCGTAGGACTCGACTTCAACACTATTGATCGTCCAGAATTCTTCATCCTCGCGCACCACTTTGTCCGTGCCGATATATTTCTTGGCATACTTCCAGTATGGACCCGCACGACGCACCGTTTTGGTCGCCGTAATCTCAACTTTCAGTTCAGTCAAGGGAAGGGTATAGACCAGTCCGTATTCGTTGTGTTTATCTGCGGTTAACACTTTCGTCTGCTGGGCCGACACTGTCGTAGCGACAAACAAAGAGACCAGCGACAATAAAAGTATGGAGGGTTTCATCGGTTGGTTCGGTAGATTAAATTTTAGACTCCATGATGCGGCGCACTGCCGGTCCGATATAATCTGTTATATCGGAGGCTATCAAGCCAAATTCACCCCTTTCCTCTGCAGCCATGTCTCCGGCCATCCCATGAAAATAGACAGCCAGCAAGACGGCCAGCTCAGGAGGATAGCCTTGGGCTACAAACGCCGCAATTACACCCGTGAGCACATCGCCGGCGCCCGCAGTTGCCATTCCCGGATTGCCCGTAGTGTTGAAATAGACGCGACCGGTCGGACGTACAATAGCGGTGTAGTGTCCTTTCAAGACTATTATTATACTATATTTCTTGGAGACTTCAATCGCTCGGGTCAGTCGCTGCTCCGCAGAGCTACATTCCCCAAACAAGTGGTCAAACTCCCCGATATGGGGGGTGATAATGGTGGCCGGAGGTAAAAGTGTCAGAAGCGACGGACGTTTCACAATGCAATTCAACGCGTCCGCATCAAGCACCATCGGGGCTGAGGCGCTCTTGAGAAGGGATTCCAAAGCATTGACCGTCTCGTCGGATGTTCCAATTCCGGGACCTACTGCTATCGCCTGATGTTTGTGGTGAGGAGTCATGTCTGAAATATAACGCTCCTTGCGGTCGGGTTCAAACATTGCTTCCGGGACAGCTGTCTGAAGCACTCCCAATCCGCAGGCCGCACTATGCACCGTCACTAACCCGGCCCCGCTTCGAAGAGCCGCTCGGGCTGCCAAAACCGCGGCTCCCATCATCCCCATACTCCCCGCCATGAGAAGTACCGACCCATAATCTCTCTTCCCGCTAAAGGGCGCACGCGGAGAGAGAAGCGTCCGGATATTGGCTGCGTCCAGCACAATGAAATCAGTCGACCTCTTTTTGATTATTTCTTTATCCAGATCGATGTCGAGCAATTTCCATTCTCCCAACACGTCCGCGTTGTCCTCGAAGAAGAAAGACAATCGAGGGAGCTGCATCGTCAGCGTGAGATTGGCATGCACTATGTCGCGATGCACATTGCCGGCATTCCACTCGCCAAACAATCCCGAAGGAACATCGATAGAAACCACATAAGCGCCCGAATCATTGATCATTTGCGCCACAGTCTTAAATCCACCGCGCAAAGGCATTCGCAACCCCGAACCGAACAGCCCGTCGATCACAACATCGCTTGAGTCAAGATACGGAGGATTGAACTCCCGACGGATTTCGGTAAAATCCACATCTTCCATCGTGATCAATCTCTTGCGCTCCTCATCGCAGTCGTGGCTCAATTTACCGGTCACATTGAAGAGAAACACCTCCACTTTTCTGTATCCCTGCTCTATCAAGAGCCGGGCCACAGCCAAGGCGTCACCTCCATTATTGCCCGGACCGGCTATAACCACGATGCGCTGGCGAGGCATGAAGCGCGAGATTATTTCGTAGCTTATGGCCTCCGCGGCCCGCTCCATAAGTTGAATACTGTCGATGGACTGGGCTTCGCATGTGGCGCGGTCAATCTCATGAAGAACTTGGGAGTTGAATATCTTCATTATTTCAGGGGTTCAGAAACGATATATGCTCCCTGCATGAGCCGGAGCGGATTCAATCACAAAAGTAATAATTTTTCCCGAGGAAACCAAATTCAACCCCTACACCCAAATCAGCGTGGCGTGATGGTAAATGTGATGGTGCCGCGTGTGTCGCCGGCCCCCCGTTTGGCACTCCAACGGGCCTTCAGCGCCGATTGCTCGCATTTACTGCGAATTGTCGCACTGGAACTTCCCCGGGCCGAGGCCGAAACGACATTCCCCTCCTCGTTGACAACGATATCCACAATCACAACTGTCTTGTTGGTCAACTCTACAACTGGCTTGGGACAGCCAAGAAACGTACGACCCCGGGCGTTGCCCGTAACCCCGACTCCAATGCCCCCCGCGCCATTGGCGCTTGCAAACTTTCCATCCACAGAACCGTTTTTCCCTGAAAACTTATCTGCCATCTTCGATGTGACAACTTTTTTCTCTTCCTTCTCTGCCGGAGGGTCTTTCACTTTTATCGGACTTTCCGATTTCTGTGTGATTTTCTTCTCCACCACAGGCGCCGGTTCGGGATTCTCACCCTTTTCGATAGGTTGCTTCACTTCCTCAGGAGCCGGAACCGGTTCCCCGATTTCCGATGGAGTGGCCTCATCGGTCATTGGAGTCGACATCTCTCCCAAATCTATCAGCTCGGGGGAAATGAACAGCTCCTCGTCGCTCTGCTCCTCCGGTGTAGACATCGATGCCAAAGCAGCCCGATCCCATGTCAATGAGCATGTGAAGAGTATTACCAACAAAAGCCCCGTGACCGCAAACGTGATGCAGGCGGCTATGACTGAAGCTTTCTTTTCTATCTCTTTCATTTACCTTATTTATTGGACTTTCCCGTCTCAACCGAAACTGAGGGAAGCGAGGAAGTATCAGCTGCCCGAGTCGCCAAAACCATCTTCAGCCCACTTCGGACTGCCATGTCGAGAACGGTCACTACTTTCCCATATTCCACTTTTTCGTCCGCATAAAGAGCAATGGCGCGGAGCGAATCCAAAGCTTGAATCTGAGTCAAGGCAGCCTGAAGCTCCTCCGGAGCTATTGGCCGGGGATGGGCATTGATTGCAACCGAATCGTTGCGATCAGCCACCAAATAGTAATTATTAAGCGAATCTATATAGACTTCAGTCACCGGCTTGAGCTGTGTCGCCTCCCCACTCTGAGGAAGATTAACCTCCACCGCTGCCGGGAAAATAAGCGTACTCGTCACCATGAAGAAAATCAGCAGCAGAAAGATGACATCCGTCATCGAGGACATCGAAAACGTGGCAAGCGACGAATATTGTTTCTTGAGAGCCATAATTAATGCGCGGTAAAAGGTTAAAGCGAAGGCTCGTTGAGAAGATCCATAAATTCCATCGTCTTTCCTTCGAGATCGCGCATCACGCGTCCGACACGGGACGTCAGATAGTTATAGGCAAAAAGCGCTAATATACCGACAACCAAGCCGGCCACAGTCGTCACCAAAGCCTGATAAATCCCCGAAGAAAGAACTGTTATATTCGCACTCACACCGGCTTCGGCAAGAGCATAGAACGCTTGAATCATTCCGACCACCGTCCCTAAGAAACCTATCATCGGTGCCCCGGCTGCTGTAGTCGAAAGCCAGGTGAAGCCTTTCCCCAAAGCTGCTACTTCCATATTTCCCGTGTTCTCAATAGCTATCAAAACATCGTTCATCGGCCTACCTATGCGGCTGATTCCCTTAAGAATCAATCGGGCATACGGTGAGTCCGTTTTCTTGCAAAGAGATGTCGCACTCTCAATGTCCCCTTCGTGGATATATTCACGGATACGCTTCATGAATGTGCCGTCTTCCTTCGACGCTTTATTTATGACGATGCAGCGCTCCACGAAAATATAAATACTCGCCACGAGCAAAATTGCAAGAGGAATCATCAGATAGCCGCCATCTATGACCAACGACCAAAAAGAGAGATTATTCATTTGATAGTTTTATGTTAAAGATTTCTTATCTAAATTTACATTCAAAATTTCAAGCACGCCAAGTAATCTTTTATAGTGCGCTCGAGGCCAAGATAGAGCGCATCCGAGATTAAGGCATGGCCAATACTTACCTCATCGAGCCAAGGAATATTTTCTGCAAAGAAACGCAAATTAAGAAGATTCAGATCGTGACCGGCATTCAGACCCAGCCCCGACTCGCGGGCCGCTACCGCTGCTAACACAAACGGACGAATGGCATATTCCCTTCCCTTCACATAGTTATCGGCATAAGGTTTGGTATAGAGTTCCACACGATCCGCTCCAACCTCGGCAGCAGCCTTCACTTGCTCAGGCTCCGCTGCCACAAAGATGGAAGAACGAATCCCGGCCGAACGCAACCGTGCGCACACCTTCTCCAGAAAGTCTTGATTCTCTTTCACATTCCATCCCGCCGACGAGGTGAGCTGATCCGGAGCATCAGGGACCAAAGTGCACTGCGCCGGCCTGATCTCTTCAACTAACGCAAGAAAATCTTCTGAAGGATAGCCCTCGATATTGAATTCCGTGTCCACTACCTGCCTGAGGGCGTAGACATCGCTACGCCGGATGTGGCGCTCATCCGGACGAGGGTGGACAGTGATTCCTTCAGCTCCAAATCGTTCACAATCAATTGCAAACTTAACCACATCCGGCACATTCTCTCCGCGTGCATTCCGCAGAGTGGCCACTTTATTTATATTGACACTCAGTCGCGTCATTCCATTTGTTTTTTTGATTATAAAAAGCTTTCAAGCCGTGGGTCCCGACTCCTTGATCAGCTTTTGGCATGATTTTTGCTTACAAATATTTTTCAATGCAACTCATTGAAGCCCGGAAGCGTTTTTAACTAAAAAGAGAATTCACTTCCAAACAGCAGATGTCGGTAGGCGTGGCACACGATTTCGAATGCAAAAGTAAAAAAAAATATTGTACCCACTACCCTGCTAATGTAATTTTATTGTATCTTTGAATCTTGATATATGTCGGCAATGCCATGCTTCTCAGCCCGACATGTCCCGAACTGATTTTTTATGACCGCAAAAGACGCTATTTCCAACTCTCATTCCGATCTCATGGCAAGATTCAGTGAGATGTCAATCCCTTCGATGTCAACTTTGAAAACTGTTGATGCCGACGAACCTCTCACCGACCTTATTCCCAAACTTTTGGAATCTCCCTCACAGCGACTTGACGTAGTTCGGAAAGGGAAATCAATCGGATATATAGATGCCGTTTCTCTCCTCGAGGCTTTAGGCAGAATGTTGCCACCCCGGGAAACCGGTTCCGACATCTCCATCGAATGTGCGCCTGCCGACTTCAGTGCTTCAGCTATCGCCCGCGCTGTCGAAGATGCTGACGCCCATCTGCTCGACTTCTGGAGCGAACCGGTCAAGTCCGGTCGAACCGGAGTGCATCTTCGGATCAGTCATTCCAATCCCGAAGCAGCCGTCAGAAGTCTCCGACGCTACGGATTTGACGTCCGTGAAGCTTACGGACATACCACTCCCGATTTCTCAGTCGAAGAAGAACGGCTTTCTGCCCTCCAACTCTTCCTAAACGTTTAAATCTCCCCTCTTTTTTACTTTATCCAGCCCCTTTAAACTATGCTATTGGCCATCTGCGGCAGTCGACATCAAGATCAGTTTCTCCCCGACATTCAACGCCTGTGCAACCTTTTGGCCGACACAGGATTTTCGGCTCAGATCAATCCCCGTTTCCACTCATATCTTACCGACAAAGGAGTGATATTGCCCAAATCATTCTATCCGGCAGAGATGCCATCCCCTCAGTGCCGGGCTGCAATCAGTTTGGGCGGCGACGGCACTTTTCTGCGGGCAGCGCAATGGGTCGGAACCTCCGACATTCCCATCGTAGGCATCAATACCGGACATCTGGGATTCCTCGCCCACTACTCTCTCGAAGACTCCATGAGGGTAGCCAATGCTTTGGCGACTAACGAATTTTCGAGCCGGCCAAGAATGCTCCTCGAAGTAAAAGGCCAACATATCCCTTCCCATATCTGGCCTTTCGCACTCAACGAAGTGGCCATCTTGAAAGAAGACACATCTTCGATGATTAACGTCCACACCCGAATCGACGGTTACTTCCTTGCCGATTATCTGGCCGACGGTCTCCTGATTGCCACTCCAACCGGCTCCACCGGCTATAACCTCTCTGTCGGAGGACCTATTGTAGAGCCGGAGCTTGATTGCCGTCTGATCTCCCCAATCGCCCCACATAGTCTCACCATGCGCCCCCTCGTAGTGGGAGCGGAGGCCCCAATCCAGGCCACCGTCACTTCCCGTGCCCTCAACTATCGCGTCAGTCTCGACGGACGCTCTTTCGTGATGAAATGCGGATCTTCAATCACTGTCAGCCGGGCTCCATTCTCCATCCGGGTCGCTTCTCTCCCCGACGACAATTTTGCTTCGACACTGCGTCAGAAACTCCATTGGGCTATAAGATAATCCAATTGCATCACAACTATTAATAAACCGCCCGGACACTCAATGCGTCCGGGCGGTGCTATTTAAGTTCTAAAAGCTTTTTCAGTCAGCCATCAAGATGCGGCGAGTTTCGATAGTGCCATCAGTGTAGCGAGTGACAACCACTGTCACTTCGCTTTGCAGAGGAGAAGCCAGACGACGACCCGAAAGATCATAGTATTTTCTCTCTGCAACCTCCCGACCGGCATTGATTTCATCCACACCGGCTACACGGGTCACCTTGAAGTCAAACACTTTCGTAAGCTGAGTGCCTTCCGCTCCCAACGTCACTTTGAGATCTCCTTCCTTCTGAGGATAAACCACATTGTTCGATCCAACCACAGCATCATTGGTGGCCGTAATTTCCAAACCGGGAAGAGCCGGGAAATAGATGCAGTTAGTCACTGTCGAGGGAGTGTCTGTTTCTGTCTTGAATGCATATCCGGCCACAGCCAGGCTCTGACGCGAGGGTTGAAGCAGTTCGCCGATGGAGGGAAGAGCAGCCTGGTCATAGACAAAATTGTCACCAAGCTCAGCCGAACGCAGTTCCTTCAACGTCAAGCCTGTACCCTGCATTGAGTTAGGAATAGACTTATCCGTGAGAGCATCCGTAGCATAGAAAAGACCGGTCATCACACTTTCGCCGCTCAACACATTGGGTCGACGCGACACAAGCACATCGGAACGAGTCTTGGATGTACCCGTCACAATAACATCGCCTGCATTATAGCAATCTATGAGCGACGCGCCATTCCAGGCAGCACTATGCAGACCGCAAGCCTGACAGGTTGCCTTGATCGTACCCAGATTGTAGCAGCTGATAGAGGTGTTTTGACCCTGATTCCACAAACCGGCAGCTCCACCAAAGTTGGCAGCCGGAGTCACAGAACCGGTATACGTAACATCGCCGAGATTGAAACATTCCTCAATCACGCCTGAACCGTAGGACGCAAAGCCGGACACGGCAAACTGAGAGGAGGTGACGTTGCCCGAATTCCAACAACGATAATAATTACCATTGCAATAAGCCACGAAGCCGGCCGTAAAGGCTTGGGAGCTGGCATCGCCGGTATAGGTGGTCGTCACATCAGCAATATTATAGCAATTTTCGACATTTACTCCTTCAGAAATGCCTTGAGCAAAACCACCGTTCTGGCGGCCGGCCGAAAGCACCTGTCCTTCATTCCAGCAGTTATATACCAGATTCTCGCGACGCGGATCAGGAGAAAGACTGCCGAAAGCACCTCCGGCATAACCGTTTGCATCGGCTTTGATGACACCCTTATTATAGCAACCTGAAATGTTGACTCCTCCTTCGAGACTGTAAGCCACACCGGAAACATAGCCTTTTGCACTCAGATTACCCGTATTGAAGCAATTTGTCATGGTAACGAAGCAACCATCGACCGGCTCACCGTTTGATGTGGAATATCTCGCGGCTTCGCCAATGATACCGGCCACGCGAGTACCCGGAATAGTGATATTGGCTTCGTTGCTGCAATTTGAGATGGTCAACGTGCCTTGGCTGCCCGTGCATACGATACCGGCAGCATTCGACGTGCCCGTGGAAGTAGTCTCAATCTTTCCCTTGTTGACACAACCGCTGATTTCTCCCGAAAGACTAACCGCTATGCCACCGGCCTGAGCGGTCGCCGTGACAGGGCCTTCGTTTGAACAGTCTGTGATGGTCATATTAATAGCGCGGCCTACAATGCCACCGGCCTCATTCCGACCCTGTGCCGTGATCGTGCCGTAGTTGACACAATTGCTGATTGACGAGCCCTCGAAAGCACGGGCAACAAAACCTGCTACTACCGACGAACCGGAAACACTCACTTGCGAACGATTGACACAATTGTTCAGACGTCCATACAGGCGTGCTGCAAATCCTCCGGCATCGGCATTGGCAATGATTTTTCCATTAAGGGTAAGGTCATGTACGAACGATGCTTCGCCAAGAGTACCGAAGAATCCGACATAGCGTCCGAGACCGTCGGTGACAGAAGTGTTTTCGTAAGTGAAGCCTGAGATGGTCTTGCCGTTACCATTGAAGTCAGCTTGGAACTTGAGATTACCAAGAGCGATGGGATGGAACTCCTTGCCGGTGAAATCAAGATTATTTTCCACGCGGAAGAAGAATCCGTTGTAGTCCATTTTCGAGGATGCGATGAAATCAGAAAGCTTATTGAAATCTTCCGGAGTGCAGATGAGGAAGGGACTCGCTTCAGTGCCGCGACCGTCGAGCACATTGGGAATGGATTTCAAATCATACACTTTCTTATAGGCACCGAGAGTGGCCGTCAGAGTGTCAGTTGCGACAACCAATTCCGTCGGCTGAGTCACATTGAGTGTAGTGCCCGAAATGGTAAAGTTTTTATTATTGAGGAGCTTCCAGCTAATTCCTTGCGGAGAGGAAAGAGCCACGGCGTTGACAACGTTGGTACGCACTTCGCCCTCGCCAAAGCGGACATACATGGTGCGGAGCTTTTCGGAAGCTGACTCGGAAGCAAACTGCTTGAGCACAGGATATTTACCGGAAGCGTAGTCCCATTTGTCAGCCGGGAAGCCGTCGATGGCCTGACCGCTGACAAGCTGCGACGTGGAAAGACCCGTGAGCCCGGCCACTCCAAGTCCGTTGGCAGCCCCGAAGGGGTTGATGGAGGTGTCAAACCGGTTGCCGGTCATCGTGCCACGTGAGGAGAGATGGCCGATCATTGCGCCTCGGGTGTCGGCGTCGCTCGTGCAGGTGACAATACCGTTATTGAGACAGTTTGTCATGCCGACACGTATTCCGGAACCAACGAGACCACCGACATAGCGGGTTGCAATAATGGTTGCATTGTTGACGCAACTTTCAACTGACCCATAGGCCAGACCGGCTATACCGCCTGCTCCAGTCTTGTTCTTATTGGTGATTGCATCGTTGGTCTGAGTAGCGGTTATATCACCGTCGTTCTGACAGTTTGAAATGATGCCCTGGCTCAGGCCGGCGATGCCGCCCACATATTCATTGCCGATGGTGACGGAGCCGGAATTGTAGCATCCGTCAATGACGCTGCCGCTCATTTGGGCTCCGACAATTCCGCCGGCATATTGATACAGGGCGGTGACGGGGGCATAGTTGCGGCAATTTTCGATTCGGCCGGCAGTGTAGCCAGCAATCGGGCCTGACAGGCCCCAGAAGTCGAAGTCGCAGTCGGCAGCCATGGTAATGTTTCGGACAGTTGCTGTCGAAGAAAGGACAGCGAAAAGGCCGCCATAATTATAAGAGCCTGTGGTTATGGCTTTTCCGTCGGCATCGTATGCGATGGTGTGGATGCGGAGTTTGCTGAGAGTGTGACCGTCGCCATCGAATGTGCCTCCGAAAGGATTGGAAGTGGTGACACCCACACCGTAGAAGTCAGTTGCATATCCGAAGTCGATATCGGTGGTCAATTTGAAGTAGTCGCCTTCATGAGGCTGGCCGTAGGTTGCGACAGCCTGATTCAAAATTTTGAAGTCGTTTTTGTTCTTGATAAGATAGGGAGAAGCCTGAGTTCCTTCGCCATCAAACACTTTTGGCACGACTTTGAGATAGTATGCCTTCATTGACTTCATCTGTGGGGTATAGGCCACGACCACGTCTGTTCCGTAGCTTGAGCCAATGGTAAGAGTATTTCCGGAAAGGGAAAGAGATGGAGTTTGGCTGACAATCTGGCTGTCGGCGAGCATACCCCATGAGATACCTTCCCCTGCATTGAGGGTGACGGATTTCTTGACCTTGTTGACAGTCTCTGCATCGGCGAGCTGAAGGAAAGCGACTGCCAATCGGGCGGCGTCGGTGTTTTGTAGGTTTTTGAGCATGGGGTATCTTCCGGCGGTTGCGGTCCAAACATCGGAGCTGAAACCGGTCGGGAGAGAACCTGAGGTGAAGAAAGCGGATGGTTTGCCATATTCTTCGGAGTCAAGGCCTGTCACCTGAGAGTCGAAATAACAGTTGAAAATCATATATGGAGCCGGTTTGAAACCGCTGAGTTCAAATGTGGTTCCAAAGATACCTTTTTTTCCGTCGGATGAAGAAGAGCGGATGTAGCCGGAATCGTAGCAGTTTGTGACAGTATTTTTATCGGCGAGCTCGGAGCCTCTGTATGTGCATGAAAGGTATCCGATGAGACCACCGACATTGTCGGATGTCTGATTTTTGAGAATGGTACCGGCGTTGAAGCAGTCGGAAACTACGGTTCCGCTAAGAAGCCCGACGAGACCACCAGTAGAGGTGTCAGTTTCTGAGGAAGCGCGAGAAGCGGAAATCATGCCTACATTGAAGCAACGTTCCATTTTTCCGAGGACGATTCCGCCGCAAAGTCCGCCCATGGTAGCATATCCGACAGTGTCGGAGATTGAACCGCAGAAATAGGAATCGGCCAAGAGAGCCTCAGATTGCTGTAGAGGAGAAAGCATGCCGACCAATCCTCCGACGCAGTGATAGATTGAAGAGAAGTATCCGGTGCATCTCACAGCCGCATCGGAATGGCAGAATGTCATCTGACCATAGTTTTGACCGACCAAAGCACCGACATCGCCCATGCCTGCGACAGTTCCGGAAACAGAGCATTGAGAAATGGAGCCCACGTTAACGGCAGCGATTGCCCCGGTCCAGTTACCCCCGGCATTGACCGTACCTGTGAAATTGCAATTTGTGATTTTACCTTCGCTCCAAGCAGCCAGACCGCCAACGCAGTCACCGGTGCCGTTGACCACACAGTCGGCCATGTTCAGTCCATCGATGGATGCTTCGGGGCCAAGATAGCCGAAGAGAGCGAAATAGTTATTTCCGCGGCCATGGGTTGAGAGATTTTTAATTGCATGTCCGTTACCTTTGACAATGCCTTTGAAAGGGTATGAAGGAGAACCGATGGGATCCCACGCAGCGTCGGCGGAAGCCAAGTCGATGTCGGTCGTCACACTGAAGTATTTTCCGGTCATTGTTTCACCGTCGGCGGTGTATTGTGCCATACGGAAAAGATCGGTTGAAGTGGCAATCTGGTATGGGTCGGCAGCCGTTCCGCTTCCGGTGAAGTTACCTCCGATTGGAGTGGGATATTTCACATTTAAGGAAGATGTTATTTCAGTTTTAGCAGCCTGGAGGATTGACTGTCCGGGATTTGCGCGCAAAGCGATTGCCCAGTCGTCGAGTTCAAATCCGGTTGCAGTTGCTTTTCCGGAGATGTTGACATTAGTCATAATTTTGCTTGTCTCCCAGTCGGCAGCATAGCAATAGAAGTCTCCCATAAAAGGATTGTTGAGCATGAACTGTGGAGTAATGCTCAAAGACTTAGCGGGTGTTATTGCAGCTTCAATGTATCCGCCGTATCCGACCATGTTGTAGAGAGCGAGACGATTGGAATACGTCTGTTCGATGAGCATGGGATAGGAGTAAACGTTATCGCCGATATCAGTGATTTTTACGGAAGCGTTGCTCACTTTCCATTCGGAGCGAGAGTAAGCGCCAAAGGCATTACCGGCATATTGTCCGGAGACAATCATGATAGCCCAGGGAGTGAGGCGCATGTTTCCTTGTGCATCGACAACGACGGTCACTTTACCTTCGGTGTCGTATGTGCCTTGGTTTGGATTGATCGGGACAATCCAGATTTCGCCGTATGTGCTGTGAGTGTACATCACTTGGGCGGGAATTGACCAATAAGAACCTTCGTCTTGGAACGCGATTTTGGTTCCGTTGGTGTAGACGTTGAGCATCAAGACAGAATCATTGCGCTCGACCAACTGTACAGCCCGGGAGGTGAAAGAGTTAGGGGAATTGGTAGGATAATCCTTTGTGATGTAGTAGCCGGGCACCATGGAAGGGGCACGTTGAATGTTGGCTTCCTGAGTTGGAACGATGGAAGCGGGAGCAGCTTTCCAGCTACCGTCAATGAATTTAAAATCGGCTTCGGCTGCCGGAATAAATTCTTGCTTGACGGCATCGACAATTGAAGGCAAACCTTCTTGAGCAATTTTGCGAGCATTTTCAATCGGATCCGTAACTATCGGAGCGACAACGTGTTCGGCAATTTCTTGCTCAGTCGATTCGACTTTGGCGATTTCCGGCTTCAACATTGAGAAGAAGTGAGGAGACGCCAAAGCTGCCAAAGGGACAAGAGTCAGCAACGCAAGCCCTTTAGAGAGTGAGACGTTTTGCATGATTGGTAAATATTAAGTATTATGGAAAAAAATTATTTTCTACGGATGGGTTTGAAAGTCCAAAGTTAAATAAAAAAATAGAATCAAGCCAAAGGAAAAGATGAATATTTTCACTTTTTGGCTTGATTCTGTGTTTTATAACATAAAAATGACTCGTGGAGCTTTACGCTCAGAGAATCACTTTCATGGGTCGACTCCCGAGACGCACCACGATGTAGACCCCATGTCCGGGATTGAGAGTGCGTGGGAACTCGCAGGGAGAGGATATGGAATGACCGGCCATATCATAGACAGCGACCCGGGCAGGAATATGCAGACCGGCTTCATCTGCCCAAACTTCCAATCGCAAATCGGCCTGGACGGTATCTATTCCTCCGGTTTCTATTTTCTTATAAAACCGGAGCAGTTCCTGGCCGGAGGAAGTGTATGTGGTGAATCTTGGAGAAGAGGTGTTGTAGCAGAGTGTGCCGGCTGAACCATATTTTACCGAGGCTTTTCCATCGGTATCAATGTCGATGTCAGCCCAAATTCCCTCTTCGTCGCTGGATGATTTCAATGTCATGGTTTTCGATGATGTGGAAGAGAGGTAATTTGGTGTGGCTGTCTGACTTTCGGCTACTCCGATTGCAAATTTTCCATTGGAGGGCACCAGCGTCACAATTGCAATATCTGAAGGAATTGATGCAATCACATCATCTTCGGGAGTCAGGTTGGCGGATGTTGATTCCATGTATTTACCTGAGAGTTTGGGAGTGAGTCCGAAGTTGGTTTGCGCAGAAGTGATGATGTATATGTCCTGGTCAGTCAATGCCTGGACGGACCGCACCAATTGCCAGGAGCCTCCAGTTGGGGGTGTGGGTGGAGTCGGGGGTGTAGGGGGGTCTGGATCAATAGGATATTTTGAAGGGTCGTAGTGGAACGGGGTTGTTTTTTTGCTCCCCCAAATATATTCGGCTAAATCGGGAATATCGATAAATGGGTTTCGATTGCGTTGGACGCCGTATATTGCCTCGTTGCGATTAACTTCTTTCTCGCCGACGGGGTCGGTGGAGTTCCAGTTAAGCAGCATATTAAGAGCCCAATCGCGAAAGCGGACGGTAGAGCCGGAGCAATCGTACATCGCATCGCGCTTGTCGGCATAGCTACCCCAGTTTATATCGTCGTAGATTGTGAAAATGTAGAAATATGCGCGGGCGAAATCGCCTTTGTACATATCGTGGGGTTCGTAGACATAGGAAGCCCCATTGCCATATCCTGAAGCGGGACGTCCGACTATGGTCACACCGTTTGTCCAGGTAGGAGTGCCGGTGACGATCCCGAGGGGATAGTTGGATTTTCGGTTGTTGGCCGTAGCGTTTGAGGGGTTAAGATGGAATAGGTCTTTGTAAGCATCGTTGTTGGTGCCCCCCCAACATGAATTCGCCACGGAGTGTTCGATATTCAATCCGGGATGTCCGGAAGAGACCGGGACATTGTCGGAGGAGTACATATCCCACCAACATATTTGACCGTCGACTTCTCTAACATCGGTTTTAGCAAACGCATCCCAAGTCGCATTGCCATAGCTGACGGCCGTGTGGGAGCGGGCCCGGGCCTTTACAGCCGCTTTCAGTTCATCGCCGTATTTTCCTTCAAAGGAATCGTAATATCCGGCGGGGGGAGTAGCAAAAGCACTCAAACAGGCCGGAAGCAGAAGAAGATATACCAGTTTTTTCACGTTAAAGATTCCGTACTAAAATGATGGCATCTGATTATTCAGAAGAATGCAAAGTTAAGAAAAACTCCCGTTGGCGACAATATTTTTCTATTCATTTTTTCGTCCTGCGTCGACTTTTCTTATACAGACAATCGGGTTAAACTTTCTCTTTCTGAGAGGGAAGTTTGGAATTTACGTTTTTTTTGATTACTTTTGTAGGCTGAGACAAATCAAGCCGAATCATTTTTCCATCCACTCGGCTTAGTGACATCCGCCACCCCGTAGAATCGAGGGCAAATCAGATTATAATAAACTCACTATACATTTTTACACTACCACATGAAACATCGTTTCTTTTCAACCAAACTCATCGTCGGCTTAGCGGGAGTGTGTATGCCGTTATTGGCATCAGCCACTCAACTTGCGCCGCTTGCCCGGCAGATGAAAGAGGCTTTGTCGTTTGAGCGGCAGGCAGAGACATTCCTGGCTGAAAATGCCCGGAAAAGTGACGCCATGATTATGTCGCAGACCCAGGCGATGGCCAATCAAAGCAACACAGTCAACATCGGGCCGAGTGTTAAACTTGAGCCAGCGATGCCTGAACTTGAATTTATTGACCAGCAAACTTCGGCGGGTCAGGTGAGAACAAATGTGACCACCTCCCCCATGCAAGCTCCGGCTACTGTCAAATACGGGTCAATGTATTCCAAAGATGTTCCGACTTCAGGCAACGTGAAAAATTATGCCATGAAACTTACGTCTCACCCGACGACGGATTCCATTTCTAATGTGTATGGCTTAGGGACCTCGGCAGCTATCACCATTGATGCGTCGACCGGGACCGTTAGCCTGCCAGCCCAAAAAATATATGACCATTCGGTTTATGGTCCGGTCTACATTTGCCCGGTTAAAATCACGCCAACGTCCATCACTTATGACAAAAACGGCACAATAACGGGCAAGATAGACGCCAATGGCAACATTTCGCTTCCGTCGTGGGGAGTGTTTGTAGTTGAAGGGAGTTCTGCGGGAGGAGCCTTCGCAATATTCTCGGAAAGCCAATGGTTTGCAGCCAACGCCTCGATTCGAATCTCGCTGACGGATAACTCAAACTTAAATGTTGACGCCTACGTCGAGCAGCGGAGTTCCAATGAGCTGACAATCTACAACTTCGCGGGGACGGGAGCTGCAGCGGATGCAATTCTGACCAATACGGGTTCAGTTCTTGTCGCTCCCCAATTTATGATTAATTTGGGGAGCAATGGCATTTTCTATTGTTATTCAGTCGACTGGACCACTAATAAGGTGAATATGTCGACCCCCATAACGGGAAAAGCCACCGCCAACACGATTGTATTTGGAGGCTGGATTCTGGGGGCACATCGCACGGCTAACCCGATTGGTCTGGCTGTCACCCGGTCGGTTATAACCTTAAAAGATGGGAATGTAGAGCTACCCTCGGCTCCGGCTGCCTTCACCGGGAGCGGGACTCAATCTTCTCCTTTCTTAATCAAGACAGCGGATGACCTGACAGCGCTTTCCCAAAGAGTGCAGGGGGGCGAGACATTCGCGGGTCAATATTTTCGTCTGAATTCCGACATCGACATGTCGACGGCCAGCAAAGGATTCTTCCCCATCGGCGACCTTCTTTTTCAATTCGGAGGAAAATTTGATGGTGATGGAAAGACAATCAAAAATTTAACTATTGATGCCAAGGCTCTCGGCAATGGAGGTTTATTCGGTTATACTTCGGCTGAGTCGGAAATCTCGAACCTCACTCTGCAAGATGTCAAAATGCAGGGCACAGGCAGTTATTTAGGAGCGATTTGCGGCACCAACTACGGCAAAATCACCAACTGCCACGTCAGTGGGTCACTATGGGGCGAAAGTCTCTTCACGGGCGGTATCACAGGCGCTGCGTGGGGACCGGTAAGCAATTGTAGCTTTAAGGGTTCCATCACGACAATATGCATCGCAGGGGGAATCACCGGCACGGACTTCAATGAAATCCGCAATTGCCATGTAGATGCGGATATGGTTATCACGGGGGCACTGGACACCTATTACCATGACATTGCGGGTATCGCCGGAGTTGCAGTGCCGGGCAAAGATATGACTCAAACCATCTCGGACTGCACCTTCACAGGTTCACTGACCGACACGGGGGGCTACGGTTATCTGGCCGGCATAGTCTCGAAAGCTCAGAACGCTAACATAGAAAGATGTGCCAACACAGGTTCCATCAGCGGAATACGAGTAAATCGCGACAACGATGTCTACGCCGGAGGAATTGTGGCATGGTGCAACAAGAGCACTATCACGGATTGTCTGAATTCGGGGACAATTGTCAAAAGCGGGTCTGTCGCCTCAATGGGTAACGGAGGCATCGTCGGATATTTCTCCATCGGCTATCAAATTCTCCATGATCCCCCGGTACCGACCGATCTGTCGACTGTGAAGAATTGTATCAATACGGGGCAAATAGTCAGCAGCTATACACCGGGTCGGAAGGGTATCTGGGGTTACACCTTCTTTAAAGACGCTGTTCCGGATCCAATAGGGGAAAATGTGTCGAATTGCTATAACGATTTCCAGGCCACGGGTCTGCGTGACGACAAATTTAATGCGACTACGGCAACCCTCACTTCCGGTCAACTTCCGCAAGGATTCAGCACGGATGTATGGAAAGCGGTTTCAGGGCGTTATCCGGTGATTAAGTCAATGCCGGAGAATATCGCAGCTTTGGCATCGTCCAATCTGCTTTTGGCTGAAGAGGAGACCACAAACAAAGTGAAGCGGCCGATGACCATCCAATCCGATCCGATGGTTAAATGGTCAATTTTCTCGGGGAACGACTATGTTCAGGAAACCGCTGGAATGAAAATCAACGGGAACACAATCGAACTCAAAGATACGTATTCGAACGAAGTGATCTGCGCACGGCTGGATGAAAGCCACTATAAATTATATCGCGTGTCGACTATCCCTGACCTTTTCGAAGGAGAAGGGACAGAGGAACGTCCGTATCTGATACGTAATGTCGAAGACTTCATCAATCTCGACAAAGCTGTGTCGAACTATTCCCAAACTCATGAAGGGGATGTCTTCCGCATGACCAATGATGTGGACTTCAACTTCACCACCTCATTCTCGGGAGTAGGTCTGACTTCCCAGACCGGTTTTGCGGGGATTTTCGACGGAAACGGCCACACTATCCATCGTTTAAAAATCCACACTGCCCGCTTCGATGGCGACAACAACGCGCTCTCCACGGGTCTATCTTACGGAGGACTCTTCAGTAAGGTTCGTGCTGAGGGGGTGATTAAGAATGTGAACATTGCGAATGACTGCGACTTCATTTTCCATGAATACGGAGGTGCGGTGGTTGGCTCGCTTGTAGGACGCGTTGAGAATTGCCGCAACTATGCGGAAGTGAAAGGAGTGAGCCACAACATGGGAGGCCTTGTAGGTCAGTCGGCCGCGGGCACGGTGAGTCGCTGCTATAATTCCGGGCGCGTTTTGGCAGGCGGCTATGGAGCGGGTGGTATAGTCGGAGAAAATATCGGCCGCATCGAATTCTGCCAGAACGACGGAGAGATTTCAGCTGAACTTTATTCCACCCTTTGGCCCCGACTCAACCGCTACCGTGTAGGTGGTATAGCCGGTCTTAACCGAGGTGAGATCGAAGGCTGCGCCAACCAAGGTCCGGTGCGCTGTCTGAAAGATGTGGGAGGTATCGCCGGAGAAAGCACTAAATCGGGCTCCAACTTCACGGGTAACATCATCAACTGCCTGTCGACGGGACCGGTTGAATGTACGGGGACAACTGAAAGCACCCGGGGGGCAATCGTGGGCAAAATAGGAGCTTACGAGCAAATCAGCGGTAATGTCTACGACCTTGGGGTTCTGACGGACGGTGCGATTGCGGGTAACTCCGTAGCCGGAGTGAGTCCGATGCAGACATCCGACCTGGTAAAGGGCACTCTTCCGGAATCGCTTCCTGATTCGCTGTATGTAGCGTCTCCCGGGTCGTATCCGGTGCTTCGACTCTTCGCCGACGAACCCGCATCGAAAGCTATGAGCAAGGCTTATCCCATCTTCACAGGAAAACAGACTTGCATCAACGTAGGATCGCAACTTCCGCTGTCGGCAGCTGAAGGACTTGTCTGGACCCTTCGTCACGGCAACAAGGGCTTCTCTATTTCCGGAAGCAACCTTTCAGCTTCCGTATCTGCTCCGGACCTTTTCGCAGCCGACACGCTTGTGGCCACGACAGATGGTAAATACGTGAAAGTTTTCCCGGTTCAGATTCTCCGGAAAGTATTTGAAGGGGAAGGCACTGAAGCAAGCCCTTATCTCATCCGCAATAATTCTGAACTCATCACCCTTTCGGAGATGATTGAAGCTACGCGTGCGGACTATCGGAACGAATATTTCCGGCTGACCACCGACCTCACGTTCGGTTCGGGAGAAATGAGTCAGATAGCTTCCGGGATTAATCGCTTCCAGGCAGATTTCGACGGAAACGGCAAGAAAATCACCTATATAATGTCGAACTCAGAGCAGAAAGGTGGCGTTGGACTGGGGCTCTTCGGGACTGTCGGAGAGACAGGCAAGATTCACCATCTGACTGTGGAGCCGACCATCAACGGCTACTCTCATGGAGCTGGCCTTGTGGCTTATCTCTACGGGGTTGTTTCGGATTGCGTCAATTTGGGTTCGCTAACGACTACCTCTAATTATGCCGGTGGACTGGCAGCTGTGGTCTATGGAGGCGGACGCCTGGCAAATTGCCGTAACGAAGGAAACGTCACTTCAGGTGCGGGATATGCCGGGGGGCTTGCAGCCCAAATTCAGAAAGAAGCTTTGGCAACAGATTGCTCCAACGCCGGAAAAGTGACTGCGGCTTCTTCGTCGACCGGCGGAATTGTAGGGAACCTCACCGGCATAGTGAAAAATTGTTCTAATTCGGGGACAGTGACAGCCCGGTCCTATTCGGGCGGAATCGTAGGAGGTCTTGGAACGACCGGCAAAGTGTATGATTGCGTTAACACGGCCGATATCACTTCCAATTCGGGAGGATATGTAGCGGGAATTGTGGGCAACACTACTGTCGAATCCACGGATGCCTGTATCGTAGGCTGCTCAAATAGCGGAACGATTGAAGCGACGTCTTACGCAGCCGGAATCGTGAGTCAGTTGCGTGACGGCATCCGGCTGGACAGCTGCATCAATACCGGCAAAATCATTTCCATGGGAAGCGGCGCAGCCGGCATCGCAGCCAAGATCGAAGGGAAGGTCAACACTCCGACCGTAGTTTCCCACAGCATCAATGAGGGCTCCATCACAGCATCGGGACAGTATGTTGGAGGTGTAGTGGGCCAGATAAGCACCTACGCGAGCCTGAACCACTCCTACAATATCGCCCCGGTGGTGAATCGCAAAGGAGAAGCGAAGGTTTATCTGACCGGTGGCTTGGTCGGAATCTGTTCCGGCTCGATAGCCAACTCCTGGAACGCCGGTGACGTTGAATGTGACGGATATGGCACAGGGGGTCTGGTGGGCTATGTCTCCGGAGGCACGGTCGATCGCTGTTACTCTCTTGGGAATGTCAAAACCCGTAATCTCGACACTCCTGAGGGATATGGCTCAGCGGGCGGTTTCGTAGGCTATATCGGAGGAAGCGGCACAGTGAGCAACTCATATTGCACCGGGGCAGTCGAAGCTCCCGACAATCTGGGAGGCTTTGCGGGTACTATCTTCAGCGGTGCAAAACTGACGAATGTCTACACCCTCTCAAAAGTGACCGCAACGGACGCAGCTCCCCAACTGGTAAGTCAAGTGACTTCTTATGCCAATTCGAATGCTACCGATGCCAACACGACCTTAACGAATGTGTATTATCTCCACGGGAACAACAGTGTCACCTCGGCGCCAGACAAACGAGCCAAAGCTCTGACCCGACCCGAATTCTTCTCGGCTCCCTTAGGGACAGCCTTCATCTACCGTCGTGCAGCCTTCCCCACTCTCAAAGAGGTGGAATCGTCCTACGCACGCATAGCGGCGGCCTCCTACGACTTCGGTCGGGAGGGTGACACGGAAGACAATGTGACTGATGCCCTTTGGATTCCGGAGCTGGAAGATGTGGTTTGGACCTCCTCTCCGCAATTCGAAATCCTGGGAGCGCGAGCCTATACCAAATCGCTTGGTGAAGGCTGGATAGAAGCGGCTTTGCCCGACGGCTCCCTCAAGCGCCGGTTTGAATTCACGGTGAGAAATATCAGCGGAGTCACAACAATCGCTTCTGATAAAGAAATCTTCTCACGGACTTTCTACACTCCAGAAGGATTGACAGTGCAACATCCGGAAGCCGGAAAAATCTATATCGAACGCATCGAATACACGGACGGCACGGTTAAAAGCCGACGAATCGTAATGGCTGATTGAGCCAGGAGATATAAGATAGGTGAGTGAGCCACAAGCAAAGAAGATTTTGTATTGTGGCTCGCTCTTCGTTTTGTCAGACCACAAATAATTATTAAATTTGCGCCATATTTTGTCAACGTGGAACACTTAGACATCATCCAATCCCGTCTGCAACCCGAACTTGCAGAGATGAATGCCATCATACATCGGACATTAGCGACAGAGAATGCGCTGATGGACGAGGTGGTGAGTTCGTATCTCAAAACCAAGGGGAAGCAAATCCGTCCAATCATGGTTCTTCTTTCGGCCAAGATGTTCGGAGGAGAAAAAGTGAACGACAAAGTGCTCTATGCTGCCGCGGCGCTGGAAATGCTTCACAATGCGTCGCTTATCCACGACGACGTCGTCGACGAAACGACCCTCAGGCGCGGTCAGCCTACCATTAATTCTATCTGGGGCAATCATCTGGCTGTCTTGGTAGGGGACTATTTTGTGAGCAATGCTTTGGCGGCCGGCATCCACACGGGTCATATTTCCATCATCGCGGCCCTTTCCGATCTTGGCAAAGAACTTTCTCTTGGAGAGATAGACCAGATATGCAATGTACGCCACCATGACTTCGCAGAGGAAAGCTATTTGGAAATGATTCGCAAAAAAACGGCTTCGCTGTTCCGGAATTGTGTCAGAATGGGAGCAGAGGCTGTGGGGACTCCCGACACAGAAAGCCGGCGGATGGTGGAGTTTGCGGAACTACTTGGAATGTGCTTCCAAATCAAAGACGACATATTTGACTATTTCTCGGACCCGAAAATCGGCAAACCTACCGGCAACGACCTTCGCGAAGGCAAAGTTACCCTCCCACTGCTCTATGCGCTCCGGACGGCCCCGGAAACTGAAGGGGCAGCCATGCGATCACTTCTGATGAAGTCGACACTGGACAACAACGACATTGCCTGCCTGATAGAATTTGCAAAAGCAAACGGAGGAATCGACTATGCTTTCTCGACAATGCGCCAAATGCAGACCCAAGCTTCCGAATTGATCGCCTCATATCCTGAGTCACCCTGGAAGCAATCTTTCGTGGATATATTCGACTTCATTATCTCACGCGACAAATAAATTCCTATCCTTCCATTCGATAAAATTCGGAATTTTTTTTGCAAAATAATATAAGTGATATTATCTTTGCAGTTCCAAAACTCTCAATCAGTTACATGTTGGATAATTGTGGATTCTAAAATCCGCAAGCTATTTCAAATCAGACAATAATTAAATTAATAAAAACACATCATTAACCAACTAAGTATGAAGAAGTTCCTTTATTCATTTCTGGCAGTCGGCGCACTTGCCGGTCTCGCATCCTGCGCATCCGACGAGCCACTGATGCGTGACAACGACGGTCGCGTCTCGTTTGCCATCAATCTGCCGACTATGGGCACCCGTGCTTTCGGCGACACACCCGAATGTGACCAGCTGACCTATACGGTCTATGACGCAGATGGCAATGTCGTGATTGAAGACACCACCGTACCGGCTTTCGGCCCCGGAAACTGAAGGGGCAGCCATGCGATCACTTCTGATGAAGTCGACACTGGACAACAACGACATTGCCTGCCTGATAGAATTTGCAAAAGCAAACGGAGGAATCGACTATGCTTTCTCGACAATGCGCCAAATGCAGACCCAAGCTTCCGAATTGATCGCCTCATATCCTGAGTCACCCTGGAAGCAATCTTTCGTGGATATATTCGACTTCATTATCTCACGCGACAAATAAATTCCTATCCTTCCATTCGATAAAATTCGGAATTTTTTTTGCAAAATAATATAAGTGATATTATCTTTGCAGTTCCAAAACTCTCAATCAGTTACATGTTGGATAATTGTGGATTCTAAAATCCGCAAGCTATTTCAAATCAGACAATAATTAAATTAATAAAAACACATCATTAACCAACTAAGTATGAAGAAGTTCCTTTATTCATTTCTGGCAGTCGGCGCACTTGCCGGTCTCGCATCCTGCGCATCCGACGAGCCACTGATGCGTGACAACGACGGTCGCGTCTCGTTTGCCATCAATCTGCCGACTATGGGCACCCGTGCTTTCGGCGACACACCCGAATGTGACCAGCTGACCTATACGGTCTATGACGCAGATGGCAATGTCGTGATTGAAGACACCACCGTACCGGCTTTCGGCCCCGGTGTGACTCAGGATAATGTCACGCTGCAACTGGTGAAGAATCAATCGTACCGCATTGTTTTCTACGCCAACAACAGCAAATCCACATTTGCAGAGTATAAAGCCGGTTCCATAACGGTTAACTACGAAAATCTGCAGGTCAACAACGAGCAGGACGATGCCTTCTTCCGCAGCTATCCTTTCACAGTCGACGGCACAGAGCAGGTTGTTAAGCTCTATCGTCCGTTTGCTCAGGTTAACATCGGTACTGACGACCTGGATGCGCCTGCAGTGAAGCACATCATTTCCAACCTCAAGACCACTTTGACAGTGACTCAGGGACTCTACGGAGAGATGAATCTGAAGGACAGCACTTTGGTTGAGACATCGGCAGTGACTGACCCGACCGTTTTCTCAGTGACCGGTGCCGCAGAGAACACGGACTTCCCCGTGAGCGGATATTCCAACCTTCTGTCGGTTTATATGTTGGTACCCACAGGTCAGAACATGATCGACGCCACTTGCGTGATGGACAACAACGGCAAGGAGATCAACACCCTTAACCTGGCTTCCACTCCGGTTCAGCTCAATTACCGTACGAACATCTACGGCACTCTGCTGACAACTCAGCAGCCGTTTAACGTAATCATCGAGCCCGCTTTCAATAAGCCTGATTTCGACATCAACAAGTGGGAAGGCGGAGTGACTACTCCCACTATCACAGACAATGTGATGATGATCAATACTCCGGAAGAATTAGCGGGTATGGCCAAGATGATCAATGACGGCACTTCGCGTCTGTCGGGCGTAACGATCAAGCTCAACAAGGACATCGACCTCAACAATGTGCCCTGGACTCCGGCAGGTAATGTTACAGCTTATCCCAGCATCACCTTCGCAGGCACTTTCGACGGCCAAGGCCACACCATCTATAACCTGAATGCCAGCAGCCTCCAAGACAATAATGAATATATGACTGCGGGCCTATTCGGTTCGATGACAGGTAAAATCCAGAACCTCACCATCGAGAACTTCACTGTGAAGAGCAATCACTATGCAGGAGCTTTCTGCGGCTACAGCTCTTCCAATGTAGGAATGGCCATAACGAACTGTAAGGCCATCAACGGCAGCGTCACTTCGATTCCCAACCTCATGGGTTCATCTTATGATAATGGAGACAAGGCAGGTGGCATCATCGGTTATGCCGTAGCAGGCGACCAACTGACCGACTGCTCGATTGAAGACGTGACCGTTACAGCTTATCGCGACTGCGGCGGTATCGTCGGCGCATCAGCAGCTACTCTGACCAACTGCAACGCCCTCAACTCGACTATCATCCTCTCCAATGAGAATGATTATGGCAAGGCAGACAAAGATCGCTATGCAGGAGAAATCGTAGGCCGCGCATTGGGTGGCACTCAGACTAACTGCGTTCCGACAAATGTAACTGTCATTCGCAATGCGAATGTCTTCTCGACTGCAGCTCAACTTCAGGATTTCGCAGCTAAGGTGAATGGAGGCAACACTTTTGCCGGCCAAACAATTGTCCTGGCTGCCGACCTCGACCTTTCGGGCATCAACTGGACACCTATGGGCACCCCTTCCACTCCCTTCAAAGGCACATTTGACGGTCAGGGCCACACTATCAAAAATTTGAGCGCTGACATCACGGACAGCGGCTCAAGTGCAGCCGCCGGCTTCTTCGGCACACTCAACGGCACCGTTCAGAACCTGAATTTCGACAACGCTACCGTGACGCTCCATGGTCCTAACGATGGCAGCCCCGGCGCAGGCATCGTGACCGGCCGTATCTTCAACACCGGTCTGGTAAAGAATTGTAAAGTAACAAATTCAACCATCAACGCCAGCAAAAACGTTGGAGCAATGGCCGGATATGCTTACGGCAACTTCGAAGACAACACTGTGATCAACTGTACTTTCCAATCTACTTTGGGCAACAGCTCGAACAACGATAAAGTTGGCGGCATTGTCGGATTCATGGGAGAAGGCAGCTATCGTCTGAACGGCAACACCGTAACCGGCACCACTCTCTTTGGTGTCCGCAATATCGGTGGCATAGCCGGATGTGTCAATAGCGGCGTAAACGTCAACAACAATACTGTTGAGGACAGCTTCGTGTATTACTCCACAGCATTATCATCCCTTGCTTCGTATTCAAGTGGGAAAATTATCGGTCGCACGATCGGCACTCTCGGCTCTAACACCAATAATGTTGCTAACAACGTAACACTTACACGCAAGTCAAGTCTCTAAATGATTATCAAGGGTTTTGCCGTCTACGGAGGGCAAAGCTCCGGAAATAACGGTGGCCACTTCGAGTTGATTTCGGAGTGGCCACTGCTTTTTTTATTCGTCTCATTGATTCGGAAAGAAGGAGGAACAGAATAAGTGGGGGGAGATGAGTTTTGACACATCGGAGGATAAGGTTAGAGGCTGTGTCGACTAAATTCGGACACAGCCTCTTGCAGCAAATATTGGTTGTTTTATTATATCCGGTTGGGATAAAGGGGAGAGTGGGGTTATCCCGTCAGACGGGATAATGGCTTCAGACGTATTTGCCGAAGTCAGCCTGGAGCATGTCGCCAGTTTCGCGGAATGCTTCGTGGAGCGCGAATGCAGCGCGAAGATCGTGTGGAGTGTGACCACCACATTTTGAAGCGAGCTTCAGATAGTCCCACATGAGTTCTTTGTACATTGGGTGAACACAGTTCTCAATGATTGTTTCCG
>CAZNMC010000018.1:27821-37145 GCA_964574285.1 uncultured Sangeribacter sp. | reverse complement strand
CCTCCAGGACTCACCCGACGAAATCCCCGAACTATATCGGATGATTACCCAAGACGGCTTCGACCTCGTGTCCGGATGGAAAAAGAAACGCTTCGACCCCCTCTCAAAAACCATACCCACAAAGCTTTTCAACGCTACAGCCCGGAAGGTCAGTGGCATCCACAATCTCCACGATTTCAACTGCGGACTCAAAGCATATCGGAATGAAGTCGTCAAGCACATCGAAGTCTACGGAGATATGCACCGCTACATCCCTTATCTCGCTAAAAATGCCGGCTACTCTCGTATCGGTGAAAAAATCGTCAGACATCAGGCACGCAAATACGGCTCAACCAAATTCGGGCTCGACAGATTCGTCAACGGATATCTCGACCTTGCTACTCTTTGGTTTCAGACTCGCTTCGGAATCAAGCCAATGCACTTCTTCGGCCTGCTCGGATCCCTCATGTTTGTAATCGGGTTCCTGGCTACTCTCATAGTCCTGATTCTCAAAGGCGTCAGCATGGCTTCCGATTCTTACGTATTCTACGCCACTAATTCCGTCTACTTCTATCTTTCGCTTGTGTGCATGGTCATGGGGTTGCAATTCTTCCTGACCGGTTTCATCGGTGAACTTATCACCCGCAACAGTCCCGAACGTAATTCCTATCTCATCGCCGAAGAATTCTGATGCGTTTATTCTTACCCTTGAGGTTGTTCCCCGCTCTACTGATTGTCGCTTTGGCGGCTCTCTGCTTCGCCTGTGCTTCCAACGATTGCGACGGAAACAAAAACTCTTTGCCCCTCGCGCAGTTCATGTCCTCCGATTCGGTCCCTCAGAAAGTCTCCATCGACTCCATTTCCATTTATGGAATCGGCGCGCCCGGCGACAGCTTGCTTCTTGACTCTGCTGCCAACGTCTCCTCCACCTATCTCCCATTTCGGATCGACCAAAACTCTACTTCATTCGTCTTTCAATATCTTCAATCCGTAATTGGACAAGAAGACATCCGCGACACCATCACTTTCCGCTACGATATTGTCCCCCACTTCGTCAGTGCTGCTTGCGGTGCCGTCTACGATTTCAACAACATCGACATCTCCCACACTTCCCATTTCATCGACTCAATCTCCTGCCCCGACGGACGAATCTCTAACGCAAACATCACCAATATTTTCATATATTTCCGCATCTCCGATGCTCCACTACAATGATTTCTCTCCGCTCCATATTCGTCCTCGGGTGTTCATTGCTCCTGGCTTTCACCTCCCTCGCCCAACGTAAGGTCACTCCCGTCGAGCCCGAGCAAAACAAAAACCGGCAGCCAAAACTATATTACTACGACAAACACGGTAATCCCCTCAAAGAACCCGTCGAATTCCTCACCGAACTCGACACGGTCGCCCGACCGTCCGCTGCTCCAAAATATCCTCTCTTGAATTCCATGAGCTTCGGCCTGAATTTCTTCGATGCCGTCATGTTGATCGCCGGTCAGAAACATGCAAGCTTCGACATTTCTGCCGATATTTCCCTCCACAACTGGTTCTTCCCTACTATTGAAGCCGGTATCGGTTTCGCTCATTCTAAGCCCGCCACAGGAAACTTTACTTATACCGGGAAGCCCTCCTTCTACGCCAAAATCGGTCTGAACTATAACTTCCTCTATAAATCTTCTCCCGACTATCAGGTCTTCATCGGTCTCCGCGCCGGATTCTCCTCTTTCAACTACGACATCTCCGACATTTCAGTCTCCGTCCCTTACTGGGGGCAAACCGACAATTTTTCTATCTTGCGGCAGAAAGCGTCCGTCTTCTACGGAGAAATTCTTGCGGGCGTCAAAGTGAAAATCGTCAGAAACTTTTCTCTCGGCTGGACTATTCGATACCACACCAAATTTCACACCCGGGCCGACGCTTATTCCTCCCCCTGGTTTGTCCCGGGATATGGCACCACTTCTCCCATCTCCTTCTCTTTCTCAGCAATCTATACTCTACCTTTCCCTCACAAAGACCCATCCCTCATCAAACGATCAGACTCCTCTGCAATCCCCCAAGAAATCCACTGATGCCTATAGAAACTTTTAAGGGAACGCTATCTTGTGTGATGCGCTCCCTTTTTATTCTGATGCCTTATTATCTTAATACATCGGTGTGAAACCCGTCGAGGGCGTCAACTTCCCTGTCACATCTCCTACATAATCTTTACTCTTCGACGTGTCGAGTTTCATGATCGGAGAGCCCGGTGTCAGATGGCATTTCTCCAGATCTACATAAAATATACCGCTGTTAGTGACGAGGTCGAAATAATAACGGTGGTCACGCAAGTCGGCATACGAACGCCATTGCGTCGACGATAGATTCGGCTCCCCTTCTATCATGTAAGTGTAAGGAACTGAACTTACTCCCATCACACTCCGCGTTATCGAAACCCCTAAATCCGTGTCTCCCGTTTTCTCTACGTGGTTCACAAAGTAATGGGCCCGGACGCATCGGTCTGGACTGCTGACTGTCCCCGGTAGCATATTCTTCCCTCCTATCTTCTCCCAATAAGCCAGGATAGCCTGCATCTGGGGCCAATTAGGGTCATTGGTCATCGCGCTGATGTCCCCCTCATAGATTTTTATATTTCCATTGTCAAACTCCAGCAATGCTGATTTGCCCGTCGAATCCGTGATGCCCCAGTGCAACGCCGACACAGTCCCTCCGTCAAACGTGGCCCCCCCTATGTTGAAATCATGCTTCTTCAACACTTCCACCACCTCATCCGTAGTCGAATTCATATCAAGCAGCCAACCGACAAACATCGCCATCGACATCGGAGGGCGACCTTCTGTCTCCGGATTACTGTAGACAGTCCCTTTGCAGAAGAGTCCGTTGATGCACAATCCTTTTTCATTCATCCCCTCAGTGATACCACCGTCATAGCCCACGGCGTAGACTGCCCCATACTTCGACTTCCAGTGAAGAGCACCGGGTCGATCCGAACTCTTCTTCTCCACTCCACGCGGATAGACATAAATGTTGGTCGGGATAGGGGTTTTCCAATCCAGCGATCTTCCTACCACATATAGTGAGTCAAGACCCGTATAAACCACTCGGGTACACGCATCCCCTTCCGAAGCACCAAATCCGGCTATCAAACCTGCAAGCGCAGTGGCATAGAGTCCCCACCGAAGAGATAAACTCTTTTTGAGTCCCTGTTTTTCTTTCTTATTTCCTAACAATCCTTTCATAGTTTTCTTATAGTTTAAAGTGATTTATTCATTCGAGCCGTAGGCTCCTATTGAAAGAACACTCTCACCCTCACTTAAGTTGCATGAACGAAAAAATTTTAATCCATCTTTTATGATTGGAAATCGATTCACATATTATCACGCATGACTATATTCAACAAAAGCGGTGTGCCATAAATCTGACACACCGCTCGGTTATTTCGAGTTTTAAGTTTCGAAAGAGCTTGCAAAAAATTACATAACCACTTTCTCAACTTTGTTACCCTGCTTCTTGATTACGAGCTGACCTTTGGCGGGGTTAACTACTTCGATACCCTGGAGGTTGAAATATTTAACTGCACCGGCTTCGCTCATTTCGATACCCTCTACGCCTGTGTTGGGAAGAACTTTGAAGAGAGCCTTCGGCGGGTTCTCCTTAGCTGCATTCCAAGTGTATCCACCGACTGGTTGTGAACCAAAACCGAATTGAAGATTCATTACAGTGATGTCGCCGGTTTCAGGTTTGTAGAATGAAAGATATTCATTGGGGTCTGCACCGATAGCGAGATATTCGTCAACGAGCTCCTCTGTATCATAACCTTTCTGGCAAACTTTATCACCTTCTTGGTTATACATATAGAAAGGAACGCCAACATCGCTACCCTCTGTCATAGCCAGATAAAGACCTGAATTTACCAGTGGCTCTGCAAGAACGCAGTCTACGTCGTGGCAGTTAAGCACAATGTGACCGTCCTTAGTTGCGCCTTCGGGAAGCTCATCATAAATGGGATCCCAATAGGAAGCTGCATATGGATTGGCAAACGCATAGCGCATACGGTTCTGATTGTTCAGATAGTAGTCCAGTTCCTGAGCTGCAGGATAGCTGCTGGGATAGCCATTCAGAAGAGGGGCAATCCAACCGTCGCGGAACGATGCTTTTGCGCCACCGAGTGTCCACTCAGATGCGTTGAAGGAGAAGTAGTTTTCACGAGTCATGATGAAGTTGCCGAAACCGAAGTTATAGCTGTTGCCAAGGTCAACCCACTGGCCCATCAATGCCTGATATTCAAAAACGATACCGTTGGCAGTGATATTACCTACGATTTCTTCGCAATCTACCCATTTACCGCTTTTCTTCTCATCATCTTCCCACTCTACCACGCAAGTTGCAAGTACGAGAGGACCGTTGCTCTCATTATAATAGATCTGTTGACCGGCTTTGATAGTCATGGTGCCTTTCTCAACGTCTATATTGGCGGCAATAGGATCGAAAGCGGGCTGAGGAAGTGAGGAAATAAGAACCTCTGTTGCGGTAGAACCGGCTTCAACGTAGGGGTTACATACACCTGCGTAAGGGTCGGTGCCACTAAGCAACCAGTGTGTCCATCTACATTTGTAGATACCCAAAAGATCGGCAACGGCTACCTTTTGAGGTGCTTTTTGCACCTGAGTCATGCCATTTGCGTTAACTGTCATTTCGCCGGCTGTTGCAACGAAATCAGCAGTTGTGTTCACTGCCTTAGGAGCAGCAAAAGCGGTAAGTCCGAAAAGGACTGCACCACCAAGAAGAGCGTAGCTTTTCTTCATTTGTGCGATTGTTTTAAGTTATTAAAAAATATTATGTTTTTTCTCGGTTTGTTATGTAGGGTGCTATTCGCAAATCGAATTACAGCTGCAAATTTACACTTAATTTTTATCTTTTCCAAATTTTCCCTCCATAATTTCACTCTTTCTCTCCCCTATTTTCCCTCCTTTTTTCTTCACGTTCCGGCTTTCCCCTTTTTTCTCTTCGTACTCATCCCTTCTATCTTTATTTTCACCCTGCCAATATAACAGTGTGTTTCCTCCTCTGAAATCCATTTGCTCCCAAAACAAAAAAAGAGCCGATACATCCGGGGTCTCCCTCTGATGTATCGGCTCTTTTTATTTATTTAACTCGGAGAAAAGCGGGATACTGAATCCCGGTCTTTTCTGTTTCTGACTTAGCGAATCACACGCTTTGTTACCTTCGAACCGCGACGCTCGATCACAAGTTCTCCCTTTGCAGGCTCTGTGATCCGGATCCCTTGTAGAGTGTAGTACTCAGGTGTAGCTTCTGACTCCGATTCTATCATCTCTACTCCACCCTGACCATTGTCTTTTATAAACGGAACATTGCGAAGCACATTCTGACGGTTGTTCAGAGTATAGAACCCACGGATATAGTAAAGTTTTCCGTCATTGCCTTGTGGGAAATTCACCTTCAGATCTGTCTGTTTCGTGGTCGGTCCCATAAGGAAGGGCCAATCCGTATAGATTTCATCTACTACCGGGAAATAAGTGTTCGACTCACTGTCGTAGCTGTAAATACCGAAACGAATTTCTCCGTCAAAATAACCGCGCGCGCAATTAAGGGTAAACTGATAGGTGAAATCTGACATATCTTTCACAAGCGATACATTTCTGACCGTGCGGCCATCCTCTTCTATATCGATCGTTTGAGCTCCCACAATTGCTGATTGAGTCAACTGCAGGCTTACCGCGCTTGCTATCGGTTTCATAACCACCTGAGTTTCACTTCCTGAATAAAGCGCTCCGGTCTGCTGATTGATAAGAGCCAAAGTGTATTCCGTGTCAGCCGATACGGTAGCATACCCTCCTGATGAGGTATAGAAGCGGGTCACCCAGGTCTTGTCGATTTTTTCATTTGCTCCCAAGGAGATGGTTGTGCCTTCGCCGGTGAAAACTGTCTTGCCGGAGGCATCCATCAGGACTGGAGTCACAGGCTGGGAAAGTTCGATATCTGTCTTGTTTTCGATTGTGGTCTTCAGCATCAGGTTCTTTGAGCTGTAAAGTTCCGACACAACCTCAAGATTTGAAATAGTAAGATTGTCGATGGAAATATTCTCAATTGTTCTCTTACCGCCACTGACAGTCAGATAGCAACTGTTGCTGTACCCCCAGGGCACAAGAACAGGATACCACGGGGCACCCGTTTCCGTTGTGTTCTGAGTGCCGAGTGTAACTTTATATTTTCCATCGGGAAGGGTAGGAAGGGCCACTGAAGGATACAGTGAGCTGTTCTGGGAATAATATGTGCCGGCACCGGTCAATGACACCACCGACATACCCCCAAGACGGCCCATAACATAGCGCGTCGTACCTGCTGTTCCTTCGATCGGCTCTATAATTGCACCCATATATACACTTATCGTATGGTCTACCCCGGATGCCCAGCCAAGCGGGCTGTAGGAGCTAACACGGAATTCCAGGTTATCACCGCTAATGGATGCGACCGTGGTCCCATATTGAAGGATGCGGTCCGGGCTGGGAAGCTCAGGAGCACCGGTCGGGGGTTGAATGCCAAGAATGGCATTTTGAGAGAAGTTGAATCCGCCGGCAACTCCACCGATGCCTTGTGCATCCGGATTCAACGCATCAAGTGCATAATAGCCGTCGCTCATGCCGCTCCAGCCCCAGTTGAAATGGAAATATCCGTCTTCACGATAGCCGTCGCAGACAAACGAGTGGCCACCCTGGGAAGGAGACTGACCGTTCATCACGATCGGACCCACATTCTTCAGATTGTTGTAAATCAATTCTGTCCATTCAGACGCTGGATAGATCACACGCATGTGGTCATGACAGTTCTTGTCATACTTAAAGTAATTACGAAGCGATGTCCCGATGGTGGAACCCTGGGCGCCGGAAGCCGACGTGCCATAGTTCATGTTCACCGAATAGCCGCAAGCTTTCATAAGGGTCGCAACAGCAGTCGCTTGTTCTGCCGTATAATCGCCGGCAGCATAACTGTCAAGCATCTTATCCCATTGGAAAGTCACCGTGCTGAAGTCCATCGAATAGCTCTTACCCAAATTGGGAACGGTGTAGGTTACTTTCCCTTCGCCTTTCTCCGGATATTTGAAATAATTCATCACCTGAGCCATCGAAGTAGCTACACACCCCGTGTAGCATCTGATGGACTGGCCGCTTGAATTATCGATTGGGCAGGCATTGTTATAGGGTGCATCCTGATCCCACTTCGTCTTAATCAAAGGAGCGATCGCAGTGCGGTCCGCACGCGTTTCAGGTCCTTTTTTTGCAGCAGTCGCTCCTTTTGATACGGCCCACTCTATCTGACGGCCATATTCTTCAAGCCACCACAGAAGTTCCGGCGACATACGCTCCGGATCTATCATGCCCGAATCACTATAACCCAAAACAGGATAGGCCACATCGTCAGCACTCACAATAAGATAACCGCCGTTGGCCGCATTGAATACATAAGAAGTAGCCGTGCCGTTCGCCAGTCGAGAGGTATAAGCCGGCTGCGCGCTGCGGGATATACGGGAGCCCACTCGCGCTGCTGTGCCTTCATTAGCTCGACCAAGAGCCTGTGAAGGAGTCAGCGGGGTGGCTGAAGCCGAGAGAGCCAATATGGCACCCGCTGCCATAAGAAATAATCGAGTTGTCATTATTGTTTAGAATAATTAGTTTATTTTCAGTTCGGTTTGAATTCAGTAAATAAGTCCGCGTTCGCAATGGGCGACTTCCTTACTCTGAAGAAAAAAAGCGCCACGCATACATCACTCTAAAATGAGTTTTCATGGATTTAAGCCACAAAGTAACAAAATTTTTTTTAATATTCCAAATATCCTACGAAAAATTATTCCTCTATACTCCCACATCAACCCCTACTCAAATTCCGCATCATCTCATGGCCCTTAGTCCAAACCAATATCAGAATTCCTTACTTCCACTCCACAATTAGACTCTGCTCCGGACTTTACTTTAGCTACGATATTACCCATAAACTCCACCTTACGTAACAGATGCTAAATGCTAACGGCTACCGAATTTAATACCATTTTTTACACGGCGGCGATAAATCAAAAAATTATCGAAGCAAAGATAAGTAAGGAGTATCATTCCTCCCAATTCAAACCATCCCATTCCCGATTTTGGTTCCATCACCACTTCCCAAATTCTCCCAACGATGCAGATTACCCCCACCACACATAGAGTGGCAGAAATATTTCGTTTAACTCGATTGCTAACTCTCATATCCTAATTCAAATCAATTACAAACTTTTCAACTTAACCCAATCCGACAACTGACATTCATAGCCTAACACAACTCGCAACCAGGCATTCATTGGTTATCCCAATTCGCAAGCCCACCTTCATAGCTTACTCCACCTCAATTGTTGCCATTCATTACATAGCCCGACTGATTGGCGACATTAATTACAAACCCACCTCAGTCGCCTATCGTCATGGCCAAACACAAAATTACCAAACGCAACTCTGCCACCCATCTTCATGGTCATCCACAACTTGATTGTCGACAGGCACATCCTAAATCAACATGACTTCTGAAGTTTATTGCTTAATCCAACCGTTTGTCGGCATTAACTTCAAAACTCGATTTATACTGCAAAAATACTAAATCTCTCCCTTACTCCCAAATTTTCCTCCCATCTTCAATTTCTACATTTGCCCTTCCCAAATTCTCTCCCAAACTTCAATTTCTCCCTCCTTCAATCTCCTACCGGACAACCCCACAATTCCTCCGCCACATTCCCCCTCTATCCACCCTCGTCCCTCAACTTCCTACCTTCGTTCCTCAATTTCCCCCCGCTTCGTCCTGAACTTCCCTTCCCTGATTTTTCTCCACCCATCTTCCCTTAACTTCCTCCACTACCCTTGTGCCAAAGTCCTTCGAGATTCACCATCCCAATTCAATCCCCCGCCTTAACTTCTCCCTCAATCTTCCTTCTCTCTCAACTCGAGCCACCGACTCTCTCCCTCACTTCAACCTCCCTCTCCTCATTCGCCCACCAGACTACCCACCCAACTTCCTCCGCTAACTTTCCCCAATCCCCAACTTCGTCCCTGACTTCCACCTTCTTCGTCCCGAACTTCCTCCCGTGATTCATCTCCCCGATTCAATCCCCCACCCTTAACTTATCCCTCCGCCCTCCTTCCCCTCAACTCGTTTCCCCAACTCTCTCAAACTTCACTTTCTCCTTCCCTCAATCGCCCACCAGACTCCCCTCCCAACTTCCTCCGCCAACTTCCCCTATCCTCAACTTCGTCCCTCAACTTCCCCAACTTCGTCCTTGCCTTCCCCCCTGCTTTTATTCATTCATCT
>CAZNMC010000018.1:0-27721 GCA_964574285.1 uncultured Sangeribacter sp. | reverse complement strand
CAATCATCCCCCCAACTTCGTCCCTCAATTTTCTACCGTCGTTCCTCAACTTCCCCAACTTCGTCCTTGCCTTCCCCCCTGCTTTTATTCATTCATCTTTCCTTAACTTCTCTTATTTACTCCCACATTTGCTCAACACTCATCTCCTCCACCTTCGTCCCTCAACTTTCTACCGTCGTCCCTCAACTTCCCACCTTCATCCCCGACTTCTCTACCTTCACCCCTGACTTCCTCCCGTGATTCATCTCCCCGATTCAATCCCCCACCCTTAACTTATCCCTCCGCCCTCCTTCCCCTCAACTCGTTTCCCCAACTCTCTCAAACTTCAATTTTTCCTTCTTTCAATCTCCCACCAAACGCCCTACAATTCCCCCGCCAACTTCCCCTATCCTCAACTTCGTCCCTGACTTCCAACTTCTTCGTCCCGAACTTCCTCCTGTGATTCATCTCCCCGATTCAATCCTCCACCCTTAACTTATCCCTCTGCCCTCCTTCTTCCTCAACTTACTTTCCCGACTAACTTTTCAAACTCAATAACATCACATCCCTTTTCTACTCCCACATTTGCTCCACAATCATCCCCCCAACTTCGTCCCTCAATTTTCTACCGTCGTTCCTCAACTTCCCTATCTTCGTCCTGGCCTTCCTTCCCGATTTACTTTCCCCTTTCCTTCCTTCGCCTTCAAGTCGGTTTCAACTTCCCGATCCCCGATCCATCATTCGGATGTCGGGACATGACCCTACAATTACTATCCATCCTATTAACACCACTTTTCTGTTTGTAAAATTCGCAAACAAAAGCCAATTAAAAGTTGGCACTTTTCCGACGATTAAATGATACGCCCCGAGAAAAGGACAGAGAGAGTTTCAAAGTATTTCAACTTTGAAACTCTCTCCTATTAAAGAGCTAATTTATGCGAAATTAGATTGTGCCGAGAAGGCTGCGGTCGATTGCTGAGTTGTAGTTGGATTCGCTCAGAGGTACGAGGAAACGCCATCCATAGTTGGCTGAAGTCTCGACAAGACCTGAACGTTCAGGCATACGGTTACCCGAAGTCGGATCGCCTTCAACCCATGCGCGACGTTCCATCGGGAGATTCCAACGTTTGAAGTCGGTGAAACCGTGGCCTTCACCCCAAAGCTCAAGACGACGGGAAAGGCGGATTTCATTCAGAAGAGCTTCACCGCTGGTAGAGCATGTGTAACCGTCAATACGCTTGCTGTTGATTTCTGTCAGACAAGCCTTTGCAACTGCCTCGTCTCCATTGTGGTAAGCTGCTTCAGCTTCGATGAGACACATTTCTGATGCACGCATGTAAGGATAGGTACCTGCACCATATTGAGCGCGAGACTGGAACTTGAACTGAGCTCCGAACGGGCAAACTACGAGTGTGCCATAGTAAGACTTACCATCTTTAGCTTCAATCAGCACATCACCCTTAGAGTCGCGAGTATAGTAGTTGAAGAAAAGGGCACCTGAACCGTCATCCAAAGGAAGATCTTCTTTCTTACCAAGGAAGAGATTATTTACATAGTAATAAGCATAACGAAGTGCGATGTTATACATACCCCATTTTCCGTCATCACCGGCAAGTGATTTTGCACACGGACCGCTGGCAAGTGAGCAGTCTTTTGAAGCATCAACAAGTGAAGAAACCCACCAGTCTGCAGTAGTAATTTTACCAGGATTCCATGCACGGTTGGCTGCTACAAGCACATCAACCTTGTCAGGCATAAGGAAAAGCTGGCGACGAATGTCTTTGGCATCCATTTGGTTGTAGAGATCGATGTCAATTGCACCGGCACCTACACCCCAGTTCTTAACATACAGACCATTGGCAGCATAGTGAGCGCCAAACGACCAATAGTAGTAGTCGGAAGCTTCATCGGAAGATGTCCACATGAAGTCGTCGTTATCCTCATAGAAACCTTTGAGATAAGTATTGCCGTCCATGATTTTATAATCCTTCCGAGCTGCGTTTGCAGCAGATTGGGCAGTTGCCCAGTCATCCTGCAGAAGAGCTGCACGAGCAAGAATACCATAAGCAATGCTGAGGTCAGGATTGAATTTAGCGTTGCGGGTTGCACCACCACTTTGTCCGTAAAGCTCGATTGCTGTGTTAAGGTCGTTGTAGATCAATTCGAGACCCTCCTTCATTGTTGACAGAGGAACATTCTCGATTGAAGATTGAGTGCGAAGTACGATGCAATATGTCTCTCCATTATTGCTATCTACCCAACGGGGAGCAAAGAATTGGAGAAGCTTTGTGTAAGCATGTGCACGATAAGTAAGAGCTTGTGCCTTGATAAACGCACGATCAGTTTCGGGACCAACCATAGCATCCCAAGCATCAAGAATCTTGTTGGCCTGGTTAATGAGATTGTAATAATACATCCAGGGAGCTACATAAAGGATAAGATTTGTGTTATCCCAGCCCTTACCGGCTGCAATATCATTACCCATCATCGCGCCGTAAAGACCCGAAATATAGTCCGGACCATTAGCATCGTCGATAAGAGTGTTGATATATGCCTCTCCAACAAACTGGTTCCAGTTTGTACTCTGATACTGTGCGTACATTGAACGCGCGATACCATTGATAGCCAGCTGAGCAGCATCTGTGGTGCCGAGAACCTCCTTGTCACTGGGGTTTGACTCAGGCTTGAGGTCAAGATAGTCGCTGGCGCATCCGGTGAGCATACCGGCTACTGCAACCATGGCCAGACCTTTGATAAAAATATTTCTTTTCATGTTGTATTTTTCTTTTTATTGGTTAACCTTAGAACTTAACAGAAAGCTGGAAGGAGAACACGCGAGAAGGAACATAGTATGCACCCTGGCCACCGGCAAAGCTATACTGCGGGTTGAGACCTTTCTGACGAGTGATGATGAAGAGGTTGTCGACAGAGAAACCAAGGTTGATGTTCTGAAGCATGAGTGTGTTAACCCACTTTTTCGGGAAATCGTAGCTGATGTTGAGGTTCTTAAGACTCAGATAGTTGTTGCTAACCAGGAAGCGGCTTGAAGCTGCATTGTTGTACTGGTCGAGAGTTGTGTCGATTACAGGCACGCCTTTCGGATCGATGTCAGAAGAATTTACATAGTAAGTTCCATCGACAAATTCGTGAGGCCGAGCACCTTCGGGAGCATGTGTCCATGCATTGAGGATGTCTTTGTGGAGAGCACCGGGCTGCTGAGCGCTGAGACTCATCAGATTTGCGTAGTTACCATTGTAAGACTTACCGCCAAGGCTGTAGGTGAAGAGAAGGCCAAAGTTGATGCCCTTCCAAGAAAGAGTTGTACCGATCGAACCGTAAACAGTCGGGATGGAAGTGCCCATGATTTTACGTTTTGCGTAAGTTGTGCGGTCTGTCATCGGAGTACCGTTTTCATCTTCGAAATAGTGACCTGCCTTCTTGGCATTTGCCAAAGTAGTGTCCCAAAGGCTTTGGTTGTACACCCAGTTTCCGTTTTCGTCATATTTATAGAACTCAGGAGAATCAGGGTTCATGTAGTAAAGTGAATTACCGGTAACCTGGTCAACACCTGCCCATTCATAGTTGAAGTGCTCATACATCGACTTGCCGATGAAAAGGCCTTGGCTGACAAGGTTGCGTCCGTCAGGAAGGTTAATAATTTTATTCTTCACAAATGATGCATCCAACGAAGCTTTCCAAGTGAGGTTGGCGTTGCGGATAATGTCAACACCGAATTGGAGCTCCCAACCACGGTTGGACATCGTACCCACGTTTCTCATGATTGCAGGAAGAACACCTGAGTTGCTGAGAGTACCAACAGAGTAAGGAAGAGTTACGTTGTAAAGAAGGTCAGCATTGCGCTTGTCGAAGTAGCCGATAGTGAAGCTGAAGCGATCGTTGAAGAGTGAACCTTCAAGAGCAACGTCAAGAGTTTTGGTAGCCTCCCATTTCAAAGTTGAGGAAGCGATCGTGGAGGGATAAAGTGAAGAATATCCCATATAAGTAAAGTAGGAGTTGTAAAGCCACTGATATGAGTAAGCAGTTGCAGCAGCGTCATTACCTACAGAACCGTAAGCGACACGAAGTTTCAAATAGTCAAGCCATTTGATGTCTTGCATGAATTTCTCCTTGGTGAGAATCCAGCTTGCACCGATCGACCAGAAGTTACCCCAACGGTTGTTCTTGGCAAAGCGAGATGTACCATCACGACGGATTGAGAATTCAGCGAAGTATTTTTGTTCGTAGTTATAGCGAGCACGGCCAAGGTATGATTCAGTGCGGAGTTCGGCAGAAGCTTCCGAGTCAGCATCAAGCGACTGGAAGTTGTTGAGCGAAATATTGTCCGCCAGGTTCTGACCGGATTTACGCATAAAGTATTGTTTGTAACCATACTGATAGTTTTCGTGGTCGAGCATCACGTCAACGTGGTGTGCACCATATTCATGGCTCCAGTTAAGAGTCTGCATGAAAGTGTGTGAGCCTTGGTTGAAGTTGATGAGGTCAAGACCGCCGACACCTACTTGTGAACCAACACGGTTGTTGGAGTATTCAATACCGGTTTCCTTGATGCGGGAGATGTTGCCGCGAACGGTGAGTTCGAAGCCGTAAGGGATGATTGCTGTACCGTAGATAGAACCGTTGATATTGTTGGTTGTATAGTCTTGCTTGTTAAGGCGCATCATCCATGCCACGTTCGAGCCTTTGTTGAGGCCTGTAGTGTTCCATACCTTCTGTCCATCCTCGATCAGAATGTTGCCCTCTTCATCGTGAGCATAGTAGGACTGAATCGGGGGATAGAACTGGGTGAGGAACGGGTTGGTAGTAGCGTTCAGCTGATCGGGGTCAGCGTTACCTTCGCTGGAATTCTGATATGAAGCAGCCAGGTTGGCACCGAATTTGAAGTAAGAAGTGGGTTGATAGTTAGCAGTGATACGACCGTTGAAACGTTCGAAGTCAGTTGCAAGCATATAACCGTTTTCTTTCAAGTAACCGATAGAAGCGAACACGTCAAATTTATCGGATGCACCAGCAGCATTGATGTTGTATTCCTGACGATAACCGCTGCGTGAGATGGCATCCCACCAGTCGAGGTCGTTATATCCGGGGAGGATAGAAGCCTGAAGCTTACCGTTTTTGTCGAAGAGTTCATTAGCGGGACGGTCGTAGATATTAGTACCGTTTACGAAACCGTTAACGAAAGCGGGACCCGAACCTTCGAGAGCTGCTTCATAAGTTTTATAAGCGCCACCGGTGTAACGGCCATGAGCCCAACCGGCGAGAGCTGTTTCCATCCACTGGTCAGGACCAAGACGATCGTACTCGGGCAGACCGCGGTTATACATACCCTGACGGACCTGGAGAGTAACGTCGATTTTACCTTTTCCTTTAGCGCGTTTGGTATTAATAAGGATAACACCGTTAGCACCACGGTTACCATAAAGGGCACATGAAGCAGCGTCTTTCAAAACAGACATTGATTCGATGTCAGCCGGGTTAATGTCAGCAACGTTACCGTCGTAAACGATACCATCGACTACATAAAGAGGGCTCTGTGCGCTTGATTGGAATGAGTTGAAACCACGGATACGGATAGTAGGAGCTGAACCTGGTTTTGAAACTGAGTTGTTGACCTGGACACCGGGAGCGTTACCTTCAAGAGCAGTAGTAACGGATGTCACGGGACGGTCTTCGATTTCTTTTGCACCAACGACAGCAACCGATCCGGTAAGAGATTCCTTGTTGGCAGTACCATAAGCTACAACCACCACGTCGTCGAGAGAAGTGGATGAAGACTCAAGGTAAACGGTCATTTTGTCGGAAAGAGTGACAGTTTTGGACTTGTAGCCCACGTAAGAAACAGTGGCTTGCTTCACATTCTGCGGAACAGTAAGCGTGAAGTTGCCGTCGAGGTCAGCAGCCGCGCCTTGACCACCACCAATAGGCATAATGGTCGCGCCAATGAGAGGCTCATTGTTGGCCGCGTCGAGAACGGTGCCGTGATAGGTGCGAGTCTGGGCCGAGAGGGACCAGGTGCATGCGACAACCGTCATCAGAATTAAAAACAGTTTTCTCATACTTAAAAAATAATTTAGACGATTATTATTTATTTTCTAATTATCAGTATGTTGGTTTACGCGACGACATATCGTTCAACTTTCACGGGTGCCAGCCGACAATCGATAATATTCTACGTCCTGCTTCGGGCAGTTTTGTCTTTGGGTTTATCTTCGCCTCGCTCCCGAGGCCTGATGTCAGGTGGATTTTGGCCGACTCAGCCGTTATCCTCAGTGAGAGTTTTTTGATGGTGTCAGATTCGCGGTTTAATTCTAAAATCACGCAAATTTAGTATTTTTTTATTATTGCCTACTATAAAAAAGTAATTTTAACATTAAATTTTTCCAAATCTTTGGCTAACTTTCCAAACCATCTTTTCATCAATTCTAACATTTTGTCAATATTACCCTTTCAACCTCCCCATTTTATCCATAAACCCTCCAAATATTTCCACGATATATGTATTCAAGCTGACATTTTGCTAAATTCGGGTCATTTTTCTCCCTATTATTTTTTTCTATTTAGGCCACATCAAAATTTCTTCATTTAATTTAAAATCAAATTTTAAGTTAATTTTTCTTCATTTTTAACATTTATATGTTTTTATTACTTTATATCATAGCTTATTAAGACATAACTATAAATTAGTAATATAACTCTAATCCTATTAAACCTTAATAGTCTACATAGGTCTATATTATACAAAAGAAAAACTCGACCGCTATGAAAAAAAGTTTTCTATCGTTTGCCCCATTGCTACTATCTACCATTCTATTGCTTCCAGGCATCAGCACGGAAAAAATAAATGCCCAGCGCAATAGCAATAGAAGTTACAATACCACAACTTCTAAAGAACGGACGCAACCTACCCGTTCCGGTTCAACTTCGTCATATAACCGGACTAATAGCAGTTCAGCCCGATCGTCATCTAATTACAATCAACGGTCGACTAATTACAACCAACGCTCGGGGGCATCTACGCAAAGCTCACCGAGTTCGACCTACGGCGGAGGTGTGCGAGGTGAGACTCAAAATCGCAGGGGAAATTATAACTCCGGCAATAACCATCGTCCGAACGGAGGGAATTCAGCCCAACCGGCTTCGAACTACAACCGACGTTCGAATGCCACCCCCCAAGTAGATCTGACGACCCGAGGAACTATGAGAGGGGGAAAAAATTACGGTCATGGCGGAAATGACAACAAGGGAGACAATCATCGCCGACCAGGTGGAAACTATGGTAGTGGGAATAACCATCGCCCGGGGGACAACAACTATAACCGCCCCGGAGGGACTAACAACAACCGTCCCGGAGGTACAACTCACGATCGACCGGGAAACAAACCGGGGGGCAACACCTACAATCGTCCCGGAGGGAACAACTACAATCGCCCGGGGCACCGTCCCGGAGGAAACAGCGTTCCTTATCCCGGCTATGGAAGCCGTCCCAAGCCGGACATCCATCATTATCCTCCTCGGCCCCCCTTCGGACGTCCCTCCCAGTATTATGGACACTGGCGTCCGTTGCCCCCTCCTCCAATCCGGCCCTATAATTACTATGGTCCCGTCAGCACCGGTCGGTTAATTTCCTCAGTCTTAGGTCTCACTTTCGGGACACTAATCGATTACGGATTAAATTCCTTAATAAATCGTGGATATACCGTTTCGGGTTATTTAGATGATGCCATCTTTCTTACCAATGTCAACCTTTTGGGTTATCGTTGGCCCCAAGCTACCGTCTATTACGGCTATTCCGGGCTGAACGGCGCCCTATTCCAATATCGCTCAGCATCTATGAAGAAATCACCTTATAAATCGGTTTACCGACAGCTTTGCAGTTTATATGGCAACCCGGTGGAAGAAACACAAGGAGAGAATTACTCGAAGGCTGTCTGGTGGGGAGGAAACAATACGGGATATGTGACTCTCACCACCGAACAAAATTATGGTAATAGCGATGATGGGAGCTATGAAACAAGTTTAGTCTACGGAACAGAATAAACCGAAATAAAAAAAATCACCTCAAAGGGTGATTTTTTATGAAGCGATATTTAATAAATATAGGAGTAGTTCATCTGGGTGAACGGATTAGAAGAGGCTGTCCGGATAGACCAATAAAGAATCCCGGCATATAATTCTTCTCCAACTTCTCCACACATTCAGCCGCGTCGGGGAGAGAGTTGAAACCACCTACAACCGCATAATAATTATCTTTCCCGTCAGTGACGGCATGTGCATCTTCAAAACCTTGCTCCACAAGTGTAGCCGCCTGAGCCCGGGCGTTTGTCGGCATGTGATATTTACCGACAGCTACCATATACATTTGATGGGATGACTGCGACGGAGTCTCATCAATGGGCTTAGTAAACGCTGAAATAACATTCATCGTACGCGAACCGACCGTCACAGACTGAGGGGCATCGAAACCAATTACTTTATGTCCGTCGGCATCGGCTACTTGGTTCAAATCAACAGCCTCACGCTTTCTTTGGGCAGCATCATAGGCCTGTTGGTAATTTTTCTCCGTTGGTTTACAAGCAGTTATAATGGACAGTAAGAAAAAAAGACACAGCAGAGATGCCGAAAATTTAATAGTTTTCATATTTACTTGATAATCTGAAAAATTCCGGACTGCCGAGGAGAAAGAGTCAATTCAGCGTCTGGCTCAAGGGTAATTATTTCGGAAGTCACAATATTTTTCCACCGAGCTCCGGGAGCAAGCACCTCGGCGTATTTGGAAAGCGGAATGGAGAGTGTTTCATCACGCCCGTTAAGAACAACGATAACTCGATCGTCATCGGAGCGACGCTCAAAGAGATAGACACCATTGTCGGGAATAAAATGCGTCATCTTTCCATTATGCACAGCCTTAGAAGTTCGACGCCAAGAAGCAATTTTGGATAGATAGTCGACAGCATCAAGAGTTTGAGAGTCAAGACCACTCCGGGAGAAGACGCTCACTGAATCACCCGGAAATCCTCCGGGCATATCCTTTCGGATATTTCCATCGCCACCCTCCCGAGTGCCGGCCATCAGAAGTTCTGTGCCGTAATAAATTTGGGGAATACCCGGAACGGTCAACAAAAAGGCCATGGCTTGCTTCCAAGCATCCAATGAGGGAATAGAATCGGCTATAAGTCGTTCGGTGTCATGATTGTCCATGAATCGAAGGACACTGTATGGATCGGGATAAAGGAAATCCAATCCAAGATGGTCGTAGAGAGTATTTAGACCGTTCCAAGCATCGGTCTGCTCGCGAAAAGGCTTCATATCGCGATTTTTAATCACCATTCCAAAGTCCATCACGACAGGAAGTTCGGATTCAATATGAGTTACATTACGCAGAGATGAGTCTTTTTGCCACACTGCTTCCGCTCCTGCATCGGGGAGCCAACATTCACCTACGATCGTGAAATCGGGATATTCGTTGCGCACGGTCTTAATCCAGCGATTCATGGAATGATGGTCAGCATAGGGATAGGTATCCATCCGGATAGCATCGACTCCTGTCTCTTCAATCCACCATAAAGAATTTTGAATCAGATAGTCCATCAGTTGTGGCTGCTTCTGATTAAGGTCGGGCATTTCACGCACAAACCATCCGTCAGTGGTGAGTTTCCGATCATGATCCGAAGCATAAGGATCGGTGAGAGTTGACAGACGATAATTTGTTTGTGTGAAATTATCTTGGAAATTGAACCAATTAGAGGCCGGGGGCTCAAGACGCCAGGGATGCTGTGAGCCACAATGATTGAAAATCATATCCATGACCGTCTTAATGTTGCGGTTATGCAGAGAATCGACAAGGTGGGCATAAAGACTATTTGTTCCGAATCGAGGGTCAATTCGAAAATAGTCTGTGGTAGCATAGCCGTGATAAGAGCCATCAGGCATGTCATTTTCGAGTACGGGGGTAAACCAGACAGCGGTGACTCCCAAAGAGTCGAGATAGTCAATATGGTTCATGACTCCCTGAAGGTCGCCACCATGGCGCCGATTCGGATTTTCGCGCTCGGAGCCAATTGAGAAGCGAAGTTTCTCACCTTTATTATTTAATGTGTCGCCATCAGAAAACCGGTCCGGCATCAAAAGATAAAGAAGATCGGCAGAAGAAAAGCCGGCCGCCCCCTTTATATCGGAATTACGGCGTTTGAGTTCGTATTTCCATACGATTTGTTTTTTCCCTTGAACAAACGCCAGAGGAATTTTTCCGGGTTCCGTATCTTTAGCGATGTCGAGATAGACATACAGCCAATTGGGTGAACCATCGAGTCGAACGACAGAATCAATTTTGACACCGGGATATGAAATTCTCACTTCCGAATCACGAATGTCTTTACCATGAATTTGAAGCTGAAGAGTCGAAGACTTCATACCTACCCACCAATGTGGGGGATCGACCCGATCAACAGAAAAACCTGCAGCAGAAGCCGAGAGAGTTACAGCCCACCACACAAAGAAAGAGAACAGACGCAATAATCTCATAGGTAATTATGGAAAAGCATAAGGGGCGGTGTATAAAGCCCGATGGCTTACACACCGCCCGAATAAATTTCAGATATCTAACTTATAAAGATCAGTCAACCTGGATGATGAGATAAGGAGTGAGACTCCAGAATTTTGTCGGGTTGGTGATACGAATAGTTTTAGTTTTGTCAGCGTTGTCAACGATTTCATAAGAATCAGATGGCATATTACTCCAGATTTTCACCTTTTTAGCAGTAGTGGGGATTGAAGTAAGATTACGCTTGTCGGCAGTAGTGAAATAATTAGCATTGAAGTTTCCTTTAAGCACTTTGGTCGCACCGAGGAATTTCTTTTCCAAAAGGCCGTTAGTTTTCAGTTCCTTATTAGTGCCGATAGCATAATAAACTTTATTTGCCTCATTTTCAGCAGCTACAGTTTCAGCCTGTGCCTGTTCTTTAGCGGCAGTTTCGCTCTTCACTTCTTCTTCTTTTTGAGCTACAGTGTTATTGAGTTCACCAATCTGACGGTTAGCGTTATCAAGATCGGACTGGAGCTGAAGGATTTTTTCATCTTGAGAAGCGATGTGAGCCTTAAGCTGTTCGATAGTCTTTGAAAGCACGGCATTCTCTTTGCCAGAGTTTTTCATTTTTGCTTCCATATCAGCCAAAAGCTTCTTGTTTGCATTAAGGCGAGCCTTGATTGCAGACAAATTGCGACGTATTTCCTCACGACGATCGGCATTATCACCCTGACCCATATTATAAAGGAGTCCTTCCTGCATATTAATAGAGTCGAGACCGGTGTAAATGTCACCCATCAGGAGCATGAGCGAATCGTTGAAATCGGAAGCTTCCTTATAATTTTCAGTGAGATCTGCAATTTTCGCAGAATCTTCATCGAGTTTGTCTTGATTATTACCTCCGCAAGACGCGAGCACCATTGCGGCCAATCCGGCAAATAAAAAAACTTTCTTCATAACCTTTTGTGTAGTATAAAATTAATTTTGTATTAAGGAAGATTGATCGAACACGAGTCATCTTTATGTTTTTTTGAATCGGTCCGACAACCTTCTATAACTACAACAATTTCTCCACGGGCATTGTTCACTTCAAAATATTTTACGAGTTCACCGAGAGAATCCCGGTGAATAGTTTCATGAAGTTTGGAAATTTCACGGCAGACTGCAGCTTCACGTTCAGGGCCAAAGATATCAGCCAGTTGACGTAGGGTTCGGGCAAGGCGTTTGGGAGACTCATAGATAACCACCGTCCGAGGATCCGATGCCAAATCTGCCAAACGAGTGGCCCGTCCCTTTTTTGGGGGTAGAAAACCCTCAAATACGAATCTGTCGACCGGCAATCCGGAATCGATCAAGGCGGGAACGAAGGCTGTAGCCCCGGGCAGACACTCGACTGTCAGTCCACGGCGCCGACATTCTCTGGACAACATAAACCCCGGGTCGGAAATTCCGGGTGTTCCGGCATCGGAAATCAATGCATAAGTCGCTCCACCTTCTATTTCATCTGCAATTCGGTCCGACGTCTGATGCTCATTAAACTTATGATGGCTTTTCATGGGGGTTTCAATCCCGAAATGTTTAAGCAAGACGCCTGAAGTGCGAGTGTCTTCGGCCAAAATGAGATCGACACTTTTAAGAACTTCGACCGCACGAAATGTCATGTCGTCAAGATTTCCGACCGGTGTCGGGACAATAAAAAGTTTTCCAGCCATTTAAACGAGAAAGTTTTTATTTAAAATAACGACGTAGCATTTCGAGAAATTCCTCAACAACCCGTTCTTCAGGATTCCAGTCAAGTTGATGAAGAAAATAAGCTTCGGCTTCGTCGTATGAATCCATTGTAGCTACCGCATTAAGGGCAGCATTGAAATCGCTGTCGGAATTTGAGAAAAGCTCCCTGCGGAACCGGAATCTGTCATTGACACTAAGCACGGGGCGCTCCCGACGCCCAGCATCCTCAGGGGAGAAAGTATCCTCCGAAACTTCAAATATCTCAGACTCTTCAATCTGAGCAGGGCTGTCAGCCGGAACAGTTTCAAGCGGTTCAAAAAAAGGAGATTGAGAAGAAGCGCTTTCTTGATATTCATCATCGGGAAGAGCATAGAAAACGTCTTCATCCGTAGGAGATGATGCCACAATATTCTTTTCAGAAGGGAATAAATCTGTCAATTCTTGAATTTTGTCCTTAATGAGGGAGTTGAGGGTGTCATCAACTTCTCTTGAAAGGGCGAGCTTTGCAAGTCCTTCAAGTTCAAAAGCCAGATTTAGAAGGGTATTATATTTTTCCATTCGATAGATAAGGTTTCAATTATTGGGGGAAAATTTCAAGTAGCATTTTCTCGACAGCCTTTTTCAATTGATCGCGAGAACCTCGCAACTCATTGACAATAATCACCACTGTGTGTGTAGGAGCATAATCGTCGTCGAGTTTGTAGCCGGCATAACATTGGACTCCGTTCATTGAGCCGGTCTTCATAGCTAAATATTCTTCAAGCGGTGTTCCGGCCAAAAGCCTTCTTAGTGTTCCCTCCCGACCGGCAAGCGGGAAGAATGAAGCGTAATAGGGATTGTGTGCCATTTGGGTAAGTACGTCCGTCATAAAACGGGCTGTCACCCGATTAGACCGGGAAAGACCCGAACCATCAACAATTTTTACTCCGTCGAGATTGGCTTTTTTCTTATGCCAAAACTTTTCTTCGCTTTGAGAGGCATTTTCCAGAGTGGACTCAAGGTGGTCGAAAATGGGGATAGTCCGGAATAGAGCCTCCGCAAAGAGATTATCACTTCTCATCATGCACTCCCGCATGATTTCATCCAGGGGAGAAGAGAAATGGGAAAAAATTTTGTGAGGGCTACGTGACCGGGGAAATTCAGAAGTTCCGACTTTTATACCTTTAGCCCTCAATGCAGTAATCAACCGTGAAGAGAAAAGAGCGGGAGGATTTGCCACAGAAGCTTTACCGGAACTGTTGTTTTCAAAATTCAATCCAAAGCAGCCGGCTCCATAAGAGCATTTCAAATCTCCGGGCGCCCACGAAGCAGGAGTCGGAGGGCCCTTAAAAACCGACTGGTCGAGACAAATTGTGCCGGCTATGGAATCAATCCCACGAGCAGAGATCCGGGTTACTATCTCTTCAATAAAATCAGAAGAGAAGGGTCGCTTTTTGGAATTGAGAGAAGGATCCCCTGAAGCTTTAACGAGTAGATTTCCTTCCAACACATTCTTTCGGACTGCCCCATCAAAAAAGACACTTGTCTCAAATTTCCAGTCTTTTCCTGCCTTAGAAAGCAAAGTTGCAGTAGTGACCGCTTTCTTTATAGAGGCAGGCAGAAGAGATGTCGAAGCATTCCTGGAAGCCAAAATTTCTCCGGAAGAAAGATCTCTCACCATGACGGCCACATGCAATGTGTCGACTATGGGATTGGTAAAAAAATTATCGACCGCCTCCTGAGGAGTGACAGCGCAAACGGTCGCAGCCGACACTAAAAAATATATTAACAGCAGAGTCCGGAGAAGGTATCGAATCATTTTGGTTCAAGATTGAAGGGCAAATGCAAAGATATAATTTTTTTTTGAGAAAAGAAAGGGGATAGTTGGTCAGGTCGGGAGATTTTAGTAAATTTGACAATTCAAAAGTTTATATCTTCAATAGAAGCAAAAATGACTCCTCCCGACAAACTACGAGAGCCATACACTTTCGACCGCGTGGTGAGAATCCTTTTCTCGTTGGCGGGTTTGGCTTTAGTACTTTTTCTTCTTAATTATCTCAAAGGGGCTCTTCTTCCATTTTTTGTAGCATGCCTTATAGCGTATATGCTGGAACCGATCGTGCAATGGAACAAGCGATGGACCCATCTCCGGGGGCGCTTCATTCCGGTGGTTCTCACATTGGTGGAAACCATAGGAGCAGCTGCAATCTTTTTGGCAATTTTCGTACCGTATCTTATTTCCGAGACTTCAGAAATGGCAGATATCCTGAAAAAATATGCCACTACCCAGATCGATATACCCTACATCAGCCGCAACATACATAATTTCATTCGTGATAATATCGACTTCAACACTATCACCCGATGGCTCTCCAAAGATCAATGGTCGGGGATAATAAAAGAGACTCTTTCCTCAGGATGGAATTTTCTGAGCTCAAGTGTAGCCTTTATAGTCGGAGTGGTGAGCTGGCTGATTGTGTTACTCTACCTTGTGTTCATCATGATCGATTATGAACGGTTGATGCTCAGCTTCAGGCAGCTGGTACCCCAAACTCACCGCCATCGCGTATTTCATATTTTCGATGACATCAAACACGCGATGAACCGATATTTCCGAGGTCAATTTGTAATAGCCTTCTCTGTGGGAATCCTTTTCTCTATCGGCTTCCTCATTATCGGGCTTCCGATGGGAGTGATATTAGGGTTATTCATCGGGATGCTGAACATGGTACCCTACCTTCAACTGATTTCCCTACCGATCACAGTAGTTCTATGTATAGTAGGGTCGGTTTCGGGAGGAGAAAGTTTTTGGGTACTGTTTTGGGAAAGCATGGCGATATATGTAGTGGTGCAATGCATTCAAGATCTTATTCTGACCCCTAAAATCATGGGCAAAGTAATGGGGTTGAATCCTGCCATAATCCTTTTGTCGCTATCTATCTGGGGCACTCTTCTGGGATTTTTGGGATTGATTATTGCGCTTCCTTTAACCACTCTAATCCTTTCATACTACGATTTATACGTTATCCAAAGGGTGAAACGGAAGAAACTCTTTCAAAAAACAAATGAAGGAGAGTAGAGTATGAACCTCAAGGGGTGAAGAAGTGTTTTTCAGTTACAGATCAAAACAGAAAAGATTATGAAAAAATTACTTCTAAGCCTGATAACACTTCTTGGTGTTATAGGATTTGCACAAGCCAAGGACAGCTATTCGCACGATGTAAAAGTGCTCCCGGTAGCAGCTCAAAACATCTTATCTCAAAATTTCAAATCAAAAGTTAGTCTTATTAAAATCGACAAAACCGTGGGTTATGTAGAAGACTATGAGGTGATTTTAACTGATGGATCAGAAGTCAAGTTTGATCGCCACGGCAACTGGAAAGAGATAGAAACCTCTCTTACTAAATCAGTGCCGTCGTCACTTGTACCCCAAGCCATTCAATCATACGTAACGTCTAACTACAAAAAGACACGCATTGTGGGAATTGAAAAGGAACGTCATGGATATGAAGTGACGCTTTCCAACGGAATAGAGATGAAATTTGATCCAAACGGGAAATTTATAAAATTTGATTAAGAGATCAAGTACTTATTTTTTTATACGAAAAAAATCATAATAAGGGCGTGTGGGTAGTTTATCCGACAGGCCTTTTATTTTTTTACTCTCTCCTTCAAAGCGAGCAAAAATATAAGATTACGTATAAAATAGTATTGCTTTATAAACTATAACTCCCACCATAGAGATATGGTAGACGAAACGGAATTGAAACAATTCCTAAAAAAACATAGTTATGTTTTGGTGATAAAGAATATTTAACTTATCTTTGCAGCGCATTTCCCCAAGTGATAGAGGGATAATCCAAACTAAGTATTAAAAATACGAAAACAAATACAAATTCACTAACCCTAAATTACATGATTATGAAGAAATTAGTCTTAGGTCTCGCACTTGCTGCTTTCGCAGTAACCGGTGCTAATGCACAACGCATTGTCAACAATCCTGACAACAAACCTTTCTGGGGAGTTCGTGCTTCATTTGACGTATCTTGCCCGACTAAAGCTACTTACAAAGAAGGTTCTTTCAAAGAAAGTGAATCAATCTACAAAAACGGCGTTGGCGCAAGCGTAGGTGCCATCTATAACCTTCCTATCGTTGCTAACCTTTATTTCGAACCGGGAGTAAGCCTTTTCTACAATACCTGGGGAACAAAACTTGATAAAGAAGAGGAAAAATACATCAACCACAATAGCTTCCGCCAGACCGGTATGCGTATTCCTTTGAACATCGGTTATCACTTCGATTTCACTGACGACTTCAAAGTATCTATCTTCACCGGCCCGCAATTCCAAATTGGTTTCAGCTGTGATGATTACATTGGCGCAAAAGTAGAAAATGTGGAATATCATGAAGCTCCTTCCATGTATAGCGGTGACGAAGGCTTCAACCGCTTCAATGCATCTTGGAATATAGGTATCGGCTTCACTTACAGCAAGTTCTATCTTGGCATCACCGGTTCTTTGGAAATGACCAATATGCAACGCTACAAAAAGGACAAAGACGACGACTTCTCCTTCTCATCACACATGAATACTCTCGGAATCGCTCTCGGCTACAACTTCTAAGCCAGTCAATTCCTAAAAACTATAACCGACTCCTCCGCAGTCTTTCCTGACGCGGCGGGGTCGGTTGCTTTTTTCGGACTATAAGCACCCAAAATGAACACTTATTTACATAATTAAACTGTAAAAAGGTGTTAAAATCAAGTATAAGAATCTGTTTTTCTTTGGTAGAAAGGTAATTTTTTCTTAGCTTTGTCGCTGGAAAACTGAATGTTTTTTTCTTCCATCCGAATTTTTTTCACAACCATTCTGCCAACATCACTTCAACAAAGATTTTTTACTATATTTTTTTACCATACATCTATGTTTCAACGATTTATTTTATCGGCAACAGCAAGCTTGATAACTTTAGCTGCTATTGCCACAAATCCTTCGGCAGATAAAACTGTGATGGAGGCAACCAAAGCTATCCCTTTGGTTGCCATACCAGACACAGCTATAATGCCAAAGGCTGCCCAAAGGGCAGAAAAAGAGGAGTTAATAGCTCCTCCTCCAATCCGCAAAGTGGAGAAAATCTCTGATTGGGAATGGGCTGAGGCCAAACCGACAAACCCATTCGACGTTAAGCCTATGACCTCCTTAGCGGTCACTTGCCAACCCTCACCGGAATTTAAGTTGCCGATTATGAAAGCTCCGGCCACGGTTCGCTACGGCACCATTATCCCTAAAGACACTGAAGTAAGAGGAACCCTTAATTCTTCAGCGATGACGCTTATCAAAGGTAAGGACGGAGTGGACACACTCTATAACTTATCCATGACCCAAAGCAAGATATTAATCAATATCAATACTGAGACAGGATTAGTAACCATTCCTCCACAAAAGGTACTTGATCATAACACGTATGGAGATGTGTATGTCTATTCATGCACCGTGCGTGACGGCACTCTCAGCTACGATGCCACCAAAGACATTCAAGGCCGAATCGATGCGAATGGCAAAATCACGATGACCGGTTTCGGAATTTTTGTAGCCGGCGGAGAGCACAAAGGCGCATGGTTCTACGCATATACTCGTGGCGATTGGTATCCTGCCAATGGAGCAGTGAACATTACTAACTACGATAATACCACAAATAAGTTCGACGTTCTAATTGAGCAACCGTATCCTAACCAAATCAATATTTACAACTTCATTGGTTATTCTAATCCGGTTACGGCTACCATGAATGCTGACAAAACTGTCAGAATCACCCCACAACTTATCTACACAAATGCTTTCTATGGACCCTTCTTCAATTACCCATGTGAAAAGGTAGAAGATAAATATTCAATCCAAACGGGGAAATACACTATCGGTCAAGGCTCTGAGACTAAAATCACGACTGGCCCCTGGGCGGTATCTGCGCGAATGGCGCCGACCACTTATGTAGCCATGATTATAGATCATGCAGAAATCAGTGCAGACTTCACCCTGAACTATCCTACCCCCGTAGGCGGTCAGTTTGAGGGAACAGGAACTGCATCGGATCCTTTCAAAGTGAAGACCGCTAACGATCTGGCACGTCTTGCACAAAAAACTGCTACTCAAACTTCTGAAGGACAGTATTATCGGTTGGAAAATGATCTCAGCCTGACTTCGCTGTCTTCTGCGTATCAGCCCATCGGTGATGACGGAACTCCGTTCCAAGGTACATTTGATGGCAACGGGCATACAATCTCGGGGCTGACTTTGGACGGTCGCGGAGCAAATTATGTAGGTCTCTTCGGCTATCTCGGCGACAAAGGGACAGTTAAGAATCTAAAAATAGATAACTTTAATATCTCTTCCACCGGACAATGGAAAGCACCGGTGGTTGCTGATAATGACGGAACCATTTCGGGAGTAACCGTAACCAAAACTAACGTAATATCCAATGGTGAAAGTGGCGGTGGCATTGCGGCACGCTCTGTGGGCCTTGTAGAAAATTGCTCATTCAGCGGCTCTGTAATCGGCGTTGGAAGCGTGGCCGGTATTGTAGGCTATGACTACGGCGCAATTCGCAAATGCCATTCGGACGCCACAATACAACGCGCAGGACACCTGAATGACGTGTATCGCGATTGCGGCGGAATTGCGGGCACTGCCAGCTCGATTCAGTCTTATAAAGCTGAAATCCGGGATTGCTACTTCAACGGAATCATCAACGAGTCTTCGGGATATGGTATCGCCGGCGGTATAGCTGCTAAATTAAATAACGCTGAAGCGACCAATAACTTTAACACGGGATTGATAACTCACATGAGAAACGATGGCGATTACGACAACTACACCGGAGGACTCTTCGGCTGGATAAGCGCCTCAACAGTCTCAGATTCATTCAATGCCGGAACAATTATCAAATCAAGCGACATAGGTCTCACATCAGATGCAGTCGGCGGTTTGGTGGGCTATGTTCGTGTTTCTTATGGTAGCACCAACGGGGGGCCGATGACTATGCGCGACGTATCTGATATCCGTCGATGCTATAACTCCGCACCTATAATTTCCTCATCAGCGAATGCGCATAAGGGAATCTGGGGTTCCACATTTTTATATAGCGGTCACAATCCCATTCCGGAAACATTTAAAGACTGTTGGTATGACCGTCAGATCTTAGGCCTTGATGATGAAGAATATGGACAGCCAACCTCTTTCTTCACTTCCGGCCAACTTCCGGCCAATTTCTCTTCGGAGATTTGGAAAGCAGAAGCCAATCGTTATCCTATCTTGGCTTCACACGCTTCAACGGTAGCATCGGACCTCGCTTCGGCTGCTCCCCTGCTGGCCAATGGTGAAAATGCAAGCAAAGTGAAAAAAGCCATCACACTTTCAGCTCCCTCCAGCATCATCTGGAAGCTTCTTGACTCTGCTTCATCGAAATATGTAGACGAAACAGCGGCTCTCAAAATTTCCGGCAATACAGCCACTATCAAAAATTCTTATGGCACAGAACTTTTGACAGCCATGACACCCGACGGTGCATCGGCACGCGTCTTCAGGCTCGCAGTGGTGCCACAACTCTTTGATGGAGAAGGCACTGCCGAAAATCCTTATCTGGTGAAATCGGCTGCCGATTTCAAAACGCTCGATATGGCTGTCGGCACCTACGGGCAGTCGCACAACGGAGACTATTTCCGGATGACCAATGACATTGATTTCACTAACAATTCATTCCAAGGCGTGGGTAAAGGTCTGAGCACAGCAGTGTCGTTTGGAGGAGTATTCGACGGACAAGACCATTATATCCGTAATTTGAAAGTGAAAGCTGTTGAATTTGACAGCAATGGAGATCCCATCCTCGGGACTTATTACAACTACGCGGGTCTTTTCAACGTTTTGAACAGATATGCAACTATCAAGAACCTGAAAATCGCCTCCGACTGCAATTTTGAGGTCTACATTTCGGGTGGTTCTATTGCCGGATATTCTGAAGGCAAGATTGAGAATTGTCGCAACTATGCTAACGTCTATGGTGGTCGCCAATATGTAGGAGGTATCGCCGGCAATGTCGGCACAACCGGCGAAATTATCAATTGCTATAATGGCGGTCCAGTGACTATTGCCTATTCCGGTGCAGGCGGCATTGTCGGTTATAATCGGGGTACTATTTCCTTCTGTCAGAACGATGCGACAATCAGCGGTCGCCGTCCCGATGGCACCGAACTGAACCAAAGCATGATGGGCGGTATTGCCGGTTATCACAATGGCAAAATGGAAAGCTGTATCAACAACGGAAATATCCGTGCAGCTTCTGTGGCCGGCGGCCTTATAGGTCAGATGAGTACAGGTACGGAACTGAACGGAGATATTCGTAATTCACTTAACAATGGCATCGTAACATTAATAACGGAAGTATCATCTCGCGGTGGCATCGTTGGTTCCGTCAATTCTTACGGCCAACTCGAAAATAACTATTACGATGGAGGTGCAAATATTAATGGAGCAGCTTCAAATGGCGCTCTCAATGGATGCGAAGGAATTATAACTTCCGAACTTACTTCCGGCACAGCTCTCAAAGGGCTCCCAACTTCTGAATGGGATTATCGAAAGGATGCTTTCCCAGTACTCAAACGATTCTGCGACGAGCCGCTATGCTCCAAACTCAGGACTGTTTTCGTTAACTTCCCCAAAGGACAAAGTAGAGCCAATATCAATAAGTCTATTCCTCTTTCACAAGTTGATGGACTTTCCTGGAAACTGACTACTAACAAGGAGTTCCGAATTAACGGCAACACTTTGGAAGTAACTGTGCCGACTGGAATGACCATGGGCACTGACACTCTTACCGCTACACTCGGTGACATCTCCAAAGTCTACATGATTAAAACCATTCCTTCAATTTTCGAAGGTGAAGGCAACGAAAACTCTCCGTATCTCATCAAGACAACAGACGATATGAAGAAGTTAGCTGAATTTATAGATCTCACTTCTTTCGACTATAGCGGTTTTAACTTCCGTCTGGTCAACGATCTTGACTTTACCGGAAAGGAATGGAAGATTGTCTGCCCGAGCACAGTTCGATTCAACGCTGATTTTGATGGCAATGGCAAGAAATTCAGCGGAGTATCTTATACTAACACCTCTAATAAGATCGGAGAAGGGTCCTATGTCGGATGTTTCGGCATTGTAGGCGAAACCGGACATATCCACGATCTGACTGTAGAAGGCACATTCTCGACCACAAGCTTCTCGGGAGCAGTAGCCGGCGATCTCTACGGCCGACTCACAAATTGTGTTAACCGAGCTTCAGTCACTACCAAAGGGAATGGAGCATCAGGGGTTGTTGGCCGAGTATTTGGAGGAGGCGTTGTCAGCAACTGTCGCAATGAAGGAGTAGTAACTTCCACTGGAACAAACGCAGGCGGTATTACCGCAACAATTAAAGTAGATGGCAGAGTTGAGAATTGCGTCAACAATGGAGACGTTACCTCTCTTTCAACCGGAGCAGCCGGAATCGCGGCAGAAAATGGAGGTGCGATCATAGGCTGTAAAAATCTCAAGCCTGTGGTAGCCCTTAGCACCGTAGGTGGTATCGTCGCTAACTCCACAGCAGATGCAACTGAAATCACAGATTGTGTGAATGAGGCAAACCTATCCGTCAAGGATATTACGTCCGGATCCGGCTGTGCCGGTATCTTAGTCCGCAGCCACAATCAAGGTTCAAATATCAAGATTGAAAACTGCGTGAACAATGGTTCTATAACAGCGAAAAACTACACTGGTGGTATCATCGCGTATGGATATTCCGGAATCGAGCTCAGCAACTGTATCAATTACGGTACAATCTCCAATACCGGCGGCTCCTATGCCGGTGGTATTGCTGCAGAGGTTTCTACATCCAATTCTGCATTCACCTCTAAACTAATAAATTGCGTTAACCATGGCAAGATTGATGCTCACTGGGGATATGCCGGGGGAGTGACTGGACTGCTTTCTACCGGCGCGATCGCTCTTGACTGTTATAACGACGCCGATGTAACGCTGACTCCTTATACCTCCGGTGCGATCACTCAGCTGTCGCAATATCTTGCTGTAGGTGGATTTGCGGGTTCTATCCGAGGTCATGCCGAACGATGCTGGAACTCCGGTAACGTTACATCTGACTACACCGCAATTGGTGGCTTCACCGGTATTGCCCAGTCAAGCGAAGGTCTCGTGATAATTGAAAACTGCTTTAACATAGGCAACGTAACTGCCAAAGGACTGCTTGACCATACCAGTGGTCATGCCGGCGGACTATGCGGTTACACAGTGAGCTATCCTCAAATCCACAATTTCTTCAATCTTGGAGAAGTAAAGGGTAAAAAGAATATTGCGGGCTTGGCAGGAATGCTGCATGGCACAACCACTATGGTGAATTGCTACAATGCCGGTAAGGTCACCCCTCTGACATCAACTAATGCCTGGGCCAATATTGCCAACATTTCGGGCAACGGAGATTGGGATGTCACTAATGTTTTCTATAATTCAGACGTGAACAACGCCGGTGCTAACGATAAACCGCAATTCGCACTTTCCACAGTTGAACTCTTCAAAGCACCTCTTGGCGATGGCTTCAAATACTCTCCTGCTTCTTATCCTCTCATTCCGGAAATTGAAGTTGAAGAACCGGTCGCTTATGAAGCAGCGTTTGCGTCGCCAATGAAAGAAGACGACGAACCGACTAAACTCACCGGGGCGGTTTATGTAGGCAACTCTGAGAAAGTTGACTGGACAGGCACAGATCACTTCATTATAATGAATGGCATTGCCTATACTCAAAAACTTGGAGAAGCTACTCTTACCGCTTCAAGCCGTGCTGCTGAAAAATCGAAATCCTTCAAATTTGTCATCAGCAAAGTGAGCAGTGTCGAAACTACTCTTGCTGATAAAGAAATTAAATCAAGAGTATTCATCGATTTGAATGGATTTGCCGTTACTGATAATCCGGTTTCCGGCAAGGTCTATATCTTGCGCACAGAGTACACGGACGGAACTTCATCTTCCATCAAAGTACTCGTACCATAATTCCGCGACGACAATAGTTAACTAACTATCCAAGAAGGCGTTTCAAGCTGCTGTCTTTGAAACGCCTTCTTTAATTTTTAATCCTCACAATCCAAAAGCCTCCAATATACAAATTTGGAAATATGACATCAAAGAATTAAATTTGCATCATTGTTCAAATTCCATTATCACGCAATGAACCTAACCCCGTTGATCAGACCATACTTTTGCCGGCGTGCTGCTCGCACCCAAACGTGGGGGAAATATACCGATTCATTGCAACTGCAAATTTTGCAAACGCTCCTAAAACGAGCTCGCCTTACAGAAATAGGTCGTAGATACCGGTTTGACAAAATTCTACAAAGCGAGGATATTCAAAAAGTCTTTACCGAGACTGTTCCTTGCATAGATTACGAAAATATTCGCAACGATGTAATGCGAATGATTCGAGGAGAAAAAAATGTATTATGGCCGGGAAGATGTCGTTGGTATGCCCAGTCTTCAGGGACTTCAGGAGGGAAATCCAAATTTATCCCCATCACAGACGACAGTCTGCGTTTAAATCATTATCCCGGGGCACAAGACTCAGTAAGTCACTACCTTGCCGCTAATCCAACCTCACGCATGTTTGCGGGGAAAGGCATGATTTTAGGAGGAAGTTTTGCCAATGAACTCCAAAATCTTCCGACTGGAGTCCACGTTGGTGACTTAAGTGCCACACTGATCAAAAGAGTACCAGCTATAGTTAATACAGTAAGAATTCCTTCCAAAAAGGTAGCCTTACTCTCGGAATGGGATGAAAAATTGCCCGCTCTTGCCCAAGCTGCTCTAAACGCCAACGTAACCAATATATCCGGAGTTCCAAGTTGGTTTTTGGGAGTTATAAAACGAATTCTCGAAATTGCCAACGCAGAAACCCTTTATGAAGTCTGGCCAAATTTAGAGGTCTTTTTCCACGGGGGTATCTCATTTGCGCCTTATCGCGAGGTCTACCAACAATTAACAGCCGGATGTCCCATAAACTTTATTGAAACATATAATGCTTCTGAGGGTTTCTTTGCATCTCAGAATCAATTGGATGATCATTCGATGCTCCTAATTGTAGATGGAGGGATATTCTATGAATTTCAAGACATTTTCTTACCAGATAGTGCCCCCATCGGAATAAGCGAACTTCAAAAAGGTCACACCTACGAATTGATTATCACAGCTCCTAACGGGTTATGGCGATATAAGTTAGGCGACACGGTCCGCATTGAAAACACCAACCCTGTAAAAATCACTATTGCTGGTCGAACCCGAAGTTTTATCAACGCATTTGGCGAAGAACTTATGGAGTATAACGCAGACGAAGCGATTGCCGATATTTGTCGCGTCACCAAAGCTTCCATCAAAAACTATTCAGCAGCTCCTGTCTATGCCTCCAACCGCAGGAAAGGGCGCCATGAATGGATTATTGAATGGGAAATTCCTCCGACAGACCTGGAAAACTTTGCCGACCGACTCGACCATCGACTGTGCGAAATCAATTCTGATTATCAGGCAAAACGAAAAGACTCTCTATTTTTGGATCGTCTTACCATCATTTCGGCAAAACCGGGCCTATTTGAAAAATGGTTATCATTATCCGGGAACCATAAACTTGGCGGTCAACGAAAAGTTCCCCGTCTGTGCAATGACCGCATAATCGCAGACACTCTCCTTTCCCTAAACGCCTAAAATAATTTTACCTATACAAACATGAATCGACTACAATTCATCCTGACATCCCTATGTCTTTCCGCACTCCCCGCCATAGCAGCCGACAATGGAGGAATCTCTTCAGACATGCTTTCACGCATACGGAACAGTTTTGACAACACCACCTCTACCAAAGCTCTAAGAAATGCTATAAGTAATTCGGATATCGACAAATTAGCGACTAACTCAGAGGCAAAAAACGGATTTAATACTTATTTCTCCGATAGAGTAAAAAGCAAGGGAATTACAGACCAACAACGTTCGGGCCGATGCTGGCTTTTTACAGGTTTGAATGTGCTTCGGTCCCAAATGATGTCAAAACACAATCTCCCTGAACTCAAATTATCCCAAAACTATAATTTCTTCTACGATCAACTTGAGAAATCAAACCTCTTCCTTCAAGCCATGATTGACTATGCTGACCGACCGGCCGACGACCGCATAGTCGATTGGCTCTTCAGCAATCCTCTAAGCGATGGAGGCCAATACACAGGCTTGTCGGATAATTTGATGAAATATGGTGTTGTTCCTGCAGAAATCATGAATGAAACCTTCACCGCAAACAACACCGCCAAACTCAATCGACTTGTATCGCTTAAGTTGCGTGAAGACGGACTTGAACTACGAAAAATGCATTCAGAAGGAAAGTCGGCCAAACAACTCTCTGAGAAAAAAGAACAAATGCTCTCCGAAATTTACCGTATGCTCGCTATTACCTTGGGAGAGCCCCCAACAGAATTTGTATGGACTCGTTTTGACCTCAATGGTATACCCGTATCAACAAAGACATATACTCCCCAGTCTTTCTATAAAGAATTCGCGGGCAATGATCTGAAAAATGACTACGTCATGTTGATGAACGACCCGACACGCGAATATTACAAGCTCTACGAAATAGACTTGGATCGTCATGCTTATGACGGACGCAACTGGACATACATCAACCTTCCGGTAGAGGATATTAAACAAATGGCTATTAAATCAATAAAAGATAGTACTATGATGTATTTCTCTTGCGATGTTGGAAAATTTCTTGACCGCGAAAGAGGAGTTTTAGATATTGACAACTTCGATTATGAAGCGCTCATGGGCACATCTTTCGGAATGAATAAAGCCGATCGGATTCGGACACACGCAAGCGCCTCTTCGCATGCAATGACATTAGTCGCAGTGGACTTGAACGAAAAAGGAGAACCCACAAAATGGATGGTCGAAAACAGTTGGGGGCCAGGTGCCAACAACGGTCATCTGATCATGACCGACAAATGGTTTGATGAATACATGTTCCGATTGGTGGTAAACAAAAAATATGTCCCGGCAGAAATTTTGAAAATTCTTAAACAGAAGCCTATTACTCTCCCCGCCTGGGATCCCATGTTTGAACCGGAATTTTAAATTATAAAATCTGTAGAGCAAAAGTGGCATATCAAAATCTAAAATTGATATGCCACTTCGGCGTAAGAAATACTTACAATGAAAATTCTCACCAACCGATTCATTCCCATTGGCAAACAATACTCTGCCATTAACTTACTTGGAGTGATATTTGTCAAATCGGATGCAAAATTATCCGCAACCCTATTGAACCACGAAGCTATCCACACTGCTCAAATGCGCGAACTCGGTTGGCTGCCATTCTATATTATTTATGTAGGAGAATGGCTCCTTCTCCTACTCCGGTATAAAGGGAATCCACATTTGGCATACCGGAACATATCATTCGAACGGGAAGCCTATAACAATGCCTTGAACTTAGATTATTTAAAAAACCGAAAACCTTATAGCCAATGGCGATCCAACTAAAACTACAAATAAAGAATAATTGAAATGTGAAAAAATCAAAACAAATTTAAAATTTTTTATCTAATATTTTGTATCGTAAAAAAATTTATTGTATCTTTGCAATTCAAAGTAGATAATTGGATGCAGCCACCTGAAAAAGAGGTGCTTACCAGGCATACCACTCATTCTAATACATAAACTAAATCTTTATTCATCAACATTTTAATGAATAAATCAATCATATTTATCCTGCTATTGGCATCATTCCTATGTTCCGGAAGAGTCCAAGCCGATGTGCTTCCTCCAATTCCATTGAACGTAGAAAATGCACGCGCCCAATTCAAGATTAATTCGAGTTTTGTATCTCGAACAGATGATTTAGTGAGATTAATTGAGATAATTGACTCCCTATCAAATGCCGGCAGTCTCCAATCCGTTGTAGTTGTAGGATCTTCCTCTCCTGATGGTCCCACTAAGCTCAACGATCGATTGGCCAAACGCCGTGCGGATGCTGTAGGAAAATTCATTGCCGAAAACTCTGTTCTGAATCCCGATCAAATTCAAATCTCTTCGATTGGTGAAGACATTGATGGTTTTAGGGAATTGGTAAATGAATCAAGCAATCCCAACAAGACAAAAGTACAAGAAATAATAAACAACCCCAATTTCAGCGATAAAGACGAACTGGCTTTAAAATTGATAAATAATCGTAAAGCTTGGAAATGGCTTGCAGCTGACATCTTTCCTCGTCTCCGCACAGCCGTTATCACTGTCACTTCTGAAGATATACAGATAGTGCATAATACGGCAAACGGCACCACCGAAACCTATCCGGAACTAAAAGCCCCGGTCATCGAAGAGCCGGAAGTCGTAGCTCCCTACATTGAGGAAGTGACAGCCGTC
>CAZNMC010000017.1:11990-38026 GCA_964574285.1 uncultured Sangeribacter sp. | reverse complement strand
TGGTGTGAACGGTTTTGCAGACCGGTACCTAACCACTCGGACATGGAACCTTATTTTACCCTCAGGAAAGAATTATATCCCCTTTGGATTTCGATGCAAAATTAGAACTATTTTTTTATTCAACCAAATTTTTAAACAACTTTTTTCAAATGAACTTCTCTTTTCCACAATTCCCAGCTATGCCATGATTCCTCTCTCGGCTTTATCAATCAATTATGATGGCAACATTTTCATCTTCTCTTCATTTTCCTTTTATATACTCCACAAATACAAATAAATTAGAATAGTCCTCCTATATGAATAGCTATTGGCAATGTAAACTTTTTTGCTTAATTTTGCATCTCAATCGGGGGGGCAGATTCCAATTTAGTATTCCTCTCTAAATCGAAACGCTTCCCGAGATAATTATTTCTATCTTGCAATTGGACAGATGATTACATTCTTCAAAAAAGACGCCCAAACGATTCTCGCAGTGCAGAGTCCCAACCTCCTATCCTCCACAGACTTAGAACGTTTAATTTGGCTCTTCGGAGGAGCCACTCCACTTAAAACCAAAAGAATCAAGGGTACATATATCGGCCCTCGTAAAGAAATGATTACTCCCTGGAGCACCAATGCTACCGAAATGGCAGCCAATATGGGGGTAATGGGATTGCAGCGAATTGAACTCTTTGAAAAGCAATCTTCTCCTGAAGCAGCATTCGACCCAATGCTCCAACGCAGATACGAATCTCTGTCGGCCGATATTTTTAAGGTAGATAATGTCCCATCGGAAATAGTTGAAATAGAAGATATTGACCACTATGACCGTCAGGAAGGTTTAGCGCTCTCTGACGCTGAGAAAAAATATCTCAAAGACCTGTCCAAAAAGTTAGGACGAAATCTTACTGATTCTGAAGTGTTTGGATTCTCACAAGTAAATTCCGAACACTGCAGACACAAAATATTCAATGGCAAATTTATCATTGACGGCGAAGAAAAACCCGATTCCCTGTTTGCAATGATTAAGCGCACCTCCAAAGAAAATCCAAACGGATTGGTTTCCGCTTACAAAGACAATGTTGCATTTGTTGAAGGACCCACTGCCATGCAGTTTGCTCCAGTCAACCCGGAAAAAGCGGATTTTTTCGAAGAGAGGAAAATTAAAACCGTGATTTCCTTGAAAGCCGAAACCCACAATTTCCCAACCACCGTGGAGCCCTTTAACGGCGCGGCCACAGGCACCGGTGGCGAAATTCGCGATCGTATGGGTGGAGGGAAAGCCAGTCTGCCGATTGCAGGAACTGCCGTCTACATGACCGGATATCCTCGCCCCGATGAAGGATGTCGCTCATGGGAATGCGGTGCTCCCCTCGCCCGTCCATGGCTATATCAGAATCCCGAACAAATTTTGATAAAAGCATCCAATGGCGCTTCCGACTTCGGAAATAAATTCGGACAACCACTCATCTGTGGTTCCGTCCTGACATTTGAGCATGAAGAAAACAACCAGATACTTGCTTACGACAAAGTGATAATGCTGGCCGGTGGCATTGGCTTCGGAACTTTAAAAGATGCTATAAAAGGCACTCCTGAACCTGGAATGAAGGTTGTCGTCATGGGAGGTGATAATTATCGTATAGGAATGGGCGGAGGGGCCGTTTCTTCAGTTGAAACCGGTAGTTACGCAAATGCTATTGAACTAAATGCCGTCCAGCGTGCAAATCCCGAAATGCAAAAACGCGTCAGCAACGTGGTTAGGGCTTTGGCGGAAATGGAAGACAATCCATGTATAAGCATACACGACCACGGAGCCGGTGGACATCTAAACGCACTTTCCGAGCTTGTCGAAGCAACCGGTGGCAAAATCGATATGAAAGAGCTTCCGATTGGCGATACAACCCTTTCTGCAAAAGAAATTATCGGCAATGAAAGCCAAGAGAGAATGGGACTGGTGATTCGTAGCCAGGATGTAGAAAAAATAAGGAAAATCGCCGAACGAGAACAAGCTCCATTCTACGTCGTGGGAGAAACCACCGACGACGCCCGTTTCGTTTTTGAGCAGAAAGACGGACGCCGTCCAATTGATTTGGCTATGGCCGACATGTTTGGCAACTCTCCCAAAACCGTCATGACCGATAACACCATCAAACGAGAATTTGCCCCCGTCGAATATTCTACCGACAATGACTCAATACGCCAATACGTAGAAAAAGTCCTTGGTTTAGAAGCCGTAGGGTGTAAAGACTGGTTGACAAATAAAGTGGACCGCTCCGTGACGGGACGAATCGCCCGACAGCAATGTCAGGGGGAACTGCAGCTCCCCCTTAGCGACTGTGGGGTCGCCACACTCGACTATCGCGGTAAATCCGGAATCGCAACTTCCATAGGCCATGCGCCTCAGGCTGCTCTTATAAATCCCGGTAAGGGCTCCGTACTTTCTATTGCAGAAGCATTGACCAACATTTCAGGAGCTCTTCTCAAGCAAGGTTTGAAATCCGTATCTCTATCCGCAAACTGGATGTGGCCTTGCAAAAACCCGGGACAAGATGCTGCTTTATATGAAGCCGTAAAGGCTTGCTCAGACTTTGCCTGCGCGCTTGGAATCAATATCCCCACCGGAAAGGACTCCCTCTCGATGACTCAAAAATATGGCGACCAAAAAGTCTTGGCACCAGGCACCGTCATCATTTCTGCTGCCGGAGAAGTACGCAACATCCGGCGTGTGGCAACTCCTGTTATTCAACAGAAGAAATCAAAACTCCTTTACATCGACATGAGTCGGGATAGTAGGAAATTAGGGGGCTCAGCCTTCGCTCAGTCACTCAATCGTCTGGGTGAGGATGCTCCAACCGTAACCGATCCTACATATTTCGTCAAGGCTTTTGGAGCTATCCAAAAACTCCTGGAACGCAATCTAATTCTGGCGCAACACGACATAAGTGCTGGAGGTTTGGTCACAACCCTTCTTGAAATGGTATTTGCTAACACAAAAGGCGGCTTGAATGTCAATCTTGACTCGATTGGAGAGCCAGACATTGTAAAAGCTTTATTTGCAGAGAATCCCGGAGTAGTAATTCAAGTGGCCGACGCAAAGATGGAATTGGTAAAAGATGTGTTAGATTCCGCTGCAATAAAATATTCCGTTTTGGGTACACCGACTCTTAATTCAAAAGAAATTGAACGGCAACTCAACATTACACTGGCTGGACAGACCATCTCATTGCCAATTGAAGAAATGCGTCGTCAATGGTTCCGACCCTCTTTCCTTCTCGACATGGATCAGACAGCTGCTAAATGCGCTGAATCTCGTTTTCTGAATCTTGGCAAACAGCCGATTCGATATCGTATGCCTAACGAATTCAAAGGTTCACTCCAAAGCCTTGGTCTGTCAGTGGACCGTCAAGGACGTAGCGGAATCAAAGCTGCTATTATCCGTGAAAAAGGTGTGAATGGAGATCGTGAAATGGCTTATAGCTTACACCTTGCCGGGTTTGACGTCAAGGACGTAGCCATGACTGATCTAACCCGAGGACAAGAAACCCTCGAAGACGTCAACATGATTGTGTTCTGCGGAGGATTCTCAAATTCAGACGTTCTGGGCTCCGCAAAAGGATGGGCCGGACAATTCCTTTTCAACGACAATGCCCGACGGATCCTCAATAATTTCTATTCTCGCACCGACACTCTCTCACTGGGTATTTGCAATGGATGTCAACTCATGATGGAACTCGGTCTCATCACTCCGGATCGTGAGAAAAAACCTCAGATGCGTCACAACGACTCCGGAAAATTTGAATCATCTTTCCTCTCTTTAGATATTCCCAAAAACAACAGCGTCATGTTGGGGTCACTTGCCGGAAGCAAACTGGGAATTTGGGTTGCCCATGGAGAAGGAAAATTCCATTTACCCGGTTCCCTGAAAGATTATAATATCGTAGCCAAATACTCCTATGCATCCTATCCGGGAAATCCCAATGGTTCCAGAGGTTCAGTCGCTGCTCTTGCAAGCCAGGACGGACGCCATTTAGCTATGATGCCACACCTCGAAAGAGCTATATTCCCCTGGCAATGTGGCTTCTATCCTTCGACTCGAATAAACAATGATATTACTCCCTGGATGGAAGCTTTTGTCAATGCTCGCCGATGGATTGAGACTCACAGAAATATCGATAGATGATTCGGATTAAAAGATTTTTTTCTGCAGGGGGGGCGGTGGCAGTGACATCGCTCTCCCTGCTCTTACTTCCGCTCTCGAGTTGCTTCACCGGAGTGGAAGGCACAAAACGCATCGAACTTTCGCGTGAGGAAAAGAAGAATCTTACTCTTACGGCTGAAGATACTTTCTTAAATCAGATTCCACATCCAACTCTCGACCACTGGGAAAAAGGAAAAGTCTTTATTATCTCAGATCAACGCTTAGCTCTTCTCTTCGACAATCCAGGCAATAATTCCTCTTTACACGACACCTTATCGCTGGTCGGACGAAAACTACGTTTTGAGGGAACTGATTCCCGTCTTCTCCCCGACGGAAGTCGGGAAGGAATTATTCTTCTCTCTGACGGAAATATTACTTATCGGCTTCCTTCCGGAAAAAGCCCTCAACAGATGCTCACCTTAATAACTGGCTCATCTTTACCGATGCTTATTGATGTCGATGCCGTCCAACAAGTCGATAACCTACTGCAGAATAAAAAGTTATGGATTCGTACCGACTTATGGTATGACACCCTTGACAACCGTTTGGCCGGCAAAAAATTCGTTCCCGTGACAGTTACCCGTGTTGAGCCTGGAACTTTTGTCTTTCCTCTCCGGGTCATTCTTCGCGATGAATCCGGTAAGAAATTTATTCAGTACATGAATCTGGGGAATAGCGCAAATGAAAGTCGCTCATTCAGTCGGCTTTTTCGCCTTAACGATCCGCGACGAAACTATCCTACGATAAGCGATCCAAATTGGGAAAGGATTCAAAACGGACAAGTTACACCGGGCATGACAAAAGAAGAATGTCGACTCGCCTTAGGAAATCCGACATCCGTTGATTCAGGACACGATTATAGCTCAACAATTGACATCTGGCAATACGACAACGGGGTCTTCCTGAGATTTCAAGACGGCCTTTTAGTTTCAATCATTAGATAATTCCTTCTATCCTCCTTTAACGCTCTTTTTCGTTTAACCTCTACGCCAACGCGCAAGAATATGTTTCAAGAAAATTTTGATCTGACACCCTACACCACTTTCAGAATTCCGGCTAAAGCTCGTATCTTCGCCGAGTATTCATCTGTCAAGGAACTAACTCGAATTTCCCGTACACCGGAATTTACTGAAAATGAAGTCCTACACATTGGCGGTGGCAGTAATCTCTTTTTCATTAATGACTTTAATGGATTGGTGCTTCATAGCGCAATCAAAGGTATTCAACGTTACGACAGTGCTCCCGGGAAGACTTATGTGATTTGCGGTGCGGCTGAGAAATGGACCGACCTCGTGGATTGGACAGTTGTAGAAGGATTGGCTGGTCTCGAAAATTTAGCTGGAATTCCCGGAGAAGTTGGAGCAGCTCCCGTTCAAAACGTAGGGGCGTATGGCGTGGAGGCGGCAGATGTGATTCACTCCGTAGAATGTTTTGATACCATAACTCGCCAACTGGTGACATTTACAGCCGACGAATGTAAATTCGGGTATCGAGATAGTATTTTCAAGCATAAAGCCAAAGGACGCTTTTTTGTGATTCGGGTAAGTTTCCGACTCACGCCTTCAACCGTCGCAACAAATCTTGAGTATGGCCCTCTTAAAGAATTGGAAACACGTTTAGGTCATCGTCCTTCTATTGCGGAAGTCAAATGCGAGGTTGAAAAAATTCGCAACGCCAAACTGCCCGATCCGGCTGAAATCGGAAGCGCTGGGAGTTTCTTCAAAAATCCGGTTATGAGCCTTAGCTTTTTTGAAGGAGAAGTGCTTCGGCGGCGTCCCGACACACCTTGCTACCGATTAGATGACAACACCGTCAAGGTTTCGGCCGCTTGGCTTATCGACCATTCCGGCATGAAGGGGAAAAGTTGTGGAGATGCTGTGGTATGGCAAAAACAACCACTGGTAATTGCTAACACCGGACACGCCACGGCCACAGATATCGTCCGACTGACAAACGAAATAGAAGAGGAAGTTAATCGCAATTTTGGAATCCACCTGCAACCGGAAGTAAACTTTATCGACACCGATATTCGAGTGACCATTTTGGGGTCGGGTACATCAAAAGGTATTCCTGAAGTGGGTTGCCGATGCGAAGTTTGTCGGTCAACAGATCCACACGACAAACGCCGCAGAGCTTCTGTCTTCATTGAGACTCACGGTCTGAAATTGCTCATTGATGCTTCTCCCGATTTTCGCATTCAAGCCCTCGATAACAATATCAAAGGCATTGATGCTGTCCTTGTAACCCACAACCATGCCGACCACGTCGGTGGTTTCGATGACCTACGTCCTTTCTGCACCCCAGATATTCCCGTCTTTTTGCGCCAGGATGTCAAAGACTCTCTGCTGAAAAGATATGACTATTGTTTTACCCCAAACCCCTATCCCGGCGTTCCTCGCTTTGATTTGAGAGAGATTAATAACTCCCCTTTCTTCTTCAGAGGTCTAAAAATCACTCCGATAAGTGTGTTACACGGAAATCTCCCTATTGTCGGCTATCGCATCGGTGACTTTGCATATATCACTGATGCAAAAACTATTCCCGAAGAAGAACTATCAAAACTTCTGAATCTTAAACTCCTGATTATAAATGCTCTTCGCGATCGCGATCATTTTGCGCACCTTACCATCAACGAAGCCTTGGCGATAGTGGAAAAATTACGCCCCGAAAAAGTTCTTTTTACTCATCTTTGTCATGAAGCTCCCCAACATGAACTTTTGGCAAAACGATTAAGAGAGGCTTGCCGCAAAATGCATGGACACATAGATTCCAATAATATTTTGACTACATACGACCATCCCGACTTTCCCCGTGCAATAGAACCCGCTTTCGATGGGGAAACCATCATAATCCACTAATCCACTCTCTTTATTTATGAAAAAAAAGACATTTCTTCTTTTATTAATCCATACACTTTTCATCTCATCTATCCACGCACAGCATTATGTCGGAGGAGACATATCACTTCTCCCCGAATACGAAAAAGCCGGAGCGAAATATTTCGACCATGACAAGAAACCCATTGCAGATTTAGTGCCATGGCTCAAGGAAGAAGGAATGAATGCCATGAGGATCCGACTTTTTGTCAATCCTCAGAAATATAAGCAACTTCACGAAAATGACACCAACTCTGACACCCGTTTTGATCCCAACGCATGTCAGGATGTAGAATACATTCTTCCACTTTGCCGGAGAATCGTCGATGCCGGATTAGACCTGATGCTCGATTTTCATTACTCGGATACATGGGCAGACCCGGCTAAACAATGGTTGCCGATTGATTGGGAAAATAAGTCGGAAAATGAACTCTTTTCAATCATCTATTCCTACACAAAATCAACCCTTGAGCGACTCAAAGAATCCGGTATAACTCTCAAATTCATTCAACCCGGCAATGAAATAAGCTATGGAATGCTTTGGGGAGCATTAGGCTCCGACAATCTAAAAAAATCCTTTATGGGAAGCAATGACAACTGGGAATATTTCGGCAAACTCCTCTCTCACGCAATAAAAGCATGCCGGGAAGTTTACCCTGACGCAAAGATTGTACTCCACACCGAACGGGTCGGACAAGTAGACGTACAAAAAAATTTTTATGACATGATGAAACGCTTAAACATTGACTACGACATCATTGGTTTAAGCTATTATCCCTATTTTCATGGAGATTTGTCAACTCTTGATTCTGCCCTATCCTCGTTGGAACAAAATTATCCCGACAAACGGATTATGATTGTCGAAACCGGATATTCCTATAAATGGGAAGTACCCGGCACGACTCACCATCTTTCCGATATTTGGCCATACACTGAGGCCGGTCAAAATAAATTTGCACGCGATCTTATCTCAACTCTTGAAAAGCATCCGACTGTCAATGGGCTTTTCTGGTGGTGGATGGAATATAACGCTTATGGAACCAATCTTTCCGGATGGTATAATGCGCCGCTATTCGACAGCACCACCGGATGTGCGACTTCGGCATTGAAAACTATTTGCTCTTTCGCTTCTTCCAGTGGCGTGAAAACAATCGAATCAAACACATGCTCCCAAGTCCCAAAAAGCATTTTCGACCTCTCGGGACGCCCCATATCACACCCCAAGAAAGGAGAAATCTATATTCGCGAGGGTCAGAAATTCATCACAAAATAATCGAATACCCAATAGAATTGCACCCCAAAAGTTTTACTTCTAACTTTTGGGGTGCAATTCATTTTTATAATATAGGATCTTACTCTGCCAGACGTTCGAGCGTTTTAGCAAGTTGCTCACCCAAATGAATAGTGTAGCCTTGTCGGAAAAATACGATTCGATTAAAGGAATCAGCAACACAAACTATCGGCAATTCTTCACTTTTCAATTCCAAACCATTCTTTATAGCTTTGGCAATTGAATAATCTATATCAACTCCTAATTCAACATTGGACGGCAACTTCCCATAATTTGAACTCTCAAATCGGGAAGCAGCTTGATTATCTGGGAAAAGAAGCAAAATCTTGCGTCCCGTAGACTCAAGTGCTTTAGCCGCAGCCGAAATATCATTTATTGCATGAGCACTTGGCTCATGGCCGGGCTTAACAAGCCCAATAACATAATATCCTCTTCCGACCGTGGACAAAATCGAAGTCACATTCTTGTCATCAAGCGGTTGGTAAAGCAATTCCGCATCAAGCGAGCCGATTACCTGAAGAGCCGTGGTGTCTTGTCTCACTTCAAGCGCTACTCCTGTCTCCTCCCCCGGAGTTATATGAAAAAACTTAGCTTTCGACAAAACAGTTCCATCCGCCAACCGTTGTCCACTGACCAGCACATATTGCCCTGATTCAAGTGGCTCCTTGCGTAAGTTTATTGATGAATAAGGTTCAAACTCATCAAACTCAAAAAGCGTTGGTAGCCCCTCATTGACTTTGGAAATGGTAAAGTGAGAATAATATGCCGGTTCCCGACCCTCACCCGAATACGACAAGGTGAAATACCCTTTTTCCGCTGAGGCAGAATGTCGTTCATTGCCAAACGTCACATCATTCCATTGGCCCGAAGTGTCCGCATACTGGGTTAAATGGCTGACAGGGTCTATTCGGGACGGTACTCCAAGTGTTCGACAGATAGCTACAAACAAAATTGAACGGGATAGTGGATCCGAAAGTTTTGTTTCCCACACCCCTTTAGGTGATATTCGATAAGAATGCATATAGACCGAATCAATCCGAATGTTCTCCCGTAGATATTTTTCAAGTTCCCGAGGATTATTCTTCCAGGCCTCTGCCTGTTTCTTCGTTATGGCTTTTTTCAAATAAGACCGATAAGCCGTAAGCATCTCGTTCTCGACTCGAGGATTCAAGATATATTTGTTGTAAAGTGGCGTTTTTACCGGATCTGCCTTAAAATGATCCCACAACACCTCTCGACTTACGTCATGAAGATCCTTCTCCGAAATATTGTTCAATAAATCAATCACTTTGCTTTGTAATGGAGTCGGCACATGAAAGAGCAAATCAATAATGGACCGGGCATTACCACGTGATTTGACAAGAAGATCCGCTCCATCTGCAGGAACACCATATCTTCCACATATCTCTTCCGCATTGGCTCGATGGAAGAAAGTTGCCTCATAAGCTGAGCGAATCGAATCTTCTTTAACTTTTCTCTCCTCATTTATTCTCGCTTCTTCAGCGGTAGGAGTAGGTAAAGTACCGGTTTGACGTGGCGGAACTATATCAAAAATAAACTCACCATCGAAATTCGCATCTTTATCAAGCACAAGAACAAGTGTATCTGGTCCCGATGTTTTGCCAAGATTAAAATTCTTACCATCTGATGCCCAAACAACAAGGTCTCCTTTACCCGAAATCATTTCGGCAATTCCATTTGAGTCCGTCGTTCGAATAGCCAGCGGATAAAATTCCGCATAGTTATATAGTGAAAAATTTACACGGGCATCTTTAACCGGTCGTCCTTCTTTATCCAAAACCTTAACTTTCTTTAATTCAACCGGAGCATAGTTAGAGGTAACATTAATGGTTGTGGATGTGGGCGTAGTCGCCAAAACCTCCTCCGGTCCATCATAAGCACCCAAAACCGTGGTATTCATCAACATTCCCCGCGCAGCAGGAGCATTAAACCACGCAAGATTCAATATCGCTTCCGGCTCACAGGCTCCCAAAAAATACCACTGGCCATCTGCCCACGCCTCAACCCACGCATGATTATCATCCGTATGGGCCCATCGCGGAGTATAGACCTGGCGAGCCGGTATCCCTACGCTTCGAAGAGCAGCAACCGTAAAAGTAGATTCTTCACCACAGCGGCCCAACGCATTGCAAACTGTCGCAAGTGGAGAGGAAGTCCGTCCATCCGAAGGCTGATAGGTCACCTTCTCATGACACCAATGATTCACTTCCAGGATGGCATCCTTCATCGACAAATTCTTCACTCGATCCTTTAACTCTTCATAAAAAACTTTGCGAGATTGATCCAGATTCTCATTATTAACTCGAACAGGAAGCACAAAATGTCGCCATTCTCGGTCAGGCACTTTCTTTCCCCAAGGCATCTCATCAGCTGCTTGGAGTGATGTCCGGATATTTTCAAGATAAAAATCCGGAGTATAATCTATTATATCCGAAGATGCCAAATAAGCATATAAAAATTTTAACGCATCTCGTTCTGCCGATGTCGATGCCGATTTCAGACTCATTTGTTTCTTAAGCTCCGGCTGGGACTTCAATCGCTGTTCATAATCTTTGGAAGCACGTTCTGTCAGAATCTGCTCAAATGCTCCCACTGGTAAAGTCGTTAACCCACACATAATAAGAGCCAAAACACTCTTCGAAAAGCGATGAACAAAATATTTTGATTTCATATAATAGTCAGATATTGTATTCTTTAATTATGTCGGCCATTCGTCTCACCACTTTTAAGTCCGTTGCAAGACGCCCCCCGTCGGCTGCTTCAGCACTGCCCATGGTAGCAGAAGATGTTGTCTGAAGCATAGCAGACGATATAAGAGTCCGTGCCGACCCATGAAACTCATCCGCACCACTTTCTATAATAAGCTGATGCAAATTGGCAGGAGAAACCCCGGCACCCGCCATGATTAGTATTCTTCCGTTCGCCCGATCATGAAGCTGACGTATAAGGGAAGAACCTTCGATTGCACTCGAAGCTTGGCCGGAAGTTAATATTCGACGAAAACCCAAAGATATTATTTCTTCAAGAGACTCAAAAGGATGCCTTACTATATCGAAAGCCCGGTGAAACGTCAGATCAGTCTTAGGATTTTCCTCCACAGCAGCCTGAACAAGCCGACGACAAGCTTCAATATTAACTGTTGCATCCGGATTGACAACACCAATTACAATTCCAGAAGCGTCCAATCCAATCGCCTCACGAATGTCCTCCTCCATAATTGAAAGTTCATCTTCATCATAAACGAAATCTCCTCCACGTGGACGAATAAGGACATTTACAGGGATTCCAAGGCGACAGGCGCGAGAAATCAACGCCTTCGAAGGGGTAAGACCTCCTTCTGCCAAACCACTGCATAATTCTATGCGACCAGCACCACCTGCAATGGCCGTTTTAACCCCCTGCAAATCGGCTGCACAGATTTCCAGACACTTCATTTGGAAGAAAGAGTAAGTTCCACTACACAATCCGGTTCAGTCGGCATTTCCTCCAACTGCAACAAGATTCCATTCTTTTCACTTTTATATTTAATTTTTTTCGAAGGATTGACAAAATATTTTGCATCCTTAATTTTTTCGGAAAGCGGAACAAATATTTCCGTTGAGGTAGGCTGTAAAATATGTATAAACAACCGATTCCCTTTTCGGGTAGAGGTACCCCAGTCTGCCTTGAAAGCGCTTCCGCTGGTCCCATAAATTGTTTCACCATATACCTTCATCCACTCTCCTATTCCTTTTAGTCGGTCAAGGGCAGCCGCTGGCAGTTCCCCGTCGGGTTGAGGCCCTATATTCAGGAGTAAGTTGGCTCCTAAACCCGCTGTACTAACCAGATAACGAATAAGAGTTGGAACATCTTTATAATTTGTATCTTCAACCTTATAACCCCACATTCCATTCATCGTGTTACATGTCTCCAAAGGCAATTGGCTGATCGCCTGACCGGAAAGACCTGCCGTATTTTCTCCCGGTAAATCTCGTTCAAATATCTGAATATCTTCACCCGGGAAAGGAGGTTGGTGGTGATTATTCCCAACTAAACAACCCGGTTGGAGCCGGTGAATCATCTCATATTGGGAATCAAGCTGCCAATCAAATGGTATGGAATCCGAATCATGATCCCACCATCCGTCAAACCATATTGCACGGATGGGGCCGTAATTAGAAAGAAGTTCGGTCAGCTGGCGATCCATAAACGTCCGATATTTACTCCAATTCGCTTTTAGAGAATCGCGACCAGTGGTGTGGCCCGTGCGACCTTGAGGATAATCATCGCGTGTCCAATCGAGATGAGAATAATACAAATGGAGCTTCAAATCATTTTCCCGACACGCATCCGACAATTCTTTGAGAACATCACGCTTGAAAGGAGTCCCATCTACAATATTATAATCATTCTCCTCTGTATCCCACATAGAAAAACCGTCGTGATGGCGAGAAGTAAAACAAATATAGCGGGCTCCGGAGTCACGGATAGCTTTTGCCCATTCGGGAGCATTAAATTGAGCCGGATAAAAACCCTTGGCAGCCTTGGCATATTCGTCCGCTTTCGGACCATAATTAAGATACCACTCCCCCTGTCCATACATCGAATAAATTCCCCAATGAAGAAAAATTCCAAAACGATCAGCTGCAAATTCTTCCTGAGATTTAATCACTTCCGCAGAGGGAGTATAAGAAAAAGCCACAAATACGTGGCATAAAAGAAACAAAAAGGCAAATGTCTTACGTAGCATTGATAATTATTTTCTGAAAAACTTTTATTCGAATCGAGCGGCTCCCAATCGGCCTGCAGCCGCCGCGCCCAGGATGGCTGCGTCACCGGCAGAAAGAGAAGACTGAAGAAATTTAATTTGATCCCGATAGACCCACAAAAGATGCTTGTTGAACGACTCTATCATGGCATCTCTGAAAAGAGGAAAAGCTCCCGCTACACCTCCAAAAAGCACAAAAGCTTCCGGAGAAGAAAAAGCCGCAAAATTAGCACATGCTTCACCAAGAATCTCTCCGGTAAAACGCAATGTTTCCAATGCCACCGGATCGTCGCAAAGCGCTCCCTCATAAATAAGTTTTGGTGTCAAATCCTCTCTTGGAATTTCAGACAGAGCCGATTCCGTTTTAGAATGCTCAAGGATTTCAAGAGCCGTTCGAACCACCCCTCGGGCAGAACAATACATTTCCAGACAACCTTTGCGCCCACAACTACAAAGTCGATCACTGTCATATCGAATAATGGTATGCCCCAATTCTCCCGCTAACCCTCTTTTCCCTAAAAGGAGTTGTCCATCTGCCACAATCGTCGAACCAACTCCAGTCCCCAGGGTCAGCATAATAAAGTCTTTAATGCCTCGGCAAGCTCCATAACACATTTCCCCCATCGCCGCCGCGTTGGCATCATTACATGCTTTCACAGGAACTCCAAAAGCCTTTTGCAAGCTTTCTGCCAAAGGGATCGGTGATCTCCACGGGAGGTCGACAGCACCTTCCACCACACCTGTAATACAGTTCACACATGGGGCTCCCACACCAATTCCACAAATAAACTCCGGAGAAAGGCCAATACTTTTCGATGCAGAAAAAACCTCATTCTTGAGAGCGGAAACAAAATCTGAAAATTGGGTAAACCGACCCGTTTCGAGTTTTCCTCTGAATAGGACGTCCCCCCGAGGATTCACAAGCCCGAAAAGAGTGTTGGTTCCGCCAATGTCGATTCCGATTGAAACTGTTTCAACATTTGAATTTAGGGATATTATATCATTCATTTCTTCATCCGTCTTTTCTCAATTTCCACAATATATTGGGTAAAGCACTTTGGCATCGATAACTTACTACACTACATCCTCCAACAACAAAGTATTGAATAACAGTAGATTAACGGTAACGGGAATAAATTTCCACACCTTTTCTTTTTGCCCGAAGAATATCCTGAGGATTTTTGGGATTCACTCCATACTTTTCGAGTGAAGGAATTTTCACACGGGTGCCGGGGCGGATACGGTCCGGATGTCCCAAAAAGCTTTTGTTTTCTTCATATATGTATGGCCAAAGATGATAGTTGCCATAATGTTCTTTGGCCATGGTGGTCAGATAACGGGTTTTTGTGATGGTATCGTAAACGGGTTTCTTTTCAGCCACAGTTGGTTGAGTCGGCACTTCAATTTCTGTCGGCTCATCAGCTTCTTTCATTTTTTCCACTGAAGCATCCTTATGATCGATAGTGTGGGCCACAGTAGAAACGGGGATAGAATCCACGCTCTGAACAGGTATATGAGCAGGTATATGACCAACATTATCACCCACTTGATTTATCTGACGTTCAACAACCCAAAGACACAGCCATGCACCAATAATACAAGTAACGATGCCGGCAGCCATCCCCCAGAGAAATCCTTTCAGGAATCGATGCCGAGGAAGGGGCAAAGATGCAGGACGATCAAAATCTGCGGGGGCGAAAGCGGGATCTGCGGAGGGAGACTCCACGGAATCTGCGGAGGGTGACAGAACGGGCGGTACCGAGGACTCGAGGGAAGAGGGGTTCTCGAGGGAAGGGGTATAAGGTGTCGGTGGTTGTTCGGAAGGGTTTATGTCGGACAGAAGGGTATCGGAAGCATGAGTTTGGGTAGGATCAGCTTCAAGAGAGTCTGTGGCAACCGGATATGTGTCGGCAGGGTCTGTGTCCTCTTCAAAAATAAAGTCACTGTCTTCAATAGCTTGCTGGGCTTTAGAAACCGGGATTTCGCCAATTTGGTCTTCAGTTTCATTTTCGAGTTGGTCCCTCTCCACTATATCTTCTGCTTCGAAGTCATCGGGAACTTCTATGGCTTCAAATGCACTAAATGGGGCATTTACTTCTTCGGCCAACTCGGCCGAAGGTACGAAAGACACCCGGAAATGTCCCGGGATTTCCATTTCGCCACCCGTAGCTACATTTACACTTCGACGCGGTTCCACCGAAATCAATCGGAAAGAACCGAGACCTTTTATACGAACTTGTTCCCCCATGGCAAGAGTCTTCGAGACTAAAGAAATAAATTCTCGCAGATAGACTTCACACTCTTTAAGATCGAGAGAAGAGCGGAGAGCCAGGAGAGCTGCCAATTCGGGGAAAGTTATTTTTTTATTCATAGGTCAGTCGGAAGATGAGCTTCGGTTAATTTTCTGTTTGAGAATGGCGGAAGGTCGGAAAACCAGAGTAATCTTTGGAGGGACCAGCAATTTTCGGCCGGTAGCCGGATGATAAGCTATTCTTTCCAGTCTTTTTTTAGGTTCAAAACTTCCAAACCCGGGGAGAGTTACGGCATCACCTTCACCGGCTTTAGAAGCCAAAATATCACGAAAGGCATCGGTCAATTTTTCGACTGCTTCGCGCGGGAGCTCAGTTTGCCGGGAAATTGATTCGATGAATTCACTTCTTTCCATCTGAAAAAAATATTATATTTTGCGAAAATAACAAAATTAGCCCGAATTTCAATTATTAGGAAGGGAAATTTTCACTTCTTCCAAAAAACGGGAGTGAAAATAAGCAAAACGGTGTATAATTCCAAACGTCCAACCAGCATGGCAAAAGCCATTATCCATTTTCCTGCTATTGGCATCATGGCATAGTTTCCATTTATTCCGGTAATATCTGTGCCCAACCCTGTGTTTGAAACGGCGGATAGAGAGCAAAAGAAACTATCGGCCAAAGGGAGCCCAATAACAATGAGGGTAACTGCGACCAAAATCACTATAATGATATAGAGAAACAGAAATCCCAAAACCTTCTGTACCAACAGATAAGATGTACCCTTTCCATTGATCCGAACGGTTGTCACTGCATTGGGATTCATCATCTTATAAAATTCATTTTTGAGGAATGCGAAAAGCACCACCAGGCGGTCAATTTTTGCACCACCGGAAGTGCTTCCGGCACAAGCTCCGGTGAACATCATCATAATCAGCACCATTACAGCCAGGGAACCCCAGTCAGAAAAATCAGGTTCGACCAGTCCGGTGGAGGAAATAATGCTTATAGCCTGAAATAAGGGGTCGATAGTAATGTCAGCGACATTATGAACGGGCCCATTGAGCAATAGATTTGAACACAAAAGCAAATAACTGACGCCAATAATACTCAGATAAACTTTGAACACCGTGTTTTTCCAAATGCGTTTCGGCTGTCCGGTAAAACTTTGATAAAGAAGAGAGAAATTCACTCCCCCGAGGAACATAAATACCATCACCACGCATTTGACGTAGATTGTGGATTCAGAGAGGGTCATATCGGAATTTGCAAATCCTCCGGTGGACATGGTGGAAAGCCCGTAACAAACCGCCTCAAAAACATCCATTTTGGAAAAAGAGAGTAAGATAATGAGTGCAGTTGTCAAAGCAATGTAAATGAACCATAAACCTTTGGCAGTTGAACTGACTCTTGGACGGAGTTTATCGTGAGTGATGCCGGTCACCTCGGCATTGAAAAGCTGCATTCCCCCCTGATAGTTAAGCATGGGCAAGACAGCAAGGGTAAAGAGGATAATCCCCAATCCCCCAATCCATTGGATTATGCATCTCCATAGCAAAATTGACTTAGGGACACACGCAAGAGAATTTAGGACAGTTGCGCCTGTTGTGGTGAAACCACTCATTGTTTCGAAAAAAGCGTCGGTCACGGAAAGATGAGTTTCACTCAAAAGGAATGGCAACATTCCAAATAAAGATAAAATCACCCAGGTAAGAGCAGTCAGGAGGATAGCTTCGCGCTTTCCCATTTCTTTGGATGTGGGTCGGAGACTCATTAATCCCATTCCCCCGGCAAGTGTGAGACCGAGGGAAACGATAAAAGCACCGGTTTGATGTTCACCGTAGAATAAACCGATCCCTAAAGGAATGAGCATGAATCCGGATTCAATCATCAGCAGCCAACCAATGACGCGGAGAAGCATCGGAAGATTGATGTATTTTTTCTTTGTAACAGGCACTTTAATGATTGATTTTAAAAATTAGTCTCACCCCTGATTTCGAAGATCAGGAGAACCATTTTTCAATTTTATGAATAGAACCGGACAGGCAGAAAACGACTACATGGTCTCCGGCTTCAATATGAGTTAAGCCCCCCACCATTTCGCAGTGTCCGTCGCGCACCAAAGCAGCCAAAGTCATGCCATAAGGCAATCGTAGGTCTTTGACAGGAGCTTTTGTAATCTTTGCACCGGGTTTTACTTTCATTTCGGCGACTTCTGCATCTGCCAACGCCAGGCATTTTGCATTTGTCTCGTCAGCATCAAGCAAAATTTTGAAAATGTGGCTTGATGCAAGAAGTTTTTTATTAATGGTCGTACCAATATTCAGATTTTCCGCTTGGGACAGAAACTGAATGTTTTCCACATCGGCAATAGTTTTGACAACCCCAAACTCTTTTGCCGTAAGACAAGAAAGGATGTTTGTCTCGGCGGATTCTGTCAAGGCGAGGAAAGCATCGTACTGGCTGATGTTGTTTTCCCGAAGCACTTCTGTGTCTCTTGCGTCTCCGTGTACAATCTCACAATCGGGCAATAAAACAGACATGAATTCACAATGTTCCCTGTCGATATCGATAATCTTGATATGGTAGCGGTGGTGATAGTCCAAAGCGAACCTCATAGCTATCCGGCTCCCCCCCATTATCAATATTTTCCGAATATTACGTTTGTGTTTTCCACAGAGTTCGCGCACTTCTTCGACATAGGGAGCAGTGGTAATAAAATAAACAATGTCATCCCGAAGAATTGTGTCGTTACCAGAAGGGATGATGGTTTCATTGTTTCTTTTTATAGCTGCGACATGGAAATCGTGGGCTTGTACGGGCAAATTGCGAAGCATGCAATTAAGCAAGGGACATTCGCTTCTTATTTTCACTCCAATCAGCAGAAGGTCACCATCGTGAAGTTCACCCCAATATCTGGCCCAGTTGTGTCGCAAAGCGAGGTCAATCTCGTCGGAAGCGAGATTCTCAGGATAAATCAGGAAGTCAATTCCCATGGATCGAAGGACCCGACTATTATCTTCTTCCTGAAACTCATGACTGTCAATTCTGGCAACTGTTTTTCGTGCTCCCAGTTTTTTTGCAATACAACCGGAAGTGATATTTTTAGTTTCATATGGAGTGACAGCGATGTATAGATCGCAATTATCGACCCCCATTTCTCTTAGAGTCTGGAAGGATGAGGAAGAACCATTCCAAGTCATGAGGTTATAGTTGGCATCAATGTTGTCAAGTCTCTCCTGGTTCGTATCGAGGAGAATAATGTCCTGATCTTCGTTGGAAAGCATCTTAGCCAAGTGCGTACCAACCTCACCGGCACCTACTATAATGATTTTCATTTGGAGATATTTTTGTGAGGGTTATCGATTGCCGACTCAATAGTACGACGAATTCCTTCGGGATCGTAGCCACAACTGTGACGAAGTTCAGATGGAGTTCCATGTGCGATCCATTGGTCCGGGGCACCCATTGCTATGAGGGTGGGACGGTTTGACTTCTGAGCGGCCCATTCGCTGACTGCGCCTGCGAGTCCTCCGGATCGAGCGGCGTCTTCCAGGGTGATAAATGTGTGGATTCGGTTGCTTAACTCATCCAGCAACTCAGTATCGAGCGGTTTAAGCCATATCATGTCGTAGACAGCGACATGTTTTCCCTCTTTTGCAAGAGCTTCCGCCACCGATTTTGCATCGTTGACCAATGGGCCGAGAGCCAAGAGGGCAACCGTTGCTTTCTCATCTTCCCAAACGGGGCGGGCCTTTCCCGGTTCAAGAATCTGAAATGGAGTTTGCCAATCGGGGTTTGTGGCTTTACCCCGAGGATAGCGGATTGACATGGGGCCGTCGAGATGCAAGGAAGTAAACATAAGATTGCGAAGTGTCTGTTCATCGGCTGGAGCAGCCACTTTCAAACCGGGGATGCATCGGAGATAAGCAGTGTCGAAGAGGCCATGATGTGTGACACCGTCTTCGCCTACAATCCCGGCGCGGTCGATGCAAAAACATACCGGCAACCCTTGAATGCATACATCATGAATAATGTTGTCATAGGCTCTCTGCAAGAAAGAGCTGTAGATAGCCACAAAAGGTCGTTTTCCGGCGGCGGCCAAACCACCGGAAAATGTTACTGCATGCCCTTCTGAAATGCCGACATCAAAAGTTCGAGCAGGAAAAGCTTTCAACATTCTATTCATCGAAGTGCCGGAAGGCATAGCAGCCGTCACGCCGCAGAGGCGGGGATCATTTTCAGCTAACTCCACTAAGGAGCGGCCAAATACTTCCTGCCAATTCAGAATCCTGTCGTCTTTCTTTCCAATGCGTTGTCCGGTAGCGGGATCAAATTTCCCGGGGGCATGCCAGGTTGTGGGGTCTTTTTCAGCCATTTCGAATCCTTTGCCTTTCACAGTGCGCAAGTGAAGAATCCGTGGGCCTTCCATATTCTTAATTTCATTGAGGATTTTCACTATTTTTCCTACATCATGACCATCGAAAGGGCCGAAATAGCGAATATTTAATCCTTCAAAAATATTTTGTTGTGTAGAAATAAAAGCTTTAAGAGAATTATTCAGGCGTAAAAGGCGTCCACGTCCGCGCTCGTTAATCAGACCTTTACGCTTGCAGAACCGATATAATTTATCTCGCAGGCGATTGTAGCTTGAAGAAGTGGTGAGTTCGGTCATGTATCGATGAAGGGCTCCGACATTGTTATCAATCGACATGTCGTTGTCGTTAAGTATGATAAGCAGATTATTGGGATTGTTGGCAGCATTGTTAAGACCTTCAAAGGCTAAACCACCACTTATTGAAGCATCGCCGATAACGGCGACAGTCTTTCGGTTTTGCTGTCCGGGAGTATTCAAATCTGCAATTGCCATTCCGAGAGCAGCCGAAATGGAATTAGATGCATGTCCGGCGATAAAAGTATCATAGGGGCTTTCATGCGGATTCGGGAATCCGCTCAAACCTTCTAATTTTCTAAGAGAAGAGAAGCGACTTCTTCTGCCGGTAAGAATTTTATGGGCATAAGCCTGATGTCCCACATCCCAGACAATCCGATCGTAGGGGGTATTGAAAACGTAATGAAGCGCCACAGCTATTTCGACAGCGCCCATGCTGGAAGCAAAGTGGCCCGGGTTATTCGAGAGATGACTGATGATACATTTTCTCACCTCCTCACATACTTGGGGAAGAGAAGCCACATCAAGTTTACGCAAATCAGCCGGAAACTCTATTTGATCCAAAAGCGGCAACCGGGACACTTGTGAAGGTTGCCCTTGTATATTTGAATTTGATTCAGAATTAATATTCATCTCTTGTTGTCATTCGTCTCCCCATTAAAATACTTGCGCCAAAGAGGAACAAATATAATAATCCCCGAAGCCACTATAAGAAAAATTGTCCGGAGGGTTATTCCACCTGATAGAATAATCAATCGACACAACCAAAGCCAAACGGCCGCCAAAACAATTAGTCCTATGATTTTTATAAGCTTCATATTCTGAATTATAGCAAGTCCGGAAAGAGGAGGTAGTTTCAAAAGCGCAGACACGACCAACTTGAAATACCACCAATCACCCCCGGACTGAAAAGCAAAGTTACAAAATTTTATGGAAAAATCGCTTACCTAATTCTTTCTAATTGTTTTCTTTCTTCGAAAAATTTAATAAGAAATGTATAGCTATTGTAAGGAGGGGTATCCGGTGAGTTTTTACATTCTGGAAGTTCAACGTTTGATGAGCTGCACGCTATCGAGCAGTTGTGTCCCTTGATAATAACCTATCGTAAATATCCCATCGGGGAAACCCGACATGCTGATGCGCAAGGAAGCTCTCCCGTTTTCAACCGGAATCATTATATTTTCTGCTCCCGGTGAGGAAACCGAAACAACGCGCAAATATGCACCGGCTGCCGGGACTTCTCCATAAATTTCCACCTCTGCGTAGCCGGCGGAATAACCGGCGGCGCGCAAGCCTGTACGGCGAGAGAGGGTCGCGCTTCCGCTTCGCACCGTACCGTCGGAAGAGACCGAAACGGCGGTCAGCTCACCTGAGCTCCCGGAGCAGGGCACGGCATAGGAGTCGCCATATCCCTTTATCTCCCATTGGTCGTCATGCCAATAGACACGATCGGCCGGATCAACCTCAAGAGCCTTCAGAATAATATTACCATCCATAGTAAGACTATCGACCGGAAGCTCCGCTGCGTAACTTTCTTCCACTCGGAACGTAGCGCCCCCGACAATCATGCCGGCTTCATCGCGCTGAATAAGGTCGAATATATACGGGGCATCTTTCCAATAGTTCGAAGTTATCAATCGGCCGGTGGGGCGAAGACTCACTGTCACAGCACCGGGGCTACTGACCGGAAAGATAACTTTGTCTAACAATCCATCATCCGAATTATAACCGGCCCGAGGATCAACGCCGGCCGGAACGCGTGCCAACCCGTTGCTGCAACTTCCCCCGGAGGTCCACCCTCCATATAAATCCGTCGGAAGACTCAAAAGCACCTCCGCCTTGGAAAAAATCCCTTTCCCATCTTTCCCGGGACGTTGCCGGATCTCAAGGCTGTAGGCTTCGCCCTGAATCCCCCGAAGATTGATCTTCGCACCGCGGCTTAAGTCCCGGGTATCGATAACGGTGTGAGTGCGAAGAGCTACTTTCCGATTTCCACACAAGGACCGGTAGTGGTCATAGCTTGATGTTGACTCTGTCTTCGAGCTTTTGCTTACTTTAGCCAAAATGCTGAAACTCTCCGGAACAGTCCGGTTCTGAAGATAGGCTACCACTTCGTCGGGCAATACCCAATCCAGACGGACCACGACACTATCCCCTCCGTTTATCGGAGGAATAGGGACAATGCCTATCTGTCCGCCGGTTTTTATCCCTTCAACTTTTTCTCCCCCACTCCAAACCTTCCCGGGAACCGAACTGCTGCCCAAACTCCAGTAGCAGTGTAAATACTCTCCCTCGGAGGAAGGATCAACGCTGCGATTATGCACACGGACATACACGCTTACAGAATTCTTTTCCGAGCTAAAATTCGGATTTACATGATACGACCGGTCATCAGCCGTCGGTCGAATCCAAATATCCGGACTGTCCCACTGTAATTTTTCTTCTCCGCGGGATAACCCTCCTGTATCTCCACTGTACGACTCAAGATAAAGATCGCTGCCGGGAAGGTGATTCAGAGCATAGTCTCCCATCCCCGCCGGAGTGGCAGACCACATTTCCGTATAATCATAAGCCGACAGCTGCTTTTCGGCATAGAGGAACGCTTCTTCCAGCGTGACCCTGCCGTCTCCGTTGAAGTCAGCGCCCGGATTAAGGGCCCGGCCATTCTCGTCCAACCCTCGCAAAGCACATGTCACCTGATAATGAAATTTTTCAAAATTATCCGTCATACCGCTCACAACCACGGATTCCGCTGCCGAGCAGGAGGTCATGATGGAGTATCCTTTCTTTTGAAAATTATCGACAAAACCGCCAGAATGACACTGACTCATAATGGCACTCACTCGAATACCCGGCTTTAAAGTCGAATCCAGCATCTGCTCCAGTTCATAATCATATAACTCGTAGTCGTCTGAGCCAGCTATCCCTGTCTTTCCCCGAGGTGAATTCTCATTTCTCCATAAGCTGATGGTGGACTCGTCAGTGTATCCTATCCCGTCGCCATTATTGCCATGACCGGTAACGAACAGTATGAGATGGTCGCCGGGCGACATTATGGAATCAAGTTCTTTCAATGCTTGGCAAATATTTGGTTTTGTAGCACTATAATTAATGTCGCATAATCCATCTCCATCCAAATCCAAGGGAGAACTTTTATATTGATCATACAATACCATGTCCACCCCGGGATCGGTCCCGTCTGATATTATTACCCGAAAATGATCTGCCGGAATTTTGTATCCATTGCGCAAAGTGCAATAAAAGAATCGAGCAGAATTATAGAAAGACCAGCGGTTTTGAACAGTCGTTGGTCCTCCATTCAGAATCAAGGAATATGTATGCGCCGAAACTTCCGGATCGGGAGTATAATTTATATCATTAAACTTATCTTCATCGTTGAGCGGGAGAAAATCAGCATAAGCAGAAACTATCCCTAAATTAGAAAAAACTGATAATACACTTATTATCACAATGGCGCTGAACCGGTTCTTAAGGGTTATCATATTCTTATCTTGGCTGATTGGTTTCCTACGCGAACTATATAGATTCCAGCCGGAGCTGATACCCATGCCGAGCCACGGCAAATCTCACCCTCGGCATGACAGCGCCCATCCACCGTGTAGACACTGTACGGACGGCTATCTCCCGTGGTAAGCTCGATGGCTATCCCATCTCTACTTCGGTAAACACGAAGATAGCCCCCTTGTGGCTCTTCGACAAACAATTCGGACACTCCCCCCGTCGAAGGCATATCCTCGATGAAATTTTCAAAATATTCCCAACCCATGTTGTAGGGTCGCTTGGCGTAAGCCTCCAGACTGCCTTTGGGAATATGAATCGGAAACTCCTTCATCATCACCGACGATTCTAATATAGGATCCAGGAATTGAATCCCTACTCTGCCTATCGAATAGTCCCCATTTGCCAATTTTTCGTCTGAAACTTCAAAATCCACGATTCGTGGCGGTTTTGAACCCATAAAGCGGAGAATCCCAGGATTCCAGAACCCTCCACCATCAATTTGCTCGACAGAGCTTGGTAAAATATATTCTATTTTCCCATTAAAAGCCGAACTTCCGATTTTCTTTAAACGGGGTGGAAAAACTATCGAAGTAAGACCGACATGCTCAAATGCACCACTCCCTATCTCTTCTACTGTCTCTGGTATAGCTATTGTTTTCACCCCTCTCATTCCAAAAAATAAATAGTTTGGAATACGAGTGATTCCCGGGGCAAAATCGATACGGGTGGGAGCGCTCCAGCTGAAGGGACCACCTAAAAATCCTCCCAATGTCTTTACATCCATCCCAGCCGGAATATTGATATAATCCAGCAAGTCGCAATTAGCAAAGCTACCTTCTCCAAGCAGTTCCAGCCCCTCCGGAAGATGAATCTCACGCAAGCCCTTATTATACCAAAATGCATAACCTCCAATCTCTTTCAACCCGCTTGGTAATTCTATGGAGGTGATAAGGGAATCATGCGAAAAACAACACAGGGCAATCGTCTTTACACGCGATGGGATACGCAAATGCCCCTTCAGGGATACCGACCCAAGAGATAGGTAACCGAACTCCTCAAGAGTTTCCGGGAAATTAATCGAGGCAAGGGGAACATATTCAAAAGCCCGTTCACCGATGCTCCGAAGAGAATCCGGGAGCACGATATAACGTAGTTTAATGGGTTTTTCTATGATTGTCCCTCCTTTTGTCTCTTCCTGTAATTCCCGATGAAAAAAAGCTGTGTCTGGCAGTACCCAGTCTTTCGGTCGGGCTGACGACAGATCCAGCCAACTCAACCGACCATAAAATGAACTTTCGTACATCGCCCGAAAGTCGCTCCCATCGATCGGGCCGATGACCTTCAGACTGTCGATCTCAAGCAACCTATCGCCCAATGAACCACGGAGTTCTCCATAATTTTCAACCCGCGAAGTGAAACTTACCCCTGCGCCACGGACCGACACCGATATACAGACCGATAAAAGTATCGATACAACAACAGACATAACCGGTATTAATCCTTTTCGTTGATTTCTTATTTTCATAATAGGTTTTATTTTCTTATCTTATTTTTATCTTGGCTGATTGGTTTCCTACGCGAACTATATAGATTCCAGCCGGAGCTGATACCCATGCCGAGCCACGGCAAATCTCACCCTCGGCATGACAGCGCCCATCCACCGTGTAGACACTGTACGGACGGCTATCTCCCGTGGTAAGCTCGATGGCTATCCCATCTCTACTTCGGTAAACACGAAGATAGCCCCCTTGTGGCTCTTCGACAAACAATTCGGACACTCCCCCCGTCGAAGGCATATCCTCGATGAAGTTTTCAAAATATTCCCAACCCATATTGTAGGGGCGCTTGGCATACGCTTCCAGACTGCCTTTGGGAATATGGATCGGAAACTCCTTCATTATCACCGACGGATCCTTGAAGCGGATACCAACTGTTGCCGGCCAATAGTTACCGATTGCCAAGTTTTCATCTGAAATCTGAGAATCAATGATGCGCGGTGGTTTAGATCCCATAAAGCGGAGAACCGTCGGATTAATAATCCCACCACCATCAATTTGCTCAAGAGAACTTGGAAAAATATATTCTATTTTACTATTAAATGCCGTACCTCCGATTTTCTTTAAACGGGGTGGAAAAACTATCGAGGTAAGACCGACATGCGCAAATGCACCATCCCCTATCTCTTCTACGGTCTCTGGTATAGCTATCGTTTTCACATCATTCATTCCAAAAAATAAATAGGTTGGAATACGAGTGATTCCCGGGGCAAACTCGATACGGGTGGGAACAGTCCCGGCGAAGGGGCCATATAAAAATCCTCCTAATATCTTTACTTCAAACCGAGGTGGAATATTGATATAATCAAGCGAGTCACAATTAGCAAAACTTCCTTCTCCAAGCAGTTCCAACCCCTCCGGAAGATGAACCTCACGCAAGCCCTTATTATACCAAAATGCATAACCTCCAATCTCTTTCAACCCG
>CAZNMC010000017.1:0-11890 GCA_964574285.1 uncultured Sangeribacter sp. | reverse complement strand
ACCGACCATAAAATGAACTTTCGTACATCGCCCGAAAGTCGCTCCCATCGATCGGACCGATGACCTTCAGACTGTCTATCTCAAGCAACCTATCGCCCAATGAACCACGGAGCTCTCCATAATTTTCAACCCGCGAAGTGAAACTTATCCCTGCGCCACGGACCGACACCGATACACAGACCGATAAAAGTATCGATACAACAACAGACAAAAACGGTATTAATCCTTTTCGTTGATTTCTTATTTTCATAATGGTTTTATTTTTCAATAACAGCCCAGAATCATTCCAAGAACTGATTGAGTCTGTAAAATAAATTCACTTATTAACAAAGATGGAACGAGGATTTTAATTCCCCCTATCTGCAAAGATATAAATAAATTTAGTCATTCCAAAAAATGGATTATTGTTTTTAACATTTAAATTATAATCAGTTTCTTTTGTAAAATCACAAAGTTAATTTTTTCGCTTTCGCCAGCCGTAATACCGGAATCCAAAATGCGCTTGCACAGAAGGGGGATTTTTCGTAACTTTGTCAATTGAAAAAGTCGGTCTCCTCAAATTCTAAAATTAAGAGATTATCGGCCTTTTAGATTCGCAAGAGGAATCGACAGTTAATTATCTTCAGCACATTTTCAGATTATGCTCGTGATTGGAATAGCCGGAGGTACCGGCTCGGGAAAAACAACAGTTGTTCGTAAAATTATCGACTCACTTCCTAAAGATGAAGTTGCGGTAATGCCGCAGGATTGTTACTATAAGGACAATGCCCATATTCCTCTCGAGACGCGGCTGAAAATGAACTACGATGAACCGGCCTCCATCGAATGGTCGCTGCTATGTGAGCAACTTAAATCACTAAAGAAAGGGGAATCGATCGAAATGCCTACCTACGATTTCCTAACGTGTTCCCGACAAAAGGAGACTTTCCATCTGGAGCCACGGGAAGTGGTAGTTGTAGAGGGGATCCTGGTGCTTTGCGATAAAGAGTTGCGCGACATGATGGACATAAAAGTCTTTGTGGATGCGGATGCCGATGAACGCCTGATACGAGTAATACACCGGGACTGCATTGAACGCGGAAGGACACCGAAAATGGTGATTGACAGATATCAGGAGACTTTAAAGCCGATGCATGAGCTTCACATCGAGCCTACGAAGCGCTATGCGGATTTGATAGTGCCGCAAGGAGGAAACAATCGAGTGGCAATAAAGCTGCTGACCGACTATATCCGGTCGCTTCTACCTTCTTCAAATGCATAAAACGAATCGGAGAAAATTATGAAGATTTTTCCATTATTTCCATTCAAAAAAACACCTCCCAAAGAAAAAAAGGAAGGGGAAAAGCATGAAATTGAAGAAGCAATTGACGCACCCGTCCCCGATATGCAACTTGAAGTTGTATCCACTCAAACGGAGACTGCAACACCTGAGGGACCAGTAATTTCTACTGAAGAAATAATTGAACCGGCAAAGGGAGTGCTTCGGACTGAGGGGTTAGTGAAAAGATATGGATCGCGGACTGTCGCGAATCAAGTGTCGATCAACGTCACCCAAGGGGAAATCGTTGGTCTGCTGGGTCCGAACGGGGCCGGGAAAACTACCACTTTCTACATGACAACAGGGCTTATCACTCCCAACGAAGGAAAAATTTTTCTGGACGACCGGAATATCACCGGTTACCCTGTCTATAAAAGAGCTAAACTCGGAATAGGCTATCTCGCCCAAGAGGCTTCGGTGTTTCGAAAACTGAGCGTTGAAGATAATATCCGTGCAGTGCTTGAAATGACGGGCACATCGAAGGAATATCAGCGAGAGAAACTTGAAAGTCTGATCCAGGAGTTTGATCTGCAAAAGGTTAGAAAAAACTATGGAGATAGGCTGTCGGGAGGAGAGCGACGGCGGACGGAAATAGCCCGTTGCCTGGCCATCAATCCTAAATTTGTCATGCTCGACGAACCGTTTGCCGGTGTCGACCCGATTGCAGTCGAGGATATTCAATCTGTGGTTTTCAAGCTCAAAAAGAAAAATATAGGTATCCTCATCACTGACCACAATGCACAGGAGACCTTGCGCATCACCGACCGAGCTTATCTGCTTTTTGAAGGTAAAATCCTTTTTCAGGGCACCAGCGAAGAATTGGCAGCCAATCCGGTGGTAAGGGAGAAGTATTTAGGCCGCAGCTTCGTCTTCACCCGGAAAGAATTTAATTGAATCCATGGGTAATTCATTTGCATTAATGAGTCAATCGTCGCGAGGCGCCAAACTGCTCATTCTCGGCATAACCTTCTTTTTAGGCTTATGTATTACGAGCGCCTCATCTCCCATACTTTCAGCTATCTTTGGAGCGGAAACAATCTCCATGCTCTTATCCCAATCGGCAATTCAAGCGATTTTTGCGTTCATTCTACCGGCGTGGCTGACTTTTAAGCTTTGCTCTCCAACACCCTTTCAGGCACTCGGTCTTAAACGGGGTTATTCGCCGGTTGCTCTATGCCTGACAATTGGCATAATGGGTGTTGCGATTCCGTTCCTCAATGAAGTGATCGTTCTGAATGAGTCTATGCATTTTCCAAACGGACTTGAAACCATTTTTCGAGAATCAGAGTCTCAAGCGGCAGAGTTAACAAAAAAGATGCTTTCTTCCTCGTCTATTGGTGGCCTACTCGCAGAAGTCATTTTCATAGGCATCGTGACGGGCTTTTCAGAAGAACTGTTTTTTCGGGGAGCGCTTCAGAAAATATTAATTGGGAAATATATTGGAGTTCAAGGAGCAATCTGGTTAGCAGCAATTATTTTCAGTCTTCTTCACTTCCAACCTTACGGATTTGTACCGCGTGTGCTTCTCGGTGCTTTTTTTGGGTATCTCTATTATTGGAGCGGTTCCCTTTGGCTCTCAGCCACTGCACACGCCTTCAACAATTCTATGGTGGTAGTGATGACCTGGCTTAGTCTGCGGGGAGTGGACAGTAAGGCGATGGAATCCTTAGGGACAGAAGCTGACGGTTCACTTTGGGTTGGCGGTATCTCAGCGGTGGTCACAATTTTTCTAATCGTAACGGCCTACAAATATCTTTCTCACAAAAAACAAATTACAGATTCACGACCTCCTTCCCTCTGAACAATAATGGCTAAAACAGACTCACCGTCTTATCGGGATTTAATCGCATCTATCCGCAAAGAATCATTCGCTCCTATCTATATCCTGATGGGAGAAGAGGAGTATTTTATTGATTCAATAGTGGAATATCTCGAAGAGAAAGTGGTAGCGCCGGCGGATAAAGATTTCAATCAATTTACATATTATGGGGCAGACGCGGAGATTGAAGTTGTGGCGGCTACCGCCCGTCAATTTCCTCTGACGGGCAATCGGCAATTGGTGGTGCTCAAAGAAGCACAAGCAATGGATCGAGCAAAGACAAAGCTGGACAAATTGGCATCTTATGCTTCCCATCCGGTCAATTCGACAGTGTTGGTGATTGCGTTCAAAGGAGATAAACTCAATGCTACTTCCCCTCTCCTAAAAGCAGTTGCGGCTGCGGGAGGAGTCATTTTTAAATCTGAACGAGTTAAGGAATATAATATAGCCTCGCATTTGCGTGACTATTGCAGTGCGCTCGGAGTCAGAATTGAAGACAAAGCGATAGCCATGCTGACCGAACTTCAAGGCACTGAACTTAAAAAAATCTTTAGCGAAATAGATAAAATTATTGTTGCAGAAAAGGGAAACGTCGGAACGATTTCAGAAACTTTGGTTGAACGTTATACCGGGTTCAGCAAAGATTTCAACAATTTCGAACTGACATCTGCTCTGTCGGTAAAAGACTACCGCAAGGCAATGACAATAATCAACTATTTCTCCTTAAGTCCGGCCAAACATCCCCCTGTAGTCACTATCGGCTTGCTGTTCTCCTTCTTTTCGAAATTGGTTGTAGCGAATTGTTTGAAAGATAAATCCGATAACTCTATCATGCGAGCCCTGAATGCCCGCTCAGAATATGCGATTCGTGATGTAAAGGCAGCTATGCGGTTTTATAGTTTGCGTCAAAGCGCAGGGTGTATATCCGCTATAAGAGATTTCGATTGCCAGTCGAAAGGGATCGGCTCAACAAGAGCTGATTTCGATCTTTTAAGAGAGCTGATTTTCAAAATTGTGACTCTCTGAGCAGCGCGCTAAACATTTGATTGTTCACTTTCTTTCATCTCCTGACATCAATGATTCTTTACTTCTCGGGCATGGGGAATTCGTTATATTCCGCTTCGCTTCTTTCCACTTTACTTGGAGAAAATACTATTTCAATGGCTGAGGCTGATCCTGAAATACTGGATTTCGAAGGAGATCAATTGGGATTTGTTTTTCCGGTCTACGCCTGGAGTGTACCTCCCATTGTGGAAAGATTCGTAAATAGACTCTCACCGGACTTCATCCGGGATGTTAATAACCGCGAGATTCCGGTCTGGATGGTCTGTACTTGCGGAGACGACATCGGTCGCACGGATAAGAGGATGGAAAAGATCCTGGAGAGAAAAGGGTTGAAAATGAAAGGGGCTTGGAGTGTGATCATGCCCAATACATACGTCCTTCTTCCGGGATTCGATGTAGATCCAACCGAATTAGAACAAAAGAAACTTAAGGAAGCCGAGCCGAGAATTACTGAAATTTCAAAAGCCATCAGGCAAAAGAAGTTTACTGTTGATGTCACACGCGGCACAATGCCACGCATCAAGACCAACCTTATCTTTCCTCTTTTTAGACGCTATGGCATTAATCCACAAAAATGGCACTGGAATAGCCGATGCATCAAATGTAATAAATGCGAATCGGTTTGTCCGGTAGGGAACATCGAAATGAAAGAAGGACATCCTTTATGGCACAATAAATGTATCTCTTGTTTGGCTTGCTATCACCACTGCCCCACCCACGCTATAAACTATGGAAAAATAACCCGGAATAAAGGACAATATTTCTGCAAAATCGAAAACTGAAACCTTGTCCTCCCGCAAAAAGCCAATATAAAAATCCCTCCAGGTATCCATTTTTGAAAAACCCTGGAGGGAACAAATTTTTATTCTATGAAATACGATTCAAGGCTTCTTTGGCACCTCACTGCTTCGTGACCGAATCAGAAGCCAGTGCAGAAGAAGTCTCAACCTCAGCAGAAGTAACACCTTCTGATGGGACAGCCGATGGAGCAAGTTGACTTGCTGTCATAGCAGCCCGGATATAATCGGCAACCGCGTCAGCAAGTTTATTTTGTTCTTCCGGCGAAAGAGTTTTTTCATCAAGATTCAACTCTTTCATTTTAGCTTCTGTCTGGGTCGCAATATTAATAGCCTCTTCGGGAGTAGATGCTTTTTCGAGTTGTTCGGTAGCATCTTTCATGATATCAATACCTTTGTCCACCGGGTTGGATGAGCCACAAGAGGCCAAAATGAATATTATCGCAGCAAACAGAAAAAAAGACAAACGTTTCATTTGCATAAATTATTTAAAAATTATTTTGTATTGTTGCTATTTTCAGATTGAGCAGTCTCGGAGACCTTAGCGGAAGCCCCGTTCTTCAAATATTTATCCAAGAACTGGAAGAATACGCGTTGCCAAAGCACAGCATTCTGAGGCTTAAGAATCCAATGGTTTTCATCCGGGAAAACAAGCATTTCACATTCCAATCCCCGCATCTTTGCAGCATTAAATGCCATCATGCCTTGGGAAGCCAAAATCCGATAGTCAAGTTCACCCACAGTCACGAGAATAGGCGCGGTCCACTTGTCGACAAAACGATGAGGGGAATTGGCATAAGTTCTTTGTGCAATTGAATTATCCTTCTCCCAATACGGGCCACCGAGGTCAAAGTCGGCAAACCACATTTCTTCCGTTTCAAGATATTGGGCTTCGATATTAAAGATACCTGCATGAGCGATGAGAGCGGCAAAACGGCCTTCGTGGTGGCCGGCAAGCCAATAAACAGAGAAACCACCGTAGCTTGCACCAATTGCCCCAATATGATCAGCATCAACATAAGGCTTTTCTTTCATATAATCGACTGCCGAAAGATCATCATTCATATTTTGACCACCATAGTCGCCCGAAATCTGACGATTCCATTCAGTACCAAATCCCGGAAGTCCCCGACGGTTTGGAGCGATAATAATATAGCCGTGAGCAGCCATTATCATAAAGTTCCAGCGATAGCTCCAGAACTGACTGACAGCCTGTTGGGGTCCTCCCTGGCAATAAAGGATAGCGGGATATTTTTTATTGGGATCAAAATCCGGTGGCAGGATAACCCAGGTACACATTTCTTTACCATCTGTGGTAGGCACAAGTTCTTTTTTTACTGTGCCAAGCTTGCACTTCCCAAGAAGTTCAGCATTCAGGGTAGTCAAATCGTTTGCCTCACGACCCTTGGCCACCAGGCAAATTTCGTTTGGTCGACTCATGCTATGGCGAAGAGCAATCGCGGATTCATTGCTAACGGGATGAACACCTTCATAGTCCCACATACCGGTGGCAAGAGTATCGATGGCACAAGAAGCCACGTCAATCTTAAATACCGGTTTGGTGCCTTGATAATAACCGGCAAAGAAAATACTTTTTCCATCGGGTGCCCAAGCAATCTCTTCAGGCCAATAATCCCAATTAGCTGTCAGATCTCGTTTTTCCCGCGTCTTCATATCCATCACCATCAGGCGTTTTTTATCGCTCTCAAACTTCGGAGTCTCCATTGAGAGCCACGCCAACGAATTTCCATCAGGCGAGAAAACCGGGTCAGTATCATAACCCAAAATCCCTTCAGTCAAACATTCCGTTTTACCTGAAGCGAGATCATAAAGATAGAGGTTCGAATCCGTTGAGAAAGCATAGTCTTTACCCTTAAGTTTCCGAGAAGTGTACACCACTTGTTTGCTGTCAGGTGTCCATGCAAACGTTTCAGCACCTCCAAATGGTTTCATGGGACATTCGTAAGGTTCTCCCTCCATTATATCCTTTTGGTTTGCGACCTCATACCCCCTACCGGATTTAAAATCAGCCACAAAAGGATGAGGAATCTCCGTAACCCACTCGTCCCAATGCTTATACATCAAATCGTTGACCACCCGACCGGTCGTATTGGGTAGACCTTCAAAAAGAGCCGGGTCTTTGTCGTCAGCACTTATCATTGAACCAAAAACAATTTTGGATTCATCAGGTGAAATTTCAAAACATGTCACCCCATTTTCAACATTGCTGACACGAGTCATGGCCGAGCCGTCAGGCTTCATAGTAAAAACTTGAGACTTTTCCGTCTCATCATCTTTAGCAATGAAAGCAATCAAATTACCACCATCCAGCCATCGAAGATTAGATTCGGAAGACGGAGTGGTGGTCAGACGCTTAATATTCCCACCATCTGCATCCATTCTATAAATTTCTGCATTTGAGGAATTTTCAGAAATACTTTCGTAGCCGAGTGTAAAAATTACATACTTTCCGTCGGGAGAGGGAGTAGCATTCCCTACGCGACCCAGCGCTTCAAGAACTTCAGCGGAAAACTCTCCGTCAACTACCTCTACAGAAGGTTGTTCTATTATAGTTTTCCCCTCTTTATTCTGGCCGCAACCGGCCAAAAGAGCTGGTAAAAGAAGTGTGCCCATAGCGAGCTGTGTTTTTTTCATGATGAGCTTAAGGATTTGTAAATGTCGAGTTTAAAGTATTTTAACAATTTAATATTTGTGTCTCAATTTATCCGCGAAAATAGAAATTATTCCTGATTTACGCAAATTTTTCCTTATATCAACGACGATGGCGGGGGTGCCGACCATCCTTCGCTGATTTTCTTTTATCTCCTCTTTGCCCGGATTCCAGTCGAGAGGCATCGGATTTGTTATTGCCAAAAAGTTTATCGATAAGGTCTGGGCGATGCATCTTTCTAAGTGAAGCGACAATTTCCTTTCGTGCTTCAGGTCTGTACCAAAAAAAGAATTGGCGTTGACGCAGCTTTTCCTCCACCGAACGTGCAGTATATATGGGTTGCAAAGTATATGGATGAAAGCCTGTATAATATATTTCAGTAGCGAGCGTCATAGGAGTAGGTGTGAAATCCTGCACCTGCTCAAGATGGAAGTTGAGATTTTTTGTCGCTATAGCCAATTCAGCCATGTCGGAATCACGACAGCCCGGATGTGACGAAATAAAATAAGGTATTAATTGCTGATTAAGATTAAATTTTCGGTTAGTCTCGTCGAAAATTCGTTTGAACTTATGAAAAAGACTGAATGACGGCTTGCGCATCAATGTCAGCACCGTCTCGGAGGTATGCTCCGGCGCAACCTTAAGGCGTCCGCTCACATGAGAAATAATCAATTCTTTCAAATACTCCTGATTTGCAGCATCGGTGGCAGCGTTTCCCGATGGATGCATCGCAAGATCATATCGAACCCCACTACCAATAAAGCTCTTTTTAACTCCAGGAATAGCATCAACCGCTTTATAGATATCTCGAAGGGGTTGGTGGTCCATATTCATATTCGAACAAGGAGTGGGGAATAAACATGACGGACGCAAACACTTTCGACATAAATTCAGATTCTTTCCCTTCATTCCATACATATTTGCCGATGGCCCTCCAAGATCGGAAATGTATCCCTTGAAATCCTCCATTTTTACAACTTGCTTCACTTCACGCAAGATGGACTCCTTAGACCGGGAAGCAATGTGTTTTCCTTGATGAGCCGAAATTGTGCAGAACGCACACCCTCCAAAACAACCGCGATGCATACAAACCGAATGGCGAATCATATCGTAGGCCGGAATACGCTTCCCACGATAACGTGGATGAGGCAATCGGGTGTAGGGCAAATCAAAAGAGGCATCGACTTCTTCGGTCGTCAATGGGGGATACATCGGATTAATCCGGACTTTCTTACCCATTGCGGACTGCACTATTACGTGCCCTTCCATTCTATTCGATTCCTCCTCTACAACCCTGAAATTAGAAGCTTGCCGACGTTTATCGGCTAAGCACTCTTCATACGAGGCCAACACCACTGCATCCCCCGGAAGTTTGGAGTCGTCCGGAATAGTAAAGACAGTTTGAGGGACATCGTAAATTTCTCGGATACTTTCCCCCATATCCAGACGGTGAGCCAATTCTACAACCGCTTTCTCCCCCATTCCATAGACAATCATATCCGCACAAGTATCAAGCAGATATGGAGGACGCAATCTATCTTGCCAATAATCATAGTGACTTACCCGACGCAAAGACACTTCTATCCCCCCTGCAATAATCGGCACGTCAGGATATAATTCCCTTAAAATCTTGGAATACACAATTGTCGGATAGTCAGGGCGCATTCCATGGCGGCCACCAGGTGTATAAGCATCCTCGTGTCGAAGACGACGATTGGCAGTGTAATGATTCACCATTGAGTCCATGGCACCGGCAGAAATACCATAGAAAAGTCGAGGACGTCCAAGCTTCTTAAAATCTCTCAAATCATCACGCCAATTAGGTTGAGGAACTATCGCAACCTTATATCCTGCCGCTTCCAAAGAACGGCCGATCACAGCAGCTCCAAAAGAAGGATGATCCACATACGCATCTCCGGAAAAAAGAATTACATCGGCCTGTTGCCATCCGAGACGATTCATCTCGTCGCGTGAAGTGGGTAAAAATTCTCGATTCATTCTTGCTCCCTCTCTTTGAGCGTCTTGAGACGATTCTGACATTCAATAAGTTCATCACGATATATGGCAGCTTGAAGGAAATCCGTACGTTTAGCAGCCTCATCCATGTCGGCAGTCAACCGACGGATTCTTTGTTCAAGTTCCGGTTGAGACATGTAAGAGACGACCGGATCTGCCACATGTTGCAAATTAGATATGCCTTCTATATATGCCACTGGTTTTTTTGGCTCAGGCCGTTCCTGAGGTCGACCCATTTTCTTTGCTACGCGGGCTTCCTTACCGGAAAGAGGCTGCTTGCTTCTTTCCTCATTTTGCTCTCCATATAATTCCAGTAAATCAGTCGGAGAATTAGTTTTGATAATTTGTGTAGGAGTGATGTCGTGTCGCTCATTATAGAGGATTTGTTTGGCTCGTCGACGTTCGGTTTCATCTATGGTGCGCTGCATACTGTCGGTGACCTTATCAGCATACATTATGACCTTACCATTCACATTTCGGGCAGCTCTTCCCGCTGTCTGAGTCAAACTTCGATGATTTCGAAGGAAGCCTTCCTTATCTGCATCCAGAATGGCAACTAAGCTGACTTGTGGAAGGTCGAGTCCCTCTCGCAATAAGTTTACACCTACGATCACATCATAAATCCCCGTCCGCAGATCATCAAGAATTCGAATCCGGTCAAGAGTTTCTACATCACTGTGAATGTACGCACTGTTTATTCCATACTTATTCAGATGCTGATTTAACTCCTCAGCCATCCGTTTAGTCAGCGTCGTCACTAAAACTCTTTCATCTTTCTCTTTTCTTTGCTGTATCTCTTCCAGTAGATCGTCAATCTGATATGCGGTAGGACGCACTTCTATCTCCGGATCCAAAAGTCCTGTTGGTCGGATAATCTGTTCCGTGAAAACTCCCTCACACTTTTGCAATTCATAGTCTCCGGGAGTAGCGCTTACATAAATTACTTGATTAGTCAGCCGTTCAAACTCATCAAATTTAAGCGGCCGATTGTCAATAGCTGCCGGAAGTCGGAATCCATATTCCACAAGATTCATTTTTCGAGAAAGGTCTCCCCCGTTCATCCCCCGAATCTGAGGTAAGGTCACATGGCTTTCATCAATAATCGTAAGATAATCTTTTGGGAAATAATCGAGCAGGCAAAAAGGCCGCATTCCGGGTTCTCTACCATCAAAATAGCGTGAATAGTTCTCAATCCCCGAACAATGTCCCAACTCTTTAATCATTTCCAAATCATAGCTGACTCGCTCTTTTATGCGCTGAGCTTCAAGAAATTTCCCTTCTTTTTGAAAGAACTCCACTTGAGCACCCAAGTCAAGAGCTATCTGATCCACCGCCCGGGAAGCACGCTCTTTTGAGGTCACAAAAATATTTGCAGGATATATATTAAATCCTTCCAAATTAGTCAATACCAATCCTGTCGTCGGATCAATGGTCTGAATCTTTTCAATTTCATCTCCCCAAAACATAACGCGAAGCTGAATGTCTTCGAACGAAAGTTTAATATCGACCGTGTCACCCTTAACCCGGAACTGTCCGCTTCCCAGCTCCACCTCCGAACGCGAATATAGCGAATCAACCAATTTACGCATAAAAGCATTTCGAGAGATCCGATCTCCAATGGCGATTTTTACGACGCTCTGCTCGAAATCCTCGGGATTGCCCATTCCATATATACAGGACACCGATGAAACAACCACCACATCTCTACGCCCCGACAAAAGAGCTGCGACAGTCGACAACCTCAGCTTTTCGATTTGATCGTTGATCATCAAGTCTTTCTCGATATATTTATCCGACGACGGAATATAAGCTTCCGGTTGATAATAATCATAATAACTTACGAAATACTGCACCGAATTTTCTGGAAAAAAATTCTTAAATTCACTATAGAGTTGCGCAGCCAAAGTCTTATTATGCGACAGAATCAGCGTAGGTCGTTTTACCTCCTGAATCACATTGGCCATAGTAAAGGTCTTACCACTTCCCGTCACTCCAAGCAAGGTTTGAGCCGGGATGCCCTCGTTTACCCCCTCTACCAATTCAGCAATAGCTTCAGGCTGATCGCCGGTGGGTTTATATTGAGATGTCAGCTTGAAATCCATAATTTACAAAGATACACAATTTTTCTACTCAAATCAAGAAAGAAAGACTTTTTACACACATTTTCAACAATAGTTTAAAATAAGTCAATCATCTACACATTT
>CAZNMC010000016.1:0-38212 GCA_964574285.1 uncultured Sangeribacter sp. | reverse complement strand
TAAAATATGGCTTTCGGGGAGACGGCAAAGCGTTTTTAAATGAAAGAGCCGTGTCAGTCGGTTCCCTTTTTACCTAATTTCCTTGCTTCTTAGAGAAAAAAACATTAATTTTGCAGTCCAATATAACTGACTCTGTCTGTAGTAGCAGCTATCTATTCTGTCGACATTTTCCGGAAAAAAGCTGCCCGTGCGGATGGAGTAATTGCGTTTTGACGCTTGGCAATTCTGATTATCAGAATTGCTAATCTCAAAACTAACCAGTTGGCTTTTAATTAGTTAGATTTTATCACACATGTACAGAGACAAGACATGCGGAGAACTGCGCCAAGAGAATATCGGACAACAAGTTAAACTTGCCGGATGGGTGCAGCGCAGCCGAAAGATGGGGGGGATGACTTTTGTGGATCTCCGGGACCGCTATGGTATCACCCAAATCGTATTCAATCAGGAAATCAATCCTCAACTATGCGAACAAGCAAATGCGCTCGGGCGCGAATTCGTAGTTCAAATTACCGGTCGTGTCGAAGAACGTACAAGTAAAAATCCCAATCTTCCCACAGGAGACATAGAAATATACGCCGATTCACTTAATATTCTGAATCGAAGCGAAATCCCTCCATTTACTATCGAAGACAATACCGATGGGGGAGATGATCTTCGGATGAAATATCGCTATCTTGACCTACGCCGTCCATGTGTTCGTCGCAATCTCGAACTTCGTCATCGTATGGCATTTGAAATCCGACGTTATCTCGATGCAAACGGATTCCTTGAGATTGAAACACCAATTCTTGTAAAATCTACTCCTGAAGGTGCACGTGATTTTGTTGTCCCTTCACGAATGAATCCCGGTGAATTTTATGCCCTTCCGCAAAGTCCTCAACTCTTCAAACAGCTTCTGATGGTCAGTGGATATGACCGCTATTTCCAGATTGCAAAATGTTTTCGTGATGAGGATCTTCGAGCTGACCGTCAGCCCGAATTCACCCAGATTGATTGTGAAATGAGCTTCGTCGAGCAAGAAGATGTGATTCAGATGTTTGAAGGTTTGGTAAAACATATCTTTAAATATGTCAAGCAAATTGACTTCAAGGATGCGTTCCCGCGTATCACATGGAATGATGCAATGCGTCTATATGGGTCTGACAAACCGGATATTCGTTTCGGAATGCAATTTGTAGAGCTCAACGATGTCGTTAAAGGGAAGGGATTCTCGGTTATGGATGATGCTGAGCTTACTGTTGGAATTGTAGCACCCGGTTGTGCCTCATACACGCGTAAGCAAATTGATCAGCTGACCGACTTTGTAAAACGACCCCAAGTGGGAGCTAAAGGATTGGTTTGGGTAAAAGTAGAACCCGATGGATCCTTCAAAAGTTCTATTGGAAAATTCTTCTCCGACGATGATCTCCGGCAGTTGGCTGACAAAATGAATGCTAAGGATGGAGATCTGATGCTGATTCTTTCCGGCGATGCAATGAAAACACGCAAGCAACTTTGCGAACTTCGTCTTGAAATGGGAAATCGTCTTGGATTAAGAGACAAAAATACTTTCGCTCCACTTTGGGTGGTCGACTTTCCTCTCTTCGAGTGGGATGAAGAAACGCAGCGTTTCTATGCGATGCACCATCCCTTCACCTCTCCTAATCCCGAAGATATTCCTCTGCTGCATTCCGATACAGGAAAAGTGCGTGCGACTGCCTACGATATTGTGGTCAATGGTACAGAACTCGGAGGAGGGTCAATTCGTATCCATGATGCAAACCTTCAGGATACGATGTTTGAGCTTCTGGGATTCACTCCTGAGCGTGCTCAGGAACAATTCGGCTTCCTAATGAATGCCTTCAAATTCGGGGCACCTCCTCATGGTGGACTTGCTTTGGGATTTGATCGTTTTGTGTCCATTCTTGCTGGTCTCGATACAATCCGCGATGTTATTGCATTCCCCAAAAATAACTCTGGTCGTGACATCATGAATGAGTCACCCTCTCCAATTGATCAGGCTCAACTCGACGAGCTCTCTCTCCGAATCGACTTACCTCAGTCAAAATGATTAGTTCCGAAATTCTTCCTACAGTCAGAGGTATAGCAGAAGCAATCGAGCGGTTTGCCCCATTATCTCTCCAAGAGACATATGACAATGCCGGAATCCAAGTCGGCGACCCTGCTCAGACCGTGACCGGGGTGCTTATTTGTCTCGATGTGACGGAGCAAATTCTTCGGGAGGCTCGGCAGAGGAAATGTAACCTCATTGTGAGTCATCATCCCCTCCTCTTCAAGGGACTAAAAGAGATCACCGGTGCAACTCCCGAGCAGCGAATTGTCATCGAAGCGCTTCGTCATAATATTGCTATCTATTCCGCTCATACCAATCTTGATGCGGCCTCCGACGGGGTGAGCTACGAGATGGCTGGAATTTTGGGACTTTCCAATTGCAAGCCCCTCTTTCCAAAAGAAGAAGGTTCTTTTTGTGGCCTTGGTGTAGTAGGAGACATAAGCCCAAGACCCGCAATGGAATTTCTTCGTATGGTCAAAGAAGCTTTTGATGTACGCTCTCTCCGATATTCAGCTGGCTCTCCACAACTCGTCATTCGTCGAGTCGCTGTCTGTGGGGGGTCCGGAGCTTCCTTTATTCCGGTGGCTATTAAAGCCAAAGCAGATGTATTCGTAACTGCTGACATCAAATATCACGATTTTACGACCTTTGCAAATAAGATTCTTATTGCCGACATAGGTCATTACGAAAGTGAACTCTGTTCCAGAAAGATTCTTTCGCGCCTCATTCGCGACAGTTTCCCCTCTTGTCAGACACTTTTTGCTCAATCCGAATCAAACCCTATCGTCTGTCTATAATTAATACGTTTATAATTCCCGAAAATAAAACTCCAACATATCCACATGGCTACTGAAAGAAAATCAGATAAGGAAAGAAGCGTGGAAGAACGCCTTAAAGCACTCTATCGGTATCAGACCCTCCTCACTGAGATCGACCGTATCAAAACCCTTCGAGGTGAACTTCCTCATGAAGTAAAAGACCTTGAAGACGAAATCGTCCGATTCCAAACCCGAATCCAAAAACTAAAAGACGAAGTTGCTGACCTCAAAGCTTTCGTCAATCAAAAAACCGGTGAAATTGCTGACCGGAAGGTTAAAATCGAAAAGTACGAAGAGCAAATCAACAACGTTCGGAACAATCGAGAATATGCCTTCCTTGAGAAAGAAAAAGAATTCGAAAACCTCGAAATTGAACTTGCTGAAAAGAAAATTCGCGAAGCTCAGACTCAACAAGAACAGAAAAAAAACGATATTGCTGCTGCAAAAGATGAACTTGCAGACAACGAACATATCCTTGAAGAAAAGAGACGCGAACTTGAAGAAATCGTTTCAGAAACCCGTCAGGAAGAAGAACGCTATCGTGAACAGGCAAAAGCGCTCGAACCGCTCGTGGATGCTTATACGCTGGCTGCTTTCAAACGCATTCGTAAAAATGCCCGCAATGGTCTCGGTATTGTGACGGTGCAACGTGGGGCGTGTGGCGGTTGTTTCAATCGTATTCCACCTCAACGCCGGCTTGAAATTAAAATGCACAAAAAAATTATCGTTTGTGAATACTGTGGTCGTATCATGATTGATGGTGTACTTGCCGGGGTGGAACAAACTCCCGAAGAAGCACCCAAGCCGGTAAAAGCAACGCGATCTCGCAAGAAAAAAGAAGAATAGACTTTATAATCTCCAGTTTATTCTACCCTTTTAATAAAATTATACTTCACCCGGTCTTCGGACATTATGCCGAAAACCGGGTGAAGTATAATTTTTAAGTCAAATGAAAGATGATTCAATTTGGAGCCATAGGAGAAAGTTGCACAGGGACATTATCGAATGTAAAGCCGAAAAAGCGCATTTCTCCTCCTCTTCGGCTCACAAAGGCTACCTCTATTCGATCCAACTTTTTTAATTTATTGGGATAATTAAAGCAAACCGCTGTTATTTCCACAGTTTTATCCTCAGGCAAAGAAAACTCTTCCAAATTATTCATCTTTCCACTTGGAGAGCTGGTCAGAGGTTCGAGATTTAAAGTTACCCTTTCTGATTTTTTCTTCTTTTTCTTTTTCTTTGATGTAATATTCAGGCTATCAGTCGGATTTGTCTCTCCTACCTTAAAGGGTTTTGATAATGAAAACTCGATTAGAGAGTCTGCTATTTCCGGAGTGTTAAAAGCAAATCCTCTTTCGGGATCTATCCGCAGACCGCTTACGGAGTCTTCCACTGTCGATAAAACAAACGTAAATATAGCTTCTCCCGACTTAGAAATACGAGCCTTTGTCAATGCCATTTTCAATCCCGGGTTCGCTCCATAAGTGCGCCCGAAAATAGTGTCGGACTTAACTGTGTTTTCCTCTTCATATCCTGTCACCTTATCCATAAATTTCTCAAACTTATCCAAAAATTGAGCTTGCCCCGGAGTCGAGGTGAGAATGGTAAGTAACATTAATAATAAAAAATTTTTCATATTTTTAATGGGAGTCTTAACGAGTTTTTATGAAACTATTTTACAGTGTAGCTCGCAGCGATTGATTCTCTATTCATGCGGTCAAGGGAAGTTACACAAAACGTATGGCCATGAATATCATCCTGATTGCCGACATCAGCCAAAGCCACCGACGTGTAAGGTGTCATCGAAATTATTGCTTGAGAATCATTCAAATCCGGCTTTTCACCTTTAAAAAATTCATACACCACAAATTTCACTGCATCTGTGTCTTTTGCCTTAGTTCCGATTTCCGGAGCGTGCCAACTCAAAAAGACTTTTCCACCGCGCGTCTCAAGATGAAGACCTTCGGGTTTGGCTGGTTTAACATTGGGATCGCCATAAGCGGGTGGCAAGGCAATTGTGGATTGATATTTCAATGACAACGAGTCCGATGCGCCTTTATAATTTTCCGTAACCCAATATCCATGCCACCATACGTTCCCTCCGATATTAGGAAGTTCCCGACTTAAGCGGACTTTAGTATCCAGTTCATTTCGATCATGATTGCCGGGATCGGGGGTGTCCATAGTGCGTTTCACATCCTGACCGATATAGACATCCACTCCCTGGGAATTATCATTCCACCATTTTGCCAAATTTCGGCTTGGAGCTGCTTTCATGTCAAGGGTCCAATAAAGCTGGGGCACCATATAATCGATCCAGCCCTTCTTAGCCCATAGTAGCACATCGGCATACAGATCATCATAATTTTGAAGACCGGTGCTTTCACTGCCACGAGGGTCTGTCCGCTTATTCCTCCAGATTCCAAACGGGCTGACGCCAAACCTTACCCATGGTTTGCGTTCCTTTATAGTCGAATAAATCTGCTCAATCAAAAGATCTACATTCTGCCGTCGCCAATCGCCCTTATTTTGCCCGTTACCAAACCGTGAATAGCTGGTTTGATCAGCATCAAAACGTTGACCGTTAGCCGGATAAGGGTAAAAATAATCATCAATGTGAATCGCATCAACGTCGTATCGATTCACAATATCATCGATAACTTTACAAATAAAATCCCTATTCTCCTGATAAGCAGGATCAAAGAAAATCTGACCGTTGAATTTTACAAATCTGTCCGGTTCTCGATTTGCAGCGTGGGAGCTCGGTAACACATCTTTAGGCGAGGAAGTTACTCGATAAGGATTTAACCACGCATGAAATTCCATTCCACGTCGGTGAGCTTCCTCAATTGCATAGGCCATCGGATCCCAGGCTGGTGAAGGCGATTTACCCCGCTTTCCTGTCAGCCACGCCGACCAGGGTTCGAGTTCACTTTCATATAATGCGTCTGCTGTAGGTCGAACTTGAAAAATTACAGCATTGCAACCTGCATCAGCCAGCTTTTGGAATTGGTCGTCTATATACTTTTTTGCTTGAGCAGTTGTTTTGTTCTGCCATTGCGACTGGCCTATGACGTGAAGCCATGCACCACGAAACTCTCGCTTCGGATTTTCTGCACATATCATATCGACACTAATCGCTGAGCAAACCAGCAGTGTCAATCCTATTATTATCCTCCTTAACTTCATAATTCAGAAGTATAAAACTCTCTTGTATATTGTGTTTAAAGCTCATGTAATGATTTTGTTAATCATCGGATTACGAGCCTTTCTATTCAGCAAAATTAGCAAAAAATATCCATATTCCAAATTCATCCAAGTTCCATATTCCGAAAAAATCACTAACTTTGTAGACTTGAAACGTTCACAACCGATTATGAGTGCACATCAATCTTTAGACCGACTCACGTTGCTCGGCTCACAGCGAGTCGAATATCCTACAGACTACTCTCCGGAGGTCCTTGAAACATTTGACAACGTGCATCACGACAGAGAATACGTTGTCACATTCGATTGCCCGGAATTTACCACCCTTTGCCCTAAAACCGGCCAACCTGACTTCGGACATATTTTTATTTCGTATATTCCTCGGCAAAAAATGGTCGAAAGTAAAAGTCTCAAACTTTATCTTTTCTCTTTTCGAAACCATGGCGACTTCCATGAAGACTGCATCAATATTATTCTGAACGATCTATGGGATCTTATGCAACCGAAATATTTGGAAGTCCGGGGAATTTTCATGCCTCGGGGTGGAATCAGCATCTATCCCTTCGCTAATAAAGCCGATGAGCAGCACGAAGAATTACGTAAACTTCGGATTGCGCAAAACTTTAACACGAATGATTTCATTCACCGCTAATTCTCTTCTCCTATCATGAAGAAAGATTCTGTCATCGTACTTTCTGGGGGTATGGACTCGGTCACTCTCCTCCACGACTATAAAAACCGAATTGCTTTAGCCGTAACTTTTGACTATGGCTCCAATCACAATGCTCGTGAAATTCAATGTGCCCGAAGTCAGTGTGAAATCCTTGGTATTCCCCATCTGATTATCCCTTTGCAATTTATTGGAAAATATTTCAAAAGTTCTCTTCTCGAAGGTGCAGATAAAATTCCGGAAGGCAATTACGACGAGGATAATATGAAGTCGACTGTGGTCCCTTTTCGTAATGGTATAATGCTTGCTGTGGCGTGTGGGCTTGCTGAGTCAAATGGACTTGCTCATGTCATGATTGCAAATCATGGGGGCGACCATGCCATATACCCGGATTGTCGTCTTCCATTTATCGAGGCTATGTCTGAAGCAATGAAAGCCGGTACATACGATGGAGTCTCAATAATTGCTCCATATACATCCATCTCTAAAGCTGAAATCGCTGAGCGCGGTGCTACACTTGGAGTAGACTATTCTCTTACATACAGCTGCTACAAAGGTGGCGAACAACATTGCGGGCAATGTGGCACCTGTCGCGAACGGAAAGAAGCATTTGTTCTTGCCGGCATCGCAGATCCCACAATCTACCAAGCTGACTAAACTCTTTTCTCCTATGTACTTCGTAAAAAAACGTCTTGAAATATCGGCCGCGCATCAACTTAATCTTTCTTATCCCAGTAAATGTTCGGTTATGCATGGTCATAACTGGGTTATATTGGTCGAATGTCGGGCTAAAGAGCTTAATGCTGACGGGATGGTCACGGATTTTTCTTTAATTAAGCAACTTGTCAGCCAGCGCCTTGATCATACTTTTCTCAACGATGCTCTTCCATTTAATCCTACTGCCGAAAATATAGCCCGGTGGATTGTGGATAATGTTCCCAATTGTTTCAGATGCGAAGTGCAGGAGAGCGACGGCAATACGGCAATTTATGAATTAGACTGAAATAATTTCAATGCGTAAAGTCAACGAAATTTTTTACTCTCTTCAAGGCGAAGGCCATCATACCGGCTTTCCAACCGTATTTATACGTTTTTCAGGATGCAACCTTCGATGCCCTTTTTGTGACACATCCCATTCGGAAGGGATTTTTATGTCTGACGACGACATTATCCGGACGGTTAATCTTTACTCAGCCTCCTGGGTGGTCCTCACCGGTGGCGAACCGGCAAGTCATATAGATGCTGAATTTATCCGGGTTCTTCGTCGAGCAACGGGAAAAAAAATCGCAATAGAGACTAATGGGACTTTCCCTATTCCAGATGAAATAGACTGGGTCACAGTCAGTCCAAAATCGGGCCTGGATGGAGTGGAGAATCTACCCCTTCGGGTGCAAAGAGCTGATGAGATTAAAGTTGTTGATCTTGGACAAGATCTTGATCAATACTTCGACCTCCCTTTTCGAGATCAAAAAACTCTGATGTATCTCCAACCGTGTTATGTTCCGGACGAGACAATGAGGACTGCGAATAGATTGAGGACAGTCCGTCGTGTGCTGGCTGACCCACGTTGGACTCTTTCTGTTCAGCTACATCGTTTCCTTGGAATACCTTAATCTTAATTCAATGCCCTCTGCATCGCTTCTTTTTTCTCAAATTCGTGAAGTTGCCTCGTTGATTGGCCGAATCCGGAATTTGGCAGGCCATCGTTTTTCTGATTCCGAAGTTCAAGAAATCCGTCAGTTTTGCCTAAGTGGGACTTCAGGAATCTCTTCCCACTCAAAACATGGTCTTCCAATTTTGTTGACTACTTTGCGCACAGCAGTGCTTTTTGCAGAGAGCGTGGAACCGGATCGAAATATTCTATTAGCCATTCTACTATATCCAATCTGTTTTCCCCACCAAGGGGATAATCGCAGCTCCGATTCACTTGATAATCAGGAGGGAATGGTGGAAAATGTTGCTGTCCACTGGGGAGAGGATGTGACTTCTTTAATCCGGGGGATGCACGAAGTGATGAAATATGGCTCTCGCACCGGTGTCGCTCATCAAGAGAATTTCCGGGGATTACTCTTATCTTTAGCTGATGATATTCGAGTAATCATAATCATGATCGTGTTTAATCTTGTCATCATGAGAGCCATCAATCACCATCCTGATAAGCAATGGGTGAGAGATGTGGCTTTCCAGGCGGATTGCCTTTATGCTCAGCTTGCTCATCGCCTTGGTCTCTATAAATTAAAAAGCGAACTTGAAGATCTTGCTCTCAAGTATACCAATCCGGAGATATATCATCAGATTGCCCGAAAACTTAATGAGACCAAACGTGCCCGGGAAGCATATATTCATGCCTTTATAGAGCCTTTGAAAGAAAAATTGACAGCTGCCGGATTACGTTTCTCAATCAAAGGGCGAACAAAATCTATATCTTCAATTTGGGCAAAAATTCGTAAGCAGAAAGTTGATCTCCAACATATATACGATCTTTTTGCCATTCGGGTCATAATTGATACACCTCGTGAACGCGAAAAGCGTGACTGTTGGTTAGCTTATTCGATACTGGCGGATATGTACACCGCCAATCCAGCCCGTATGAAAGATTGGATTACCATACCCAAAAGTAACGGTTACGAAAGTCTGCATGCCACTGTCTTGGGTCCGGAGGCAAAATGGGTTGAGGTCCAATTTCGTACGCGGAGGATGGATCTTGTCGCAGAAAAAGGTCTTGCCGCGCATTGGCGCTACAAAGGTGTCAAAAGCGATTCTACGGATCAATGGATGAATAACATTCGCGATATCCTGGATTCAGCGGCTACCGGGCCGATGGAGCTGATGAGAGATGTGCGCCCGGGTCAGGCTCTCAAGGAAGTTTATGCTTTTACCCCTAAAGGAGATCTGTTGCGTCTTTCTGAGGGCGCGACAGTTCTTGACTTTGCATTTGCGATTCATTCCAATGTCGGATGCAGATGTTGCGGAGCTGTCATCAACGGTATCCATCGAAAATTAAACTATAAAATTTCAAATGGGGATACTGTCGAAATTATCACAGCCTCCAATCAGTCTCCTACACATGATTGGCTTTCTATCGTTACTACCACCAAGGCACGAAATAAAATTCGCCAATCTCTCAATGAGCAAAAACTTCGTTTGGCTGATCTTGGAAAAGAAACCTTGACCCGACGGGCTAAAAATCGTAAAATCGAACTTGACGACGGGATGTTGATGAAGCAAATCAACAGCTTGGGTTATAAATATGCAAATGACTTCTTCGCAGCCATCGCTGATGAAAAAATAGATGTTGGACGGTTTCTTGCTGAGTACGAAAGTCGGTTATCCTCAGCTGCCGACTCTGTCAAAATTTCAGCCGAGGAATTCCACCTGTCGGAGTCCACGGACAATGACGTTCAGACTGAGATTCTTTCAGTTGGAGGAAAAACCATTAAAGGTCTTCAATATAAACTTGCCAAATGTTGCTCTCCGGTATTCGGGGATGATGTATTCGGTTTTATTAGTTCTGAGGGGGTAGTAAAAGTTCATCAGAACTCATGCCCTAATGCTCCCAACATCCGTCAGAGATACCCCTATAGGATTGTTAGTGTAGCCTGGAGTGGAACACCGGGAGCCACTATGCCGGTTTCCCTCAGGGTGCTCGGAAACGACGACATTGGTATTGTGACAAATCTTACATCAATTATTGCTAAAGAGCCCGACATGAATCTTCGAAACATTTCTATCGACTCGCACGACGGCGTGTTTCGCGGTTTTTTAACTATTAATCTTACCGACACTACTCGACTGGCTGCTCTAATACGAAAACTCAAGGGAGTTAAAGGAGTCAAGGATGTTTCTCGAACTTAACTCTATGACTTTTATCTAATTACATTTATTTAGCTCTATGAAAAATTTTTTAATTTTTCTCTTTCTTTTCGTTTTCTTATTCCCACTTGCTTCAAGTTCCTGTGTCCAACGTCAGGAACGCAGTCGCAACGCAGACAAATATGATAATTGGAAGGAATCTCTTTCCGATAGTCTGAAGCTACTTGAGAAAACACGCGATCTTACGCAAGACTCTCTTGAGAAAGCCTATCTTCTTGTTGATTCTTTGCTTAAGGATTTTTCCTATGTTGACAATCCCCGGGAGGTGGAAGGCTATACAATCTTGAAATCAGCCCGGACGTCTTATCCGCTTTCACGAACAGGGTTGGTTGCCAGAATATCGAAAGCAGAAGGGTTTGAACTGATTGCCGTTCATTCAGGTAATTCTTTTTCATCAATTACCGTTTCCGATGGTGTTCGCTCCGCTTCCACTGCTCATGTAACTCCTGACGGTGCTTTAAATTACCGAACCGGGAATATTACTACTGTCCTCTTCACCGGGGCTGAGGCAGATTCTGTTGCAAATTTAATTGCCACATCCCCAACTTCAAAGTTTACCATTGTGTATGGTGGTTCTTCCCGGATTCTTCTTTCCCGGGCGGATGCTGCTGTTGTAGCCCAAACGTGGAAGCTTGCGCAGTCACGACGAGAAGTTCATCGCCTTGAGCGGGCTCTTCCACTTGTCGGTCGAAAGATTGATATACTTTGTCGTAAAATCGAACAAACAAACTCTACAGAATAAATATTTCTACAACATAAAAGAAAAAAAGACGCTTGAGTTGTTAATCAATAGGAGGTAAACTTATTTGCCTCCTATTTTAAATTCCATTTATCATTATTAAATTTTCTGTCGCATGGAACTTAGTCAAATCGATATTCAAACTCTCAACAGGAAGGGAATTACAGAAAATCAGCTTGTCGCTCAACTTAAAATGCTTCGAGAGGGATTCCCATACCTTAAAATTAAAGGTCCGGCAACTATCGATAGTGGAATTACGCGCCCTACTCCCGATATGGAAGAGCAAAGTATTAAAATATGGGATAAATTCCTTGATGCCGGAGGGAAAGTAGAGAAACTTGTCCCTGCCAGCGGAGCTGCTTCTCGAATGTTTAAAAATTTATTTGAGTTTCTCGAAGGGAAGAAAGATAACCCGTCGGACTCGTTTATGAAGCAATTCTTTACTTCTATATTTGATTTTGCTTTTTATCCGCGTCTAAATCTCGTTTGCATGGAAAATTATGGTATGAGTGTTGCAAGTCTCATATCCGATAAAAGATATAAAGACGTGGTTCGGGCTTTGATTACCTCTGAGGGTCTTAACTATGGGGCGCTTCCGAAGGCTCTGTTGCAATTTCATAAAGTGCTTGGGTCCACTCGTTCGGCTCTTGCCGAGCATTTAGAGGAGGGGGCACAATATGCGGCCGATAATCATTCGAAAGTAAAAATCCACTTCACTGTCAGCGAAGAACATCTTCCACTTGCCCAGGCAGCCGTAGAGGAGATCAAGGGCTATATGGAAAATTTGACAGGTAAGAAATATGAAATATCTTTCTCCATTCAGAAACCATCTACCGACACTGTGGCTACTACTCTTGATGGTTCGCTATATCGTGAAAATGGAGAACTTTTTTTTCGTCCGGGAGGGCATGGAGCATTAATAGAAAATCTTGGAGAGCGCGAGGCAGATGTTATTTTTATTAAAAACATTGACAATGTCGTGCCGGCTGCCCTTCGAAGTCCGACAATACGATCTAAAAAAATGCTTGGAGGTATCTTGGTCGCAACACGACAAAAAATATTTGATTATTCCAAACGACTGGAGAAGGGAATTCCTTCCGAGGAAGAGATGGAGGAAATGCTCACATTTCTTCGTAAAGTATTATGCGTGACGGGGGATAGCGCTGACCAAATGTCTCCGGCAGATAAAGCTGCTTATCTGTTGCGAAAATTTAATCGTCCGCTTCGGGTTTGTGGAATGGTGAAAAATGAAGGAGAGCCTGGTGGAGGTCCTTTCCTGGTTTATTCTCCCGATGGCACTATCCAGCCACAAATTCTCGAGACTACCCAACTCGATCCGAAACAAAAAAAACAATTACTTAAAAAAGCCACACACTTTAATCCCGTCGACCTCGTATGTTCAATCTATGATTGGAAAGGGGAAAAGTATATTTTATCAAATTTTGTAGATCCGGCAACCGGCTTCATTTCCTATAAAAGTCACCAAGGTCAGGATATTAAGGCTTTGGAGCTGCCGGGACTGTGGAATGGTGCAATGAGTGATTGGAATACTATTTTTGTGGAAGTTGCTCCCGAAACCTTCAATCCCGTCAAAACTGTCAACGACCTTCTCCGTCCATCTCATACCACTCATTTATGAAAACCCGATGTACTCTAACTCCACTGCAATTGCTTCTCTTTCTTGCAATTGGCCTATGTGGGTCGGTGGTGGTATTTGCCGGATGGAATTATACTGAAAAATACCATGGTCCCAAAACTCCCGAAACGGATACAACCTGGCATCCCGATATTCTCCCGGGTTATGAAGCTCGTTTCGTCAATCAAGGAGAAAGCTTCGATGGTCCGTGCCGGTCTACAATCGTGCGAAAATTAGTACCCGGTGGATCTCATAAGGCATATCTCTATATACATGGTTTCAATGATTACTTCTTCCAAAAAGAAATGGGAGAGAGGTTTGTTGATTCCGGATTTAATTTCTATGCCGTAGATCTCCGACGGTATGGACGTAGTCTCGAACCTTGGCAATATCCTTTTGATATTCGAAATCAGACGGAATATTTTCAGGACATTGATTCTGCTTTGGCTCAAATCCGCAGAGACGGCAATCGGGATATTACTCTTTCAGGACACAGCACCGGTGGCCTGACGGTAGCTCTCTTTGCGGCCGATAAAGGAGCAAGATGTGGTGTGAACCGAGTGGTCACTGATTCTCCTTTTCTTGAATGGAACTTCTCACCGTTCATGCGCAATCTTGCCATTCCGGCTGTGGGATTACTGAGTCATCTTTCACCAGAAGTTAAAATTAAGCAAGAGCATTGTTCGGGCTATGCTTATAGTTTACTCAAATCCTATCATGGAGAATGGACATACGACACGGTGTGGAAAATGATTTATTCCCCTCCGGTGACCATGGGCTGGGTCAATTCAATTAATTCAGCTCAAAGTCGACTATTTAAAAATGCTTCCCATATAGTGGTGCCCATTCTTGTAATGCATAGCAGTCGGAAGATTGAGGGATGTAGTTGGACACCTGAATTCCAAACCGGGGATGCGGTTCTTGACCCCGCTGAAATTGCGCGTCAAGGGCGAAAACTCGGTAAGGTAAGGCAAGTATCGGAAATTAAAGACGGACTTCATGATCTTATCCTCAGTAACAAAAAGAGTCGTGATGCAGCCTACGATACTATCTTCAACTTCATCCGGCATCATTCTCAGTGAACCCCATCCACTTCATAATTGTTCTTAGAAAAGGAAAAGGTCTTTTTAGAATGCCGATTGCATAAATAATAAAGTAAGATTATGAAAAGGAAAAATATTATCTCGATTTTAAGTAATATTGGAGTAGTGGGTATTGCTTTAATGTTTGGGGTATTTGGAATGATAGCACAAAACAGTATGCCAGCTCCCGGTTCGGGTGGTGGCTTTGGAGGAGGCACAAGTATGCCTGCTCCCGGATCCGGAGGCTCATTTAATCCTGCTCCCTCAAATGGTATAGGATGGAATCCCGGACCGGCTGCTCCTTCAAACTGGGGTAGTCCTTGGAATCCGGGACCTGCGCCTATCATAGTCAACACTCCGTTGTCGTCTCCTAATTGGCAGAATTCCGGAGTGACCACTGTGATTGCATGTGGCTACGATTCCATGGGCGTATGGCGCACCCTTCCTCTTCGTGTCAGTTATTCCTATAACGGAATTCAATATGTCGTTACAGTTTTAAATGCGTGGGATCCGTGGACTCAATCCTGGAATCTTGGAGTAGATGTTCCGGCGGTAAACACCAGTTACTATCTAAGAGGTAATAATTTTAATTTCTACGCCGTCCTGTCTACGGGAACTTACTATTTCAATCTTTAATTCTGAGTTCCCAGAAAGCGACAGCGGCTGCTGCGGCTACATTCAGCGAGTCAACGCCATAAGACATTGGAATGCGGACTGTATAGTCTGCATTTTTTATTACCTTGTCAGCCAATCCATCTCCTTCTGTCCCCATGATCAGAGCTAACCGGTTTTCTGATTTAAGCACGGGATCATCAAGGGAGATGGAGTTTTCACAGAGTGCCATAGCAGCAGTTTTTAAGCCTTTTCGTTGCAGAAAACTGTTTATTTCTATAGCCTTTCCTGATTCGTCTTTAAGCGGAAGATAGTTCCAGGGAATTAAAAATGTACTTCCCATCGACACTCGAACCGCTCGCCTATTCAATGGATCGCACGATGTTGGAGTAAGTAAGACTGCCTCAATCCCAAGGGCTGCCGCCGACCGAAAAATTGCGCCAATATTTGTGGTGTCGGTCACGCCATCTATTACAACAATTCTGCGAGCTTTTTCTAAAAGTATTTCTAAAGAGGGGAGCACAGGTCGTCTCATAGCGCATAGCACTCCCCGTGTAAGTGTGTAACCCGTAAGTTCTTTTAAAATTTGCCGACTGCCTGTATATACTGGAATGTCGTTTACCATCCGAATTATTTCGGCAGCATCGCCTTCGATATGACGTCGTTCACATAGCAGGGATACCGGTTCAAGACCTTGTTCGAGAGCAACTTTTATCACCTTCGGACTTTCGGCTATAAATAATGCTTCCTGAGGCTTTAGACTGCTTCGTAGCTGAGTTTCCGTTAAAGACGAATAAACTCTAACATCGGGATGTGAGTTTAAATCAGTTATTTCAACGAGTCTCATTGTTTGAAATCAATGGCAGTGAACTAATGTTACGGTTAAGACCTCCGGATGATTTCTTTTAACTCAGAAAGTCCTGGCAAAGTTTTGTCAATTGAGAATCAACAATGGGTGATGGGAGAATTAAAAATCATAACCTGCAGTGAAGGACCAACATTTGTTGTGACCTCCCAGGCCTTCATTCTTCCAGGGAGTCAACGCTCCCGCCAAGTAGTGCATCCCCACATAGTAGTGATTAAAGAAACGGAATCCGGTTCCTAATTTGAATCCAAAGTCAAATTTGCTACGCTTGCTGTCAGTCGCATGAAGTTGGGGGAGATTGTCGAGACCATCGTATCGAAGTGAGTAAAGAGAACCTGTGCCGGTTGAGTTAAGCAGAAAGTTGAAATATGGTCCCAAATCAACCATCCATTTGACTTTCGGAGCAATGTTGAATCGTCCTGATATTATAATGGGAATATTGAAGTTGTAGTTTCGGTGATGGCCATATTGAACCATATCTACTCCTTCGTTCTTGATTACTCCATTCTCATCTGCAGTAGGCACCCAAAAACGAGAAGCGTAGGTGTAATTACCGCTACGCGATTGAAAAAATATGCCCGGTTGAATGATCAAAAACTCCCGAATATGAATATCTGCGACTGCTCCGATTTCAAAGCCGGTTCCCCATGAGTTTTTGTTCCAAAGATCATAGATATCATCTTTGACAGTTAGATTCGATGAATTAACACCAATACGAGCTCCCAGGGTAATAAATTTTTCCGGTGCAGAAGTGTCAAAAAATTTTTCTGCAGAGAGGGGGAATAGGCATCCTAAGGCCATCGTTCCGGCTAAGATGAGTTTGGAAATATTCATTTTTTGAATCGTTTCGAATAGATTTCACAAAGGTAATAAAATTTTATAAGGGGAGTAAGAAAAATTTGTTAATTTTGCACCCTCAATAAGATTATGAACACATTCAGGGGGCACCTGAAGATTATTTCATCCCAAAAATTGCTTTTATCGATATGGCAGATAAATATAACTCATTGATGACTAATGCTAAAGATTATATAATGATTGTTTTGGGCATTGTTATCTATGCTATCGGGTTTTGTGCCTTTATACTTCCTCATGAGATTATCATCGGGGGGCTGACCGGTGTCGGCACATTAGTTTATTTTGCTTCAGGTGGTCTTATCCCCGTGGCCGTCACTCAATATATCTGTAATTTGTTGCTGTTGGCTATGGCTTTCCGAATAGTTGGTAAGACCTTTGTGTTGCGTACCATATTTGGTGCAACGGTTGCAGCTCTTTCAATAGGTGTGTTTGAAGGGCTTTTCATGGCTCTTGACCACCCGTTAATTGCGGATATTTCGATGAGTGTGATTTTAGGTGCTATTTTTTGTGGCATTGGTATTGGAACGGCGTTTATCCACAACGGCTCGACCGGTGGGACTGATATTATTGCTGCAATGGTGTCGAAAGTCAGCAATGTTAGTATTGGCCGAACCATGATCATTGTCGATATGTTTATTGTGGCCTCTTCTATTCTTCTACCTTATAACGGTACTTTTGGTGAACGGCTGGAAGCGAGAGTGCCCTTAATGGTGTATGGATGGGTGGTTACTTATATTATCTCTTACGTTACTGACTTACTTATCAATACCAACCGCCAAGCGAAGCAATTTATAATCTTTTCGAAAAAATGGGAAGAGATTGCAACGCGAGTTAACGAAGAGGCTCATCGTGGTGTGACTGTTCTTGATGGGAAAGGATGGTATACAAAGCAAGAAGTTAAAGTTTTGATGGTTTGGTGTCGAAAAATTGAGTCGGTCACAATCTGTCGTATAATCAAGAGTATTGACCCGGAAGCATTTATCACTCAAAGCAATGTCAATGGAGTCTATGGCAAGGGTTTTGATACGATGCGTGTAAAAATGAAAGGACTGAAAAAATAGAACCGTCTTTCAAGACTTTGGTTAAACGTGTTGCACGATTTTTGTAATTTTTTTTGGTGAAAAGAAAAAAATCATTAACTTTGCATTTGAATAAGCGCACGTGGCGTAATTGGTAGCCGCGCCAGACTTAGGATCTGGTGTCTTGCGACGTGAAGGTTCGAGTCCTTTCGTGCGCACTGTGACTTTCCATTCTGTATATTAAGGAAAGTGTACGCCGATTTAGAAAAAAGGAATACAATAATCTTTTTCGAACAAAACCTTTTTCATCAGTATTGGGTATTTCATAATGTGAAATTATGAAATACCCTTCTTCTTTCCCTCTTTTTAAGTTGGTAAGTTTTGAGATTTTTTGCTAAATTTGCAAATTGAAATACTTTGATGGAGTCAGTGGTTATTATGACTTCAGAAGTATGGTTATATAATTTGATAACAATTGGCCGGTGGCCTAAATGATATTTTCCAAATGGCAAAACAAGAGGATGTATTCAAAACCATTGTAGCCCATGCAAAGGAATATGGGTTTGTGTTTCAGTCAAGTGAAATCTATGACGGTCTGTCTGCTGTCTACGATTATGGTCAGAATGGAGTAGAGTTAAAAAACAATATTAAACGTTATTGGTGGGAGTCGATGACGATGCTTCACGACAACATTGTGGGTATCGACTCGGCTATTTTTATGCATCCCACAATTTGGAAGGCTTCCGGACACGTAGACGCTTTTAATGATCCTCTGATTGACAACAGGGATTCAAAGAAACGTTATAGAGCCGATGTGCTGATTGAAGATGAAATTGCCAAAATTGACGAGAAAATCGACAAGGAAGTGGCTAAAGCAGCAAAACGTTTTGGCGAAAAATTTGATGCTGAAATGTTTAAGCAGACAAATCCTCGGGTGATGGAATATTTAGCTAAACGCAATCAGCTTCATGAGCGTTTTTCTGAGGCCATGAACGCCAACGATCTTGCTGAGCTTAAACAGATTATTCTCGCCTATGAAATTGTCGATCCAATTTCAGGAACCCGAAATTGGACGGATGTTCGCCAATTCAATCTTATGTTTAAGACTGAAATGGGTTCAACTGCCGATGGCGCAATGGAGGTTTATCTCCGTCCGGAAACAGCACAGGGTATTTTTGTCAATTACCTGAACGTTCAAAAAACCGGACGAATGCGGATTCCCTTCGGAATAGCTCAGATTGGAAAGGCTTTTCGTAATGAAATAGTAGCCCGTCAATTCATATTCCGTATGCGCGAGTTTGAGCAGATGGAAATGCAATTCTTTGTTCGCCCGGGAGAAGAACTGAAATATTTCGACTATTGGAGAAAAGCTCGTCTTGAATGGCATAAAGCTTTGGGACTCGGCGACGACAAGTATCGCTATCACGACCATGAGAAATTGGCTCATTATGCAAATGCGGCAACTGACATTGAGTTCCGAATGCCATTTGGATTTAAGGAAGTAGAGGGAATTCATTCTCGAACAAATTTCGACCTTTCTCAACATGAAAAGTTCTCCGGCAAGAAAATTCAATACTTTGATCCGGAACTTAATGAGAGCTATGTGCCATACGTGATTGAGACTTCAATTGGTGTGGATCGGATGTTCTTGACAGTTCTGTGTAGCTGTTATGAAAATCAACAACTTGAGGGTGGTGATAGTCGCGTTGTCCTTCATTTCCCTCCGGCTCTTGCTCCGGTGAAGTGCGCCGTGCTTCCTCTTGTGAAGAAAGATGGTCTCCCGGAAAAAGCTCGAGAAATACAGCATCAACTTCGATTTGATTTTACTTGCCAGTACGACGAAAAAGACTCAATCGGCAAACGCTATCGTCGACAGGATGCGATTGGAACGCCTTTCTGTATCACAGTCGATCATCAGACTATTGAAGATAATACCGTGACTCTACGTCATCGCGACTCTATGGAGCAACAGCGTGTCAAAGTTGATGATTTAAGAACGCTTTTGGGTGACAGCGTCAGTCTTAACAGCCTTCTTCGCAAACTTGTTTAATCACTCTATCATGAAAAAGTATTTTAAATTCGTTTTAATGCTAAGCGTTCTGCTTATGTCGTTTGGCCTTTCTTCATGCAATTATAATTCTCTTGTAGATAAGCAGCAGACTGTAGACGAAGCTTGGGCTCAGGTGGAAAACCAATATCAACGTCGTGCGGACTTGATTCCCAATTTGGTGAATACAGTTAAGGGTTATTCCACTCATGAGAGTGAAACACTTGAGAAGGTGACGTTAGCCAGAGCAAAAGCAACCTCAATTACTATCGACGCCGATAATCTCAATGAGGAGACTCTGGCAAAATATCAACAAGCCCAGGGCGAACTTTCACAAGCTCTCAAATCGCTTTTAGCTGTCACTGAAGCTTATCCCGATCTCAAGGCTAACGAAAATTTCTTAAATCTGCAAGCACAACTTGAAGGAACGGAAAATAGAATTTCTACTGAGCGAAAACGATACACAGAAGCTGTCAAAGAATACAATTCCGCCATAAAGAAATTCCCTACGGTTATTTATGCCGGATGGTTTGGATTTGAATCAAAACCTCAGTTTAAAGCAGAAGAAGGTGCTCAGAAGGCGCCGGAAGTGAAATTCTGATTACGTTTTAATTTACTCTCTTCTTTTTTATTTCAATGAAAAAATACTTCATTCCCCTTGCGGCCGTTACCCTTCTTGCTCCCTTAACCTCATGTCTGAACGATGATAATTCTGCCGACTACAAGGAGTGGAAGGAAGCCAACGATAAGTTTGTAATCGGAAAGCAGTTGGCTCTTACTCCTGATGGTAATTATGAATATGAGACTATCCATCCTGATTGGGCTCCCACATTATTTGTCCTTATGAAGTGGCACAACGATCGTGAAGCAACTTCGACCAACCTTATCCCTTACGATAATTCGACAGTAGATGTCAAATATCAGGTTATGCTGATGGATAGCACCATCATGGATTCCTCATACTCCAAAACAGATAGTGTCTATTCTTGTCAGCCTTGCCAAAATATCCCCGGTTTCTGGACTGCGCTGACCAATATGCATGTCGGGGATTCTGTCACTGTGATTGTGCCCTGGGAAGCCGGATATGGCTCAACGGGAAGCGGAGACATCAAACCCTTCTCCTCGCTTATTTTTAATATTAAACTCAAGAAGGTGACTCATTTCCAAACTCCTTCTTAAAGTAAGCCTCCTTTCGTTAACCTGATTTTATTTCTGTACCATTTCTCATGAGACCCTCTAATTTCTCTTTGCTTATCCTTGCGTCTATGACAGTAGCAGGAGCCGGATTTGCTGCTTCGAAGGTTGCACAGCGCATGGAAGTTTTACCTCCCGTCAATGTCATAACTCCAGTGATAGGTGACACAGCGCTTGCCCCTCATCGCTTTTCGGAATTGCAGTTGCTGGAAGGAGTATCTCGGTCTATGTCTAAAACCACCCCAAAAATTATTGAAACAACTGATACATCGGGGTTCTTCCTTTTAGATCGTCCGACGCATGGAAAGACAGTCCACACATTGTTGACTCAACTTCGACCGGAAAGATTTATCAAGGGCACGCTTAAGGTGACTTCGGCGAGTGTGTTTGATGTAAATGTCGATGGTAAGAGGAAAGGATCAAAGGAGAAGGCGGATAATGAAATCGGCCCGAAAAGCACTGTTTCCGTTCCAATCGAACTGGAACCGGAAAGAACTGCAAACATAACCCTCAATGTACTCAGTTCTGCCGATGATGTGGCTGCTCCTTCAGTGAAAATCGAGTTTATTCCTGAGGAAAAATTTGAGGATGTCCTTTATGCTTTAGATGTAGAGAAGCAACATCGTTTTTCAATCTACGACATGAGCGATGGGCCGCGTGCTACGTCAACCAGCCTTTCACCTGATGGAAAATATCTTATCACTCGTTTCAATGAGGTGTTTGGACTGAATAGGAACAGGAGTTGGTCCACCCTTACGGATACACGTACGGGGAAAGTCGTCAATGCCCGTCTTGAGAGTAATGCAGCCTGGATGCCTACAGGCTCTACGCTTTACTATACGGTGAAGCGTGATGATAAATTTGATCTGTATAATGTTGCTCTTCCTTCGGGAACAACAACCATGATCGCAGAGGGTATCCCTTCATCAAAAATTATTTGGAGTCCCGAGGGCTCATATTTCCTATATTATAAGGAGATAGAAGGACGAAAAAATGAGGGAATCATGCAAAGATACTCCGATCCTGATGACAGAATTCCCGGAAATCGCGACCGGGCATACTTGATGAAATACGATCTTGCATCTTCGGTTTCTTCTCCCCTGACATTTGGTGGGGCATCTACATATTTTGTAGATTTTACTCCGGACGGAAGTAGCATGCTTTTTCAATCAATGCAGGAAACTCCTTCGCACCATCCATTCTATAAAACTTATCTGGTTCAGTTAGATATGAAGACTCTCCGCACAGATACTCTTATTAGTGCTGACGGAGAAATTTCAGCCGCTACTTATTCTCCGGATGGTAAACGACTTTTTGTGGTTGGGGCGCCCAATCTGTTTGGGGAAATAGGGGTGAACGCCGGTGAGCATCCTTTGGCGAATGATTTTGATATGCAAGGATATCTTTTTGATATTGCTTCCCGAAAAGCTACGCCGTTGACTCGCGATTTCGATCCTTCAATTGATGGTAGTCCAGTATGGAATGCGGCTGATGGAAAAATATATTTCAGAGCAAAAAAAGGATTTTTCAAACCTGTCTATGTCCTTAACCCGGTAGATGGCAATATTCGCGAATTACCGGTAAATGTTGATAATGTGACCGGATTTTCTATTGGAAAGAGAGAAGACCGGTGGTTGAGCTATACCGGTCAGGCATATGAATATGCAGGGAGAGCATATTTAATGGATTTGAAATCAGGAAAATCTACTCTGATTGCTGATCCCGACGGCGATCGTTTGGCAGAGGTGAATTTCGGTAAGACTCAGCCATGGAAATTTACCGCTTCTGACGGCACGGAGATCGATGGCATGATGTGTTTGCCTCCTGATTTCGACCCCTCAAAAAAGTATCCTTTAATTGTTTATTATTACGGAGGTACCACCCCCTCCGAACGGGGAATGAGCCATGCGTATATACCACAGCTTTTCGCATCTCGCGACTATGTTGTTTATGTTGTAAATCCCAGTGGTACAATTGGCTATGGACAGGAATTTTCTGCTCGCCATGTCAATGCCTGGGGGAAAAGAACAGCTGAAGATATTATCGAGGGGGTAAAGGAATTTTGTAAAGAACACAAATTTATAGATTCCAAAAAGGTTGGATGTTTGGGCGCGTCTTATGGAGGATTTATGACTATGTATCTCCAAACTCTGACTGATATTTTTGCAGCTGCAGTTTCTCATGCCGGCATTTCTAACGTGACCAGTTATTGGGGAGAAGGCTTTTGGGGGTATAGTTACAATTCTGTAGCAGCGGCTAAGTCTTATCCCTGGTCCAATCCAGAACTATTTACTAAACAGGGTTCTCTTTTTAATGCCGATAAAATTCACACACCCCTTTTGCTGCTTCATGGTTCGGAAGACACTAATGTGCCGATCGGGGAGAGTATTCAACTCTTTAATGCTTTGAAAGTATTGGGAAGAGATGTAGAATTTATAACAGTGGATGGAGCAAATCATGTTGTGACTGACTATGACAAACGCATAGCGTGGCATGCCACCATTATGGCGTGGTTTGCAAAATGGTTGCAAAACGATTCTCGTTGGTGGGATTCTCTTTATGGGGAACAAAAATAAGACGTTTTTTGGGATTGAAAATGCCTATGTTGAAAAAAGGGATCATAACCTGTGGAGCAGTTTTGTGCGTCATTGCGTTTGCTGCATGCAGTGGAACTGAACGTACTGAAGCTGTTACGGCTCAAATAGAAGCTGCGCAGATGGAAGGGCGTGAAGCGGCTCGGGAATTTGTGAATGCTGAATGGCCCGATACGATGGCACTCCAAAAAAAGCTTTTGGAAGTTAGAAGTCGACAAAGTAAATATGTCGAAAAAAAGCAACCGGAAGCGGCGGCCGCCTTTGACACAGCATTTGTACATACCCTCCGGACCGTGCGCCCTGATATTGCGCGGGAACTTGATAAAAAACCGGAGAACAAATGATTGTTGATAACGAAACCAAAGAACTTCTTTTTTCAGAAGCTCGGAGAATAAATTCTCCAAGTTTTATCGATTCTGACCCGGTAAAATTCCCTCGTCGATTCTCTCGTCTTCAAGATATTGAAATAGTGGCATTGCTTTCTGCTATTATGGCATGGGGCAATCGCCCTATGATTTGTCGGGATATAGAGCGACTTCTTGGATGGATGGATAATCAGCCTTTCGAGTTTTTGTTAGACCGGGGATACGAAGATTTCCCTATGGACCGAAATATTCATCGGACTCTGTTCGGACGTCATTTCCGATGGCTTATGAAAGGTCTTTTCGAAATTTATTCCCGATGGGAATCTCTGGATGCATTTGCTTTTGAAATGCATGCCGGTGAGACCGAAACTCCTTCATGGACTTTGGTTGAAGCTATGCAGCGTATTTTTGCTGATGTAAATGATGGGAGGGCATGTTCTCAGTGTCTTCCGACCAATTTGCGCATTAGTGCTCTTAAAAGGATTAATATGGCTTTGCGTTGGCTTGTGCGCGACGATGGGATAGTCGATATGGGAGTTTGGAAATCAATTCCTAAGAGTCGTTTGTTTATCCCTCTCGATGTGCATGTAGGTAATGTGTCGCGTGAATTGGGGCTACTTCAGCGAAAAGCTAATGATAGAAAAAGTGTTGAACTATTGACATCTGTGCTTCGGGATATTAATCCTGAAGATCCGTGTCTTTTTGACTATGCCCTTTTTGGAATTGGTGTAGAAAATCGTCTTAATCAAATTTCAAGCGAAAAAAAACACCAAATTAAGTTGGTCTGAAATCGATCGAGTTTAAACGTTTCAATATTCCTGTTCCTGTCAGAAAATCGTTTATTTTTTCGTTGATGAAGAAGTGCAGACGGGCTGCAAAAGAATATTGCGGTCCGTTGTTTTGTCCGCTGACAATGGTGGAAGGGGCCTGACTTTCCGTGGCTGGCATAATTATAATGGGTAGACATACTTTCATTTCTATTTTCCCTTTACGAGCAAATAAAACGAAATCATCAGATGTGAAGAATGGTCGTTCGTGGAGTAGTTGATGAGCAGCCTGAGGGTTTATAGCATAAGCATACGTTCCACAAATTTCTCGATAAGGAGTCACCATCCTTTTGCGAAGCTCCGAAGAGAGGGAATATGTGCGTTTACCGCGGTACAGACAGGCTACTCCGAAGAAACAAATGCGAGGATGGTCGCTTTCGGAGAGCCACTGATCGATTTCATTCAATTCTTTCTTAAAATTCCGAGTGATATAAATATCATCTTCTAGGATAAGAGTATTGCAAGGATTCGCAATAATATTTCGATAAGCTTTTTGATGAGATAGAGTACACCCAATTTCTCCGGGTCGGGGAGGCCGATGGTATCGTTTTTGAAATTTTGTAGAATCAAAAACCTTATCTCGCTCGGTGGAGGAGAGAATGCGACCGTCAATAGCTTCTATGATTTCCGGTTGAATATATGGATGCTTTCTAAGCCGTTCGCGTAGCGAAGCAAGTCGGTCTGTTGAGGTCGGGAGATTGATTACAAGTGTTTTCATTTTTGAATGATTCGATTGACAATTCGGCGTGTGAACATTGGCATCCCCGATGTCAAGAGTGATTGAAAGAGATAGAGACTGATTGCAGTCACTATGAACACCTCCAGTGTGCGAAGAGTGAACTGAATGGCATTAGTCGGGTGAGATATTGGAAGAAAAGGAAGTAAAACCCATATAATCGCGCAAGTAAGACCCATAGCTAACAGATTACGCATATACATCCCAATATAAATACGAATTGGTTCTTTAAGTCCGTAATGGAAGAGAAAATAGGGTTTCCAAATAAAGACAATGAGAACAAGGCTTACCACTACACCTGATAAAATACCGTTGAGCCCCCAAATCCAACCAAATAAAACTGACAGACCGAGATTCAAGATTGCTTCGGTCATGGGTGCCCAAATGTCTTGGAAAAGACCGTAAGCGTTGATATAAGAATCAACGGAGTTTCGTGATGTAGAGAGAAATAGGGTTATGGCAATGATGAAAAGAGTGGAATTGGGAAGCAGATATTGATCTCCAAGCCATAGAGTAATGAAAGAAGGTGTAAGAAGGAATAACAGAATTGAAGCTCCAGCACTGAGATAAAATCGAACTGCGAAAAGTTCATCGAAGACCTGCATTATTCGCTTTTTCTCTCCTTGGGCCACCAAATTGCCCACTCCGGCACCAATTGAATTAAAAAGAGCGTTGAGCAAAAGTGAGATTCCTGTGACGATTATCATATAGTTGCCATAGTAAGCAACTAAAGTGAGGGTGGCAAAAGCATATATAATGAGCGGACTGGTTTGTTGAAGCACGAAAGTGCTGATTTTGTGGAAAAATACCTGCTTGATTTTCGACACGATGGTCGGATACATTTTTCTGAGTTCTTTCGCTGAGAAATTCGGTTTCCTCAAGAAGGGATATGTGTGCCGAATCATTATATTAAGAGCGATTGCAGCCAATATTGCAAAACCTCCTTCCAATGCTAACCACCAGATATAAGGGTTTTCGCAGTATTTTACCGCAAAGTATTGTGCTCCCAAGCGAACCATCATGCAGATGCGATAACTGTATGCTATCTTATATTCTTTTTGGTCAGCAGTCAGAAGGACTTCCCGGTAGTTGACAAAATAGGAGAGAAGAGCCGAAATGAGTAAAACCCCAAAGGAAGCGTAAGCATACCATAGGGGTAAGCTCATTTTTTTGAAAATCAGGGGAAAGAAAGCACTCAATATCAATGCTCCGACAACGACCACAGTTCCGATTCTGCGATAGAGGTGGCCTTGCAGAGCGATAATTTCATTTATTTTTTTTTGGTCCTTGTCAAACAGCGGTTGATAGAGGGAGAATCCTACTGCTACGCCGATGCCCAATTCAGCGATATTTAGAAATTGAAGCAGATTGGTAGCTGTAGTGTTCAAACCGAGTACATCGGCGCCCAAATGATTGAGAAAAACTTTCCGACAAAAAAATTGTAGTAAAAGATTGACCACGAGCATAGCAAGGGCAACCGCAATGTTTTTCAGACTTTTTTGGGTTCTTGATTGCTCTGTCATTTTACAATTAGTGATAATAAATGTGCTTTTCCAAAAATGAGAGGTAGTCAAATTCTATTGCAAAATTAGCCGATTAATGCGAGAAGTGCAAGCGGAGCGTGGACACTATCAGTAATGAGCTGAAGTTTAAAAATTGAGATTAAATTTTTTATTGTTCTATTCCAACGGAAGGATTAATCAAAAATAATTTTTTTGTCGCGCGGCTGACTGCTGTGTAGAGCCATCTGTAAAATTCTGAACCTAAAGCCTCGGGAGCGATCATTGAAAGATCCACGTAGACGTGTTTCCATTGTCCTCCTTGAGCTTTGTGGCAAGTGATGCAATAACCATACTTCACTTGCAAAGCGTTGTAAAAAGGATCTTCGAGCGTGTTTTTTAATTTTTCGCTGTATTCGCCTTCTTGCGAAGCCATAACGATGTTGAAGAATCTGTTTTGCTCTTCTCTTGGAATTGTTGGGCCATTGCTGACCAGGCTTCTCAACATAATTTTTGAACCAATCGGAGTTTCGGAGTCGGGGAGTTGAAGCTCGACATCAACGAAAAAACGTCCATATGCTTTTTCTAAATTTCCTACCCAAGTCACTTCAGCCGTTTCCCCATTGGCCAAGAAGCCCTTTGTTTTATTTTGGTTACACCAAAAATAATCGTTTTTGCTTATTATAAGTTTTTCTCCTTGCTGAATAGGTTGTTCTGCGTATAATATTCGGGCTCTTATTTCCTGATTGAATTGGTTGGCTCTTTTGTTAGAGCGAGTGATAATGATTGTTTCATCCATTCCCACTGTGTTCCAGGAGGTCGACAGTTTGTCTTCCAAGTCCATTGAGGAGACAATTTCAATATCGGGAAAATCGGTTTTAAAATAAAAGGGGGTCCCGGGCTTGGAGAAAAGAGTTTTTCGAATAATGGTGGCATTTTGCAGAATCCCGCTTTCATCGGATTGTCGCATCGGTCGGGTCAGTGAAGCAGATTCCGGGTAAAGGCCTAACTCCCTCAGTCTGTGAAGTTCCATTGCAGGACTGTTTGTATGGCCAACGGGAGGGAGTTGGGCCACATCGCCGAGAAAGATTATAGAGCAACCGGGAGAGGAATAGACATATCGGATGAGATGTGTCAGCAGGCTGTTCGTGTCTCGGGTGTCAGTAATCATAGATGCCTCATCAATTATGAAGAGCGTATCCCGGCTTCGATTGGACGCAAGCATGAAACCGGCATCCTGATTTCCCTCCGCTATTGGGCGATAAATTCGCCTATGTATTGTTGTGGCCGGACGTCCGGAAAATGTTGATGCGACTTTGGCAGCTCTCCCGGTGGGAGCAAGCGTGACTGTCTGCAGTTTCAATTCATGCATTGCCCGGACTAAAGCTGCCATTAAAGATGTCTTACCCGTTCCGGCATATCCATTTATAACGAATGCTTTTCGAGGGGAGGGATTGTAGACAAATTTAACCAAAGCTGTCAAAAGTTCTCTCTGTTCATATTCTGGGGTATATGAAAGAAAGCTTAGTGTTTTTTCCAGCAGTAGTTTTGATGCAGATGGCAAAGTTGGCATCGAAGAATCAAATTATACGTTAATTGAAAACTGCAATAATCAGTTAATTTGTATTCAACAAAATTAGCAAAATATCTTTCACTTACCAAATACCACCTTTTTCTGTTTGAGAAAAAAGAAACCGATATGCCGGAATTATCGACATATCGGTTGTTGAGAATGGTTTAGGGACCGATGAACTTATCGAACCACAACTTTCACGGCGTCGTTGCCCACAGCTACGATATAAATACCGGGAGCAGGAACAGTATAAGTCGTGTCGCCGATTGAATTGTGGAGAATACATCCGTCAATACCTGCAATTGTTACTTTGTTGTCGCCGGCTCCATTGACAAGGATGTCACGATCGCGAGTGAAGATTATGAGTCGATCCACGGTAAGATCTTCTACCCCTGCATTAGCGAGATTGAGGGGTTCGCAGAGTTCTGATTCACCTTCCTTGTAGACAGCAGAAGCATGATAAATATGATTGTCGCCTCCTGCAGTCTTATCGGTGAAAGATGTTTCTACGACAGGTTGCTCATTGAGTTTGTTGCCGTCACGATAGAGGTTATAACCCAATAGTTCCGGAGCTTTCGGGAAGAAAGTCACATCGTCGACAAGGAGCATCATGCCGTTTGCAGCTCGTGAGCGGATGGCGAAGTGTTTTGCTCCGGCCGGGATGAGAGCAGTGAATTCAGTCCATTCTTCAGGAACTATTTTTGTCCCAAAGCCGTCAACTTTTGTATAGTCTTCGTATTTGAATTCATCGTTGAAAGAATAAAGCACTTCCAATTGCTCGGAATATCTCATGGTCAGACTTTTTGCATAGAAGCGAATGGTCTGTTGGCTACCATCGAGTGTGGGTGAGACTGCAAAATCATCGACCGATCTGTTGTCACGGCGATAGAGCGAGAAAAGCGCACGATTGCCCGAGTGAGTATTAAAGTTTGAAGGGATTGTGTCGCTTTTTTCGGTGACATCCATTACAAAGAATGAACCGGTAGTCACTCCATGTTCGATGCCGGGAAGAGCGATTTCATTGATTGTGCCGAGAGGTTTTTCGTCGCGATCGATGAATGTCCATTCTCCAAAATAGTCTGCCCATGGTTCTCCTTTTTCAAAACTTTCGGTATATTCCCCTTCTTGAGGTGCTTCAGCGGCATCCCAGCTGAGCACATTCCCTTCGGAAGTGGAGGATCCTTTCAGATTCTGGGGAGCGGCGAGGGTAGATTTCATTTTACCGACAGTGAAGATATCACTGGAGTTGTTGGCAGAATTAGTATCGCTGTCGAGTTCAATTTCAACTCGATAGTCCGCTTTCCCATCCTTCGCAAAGTTATCGAGTCTTGACGTGAATTCAACAGTTGCAATTGAGTCCACATCGAGCGAGACGATTTCAGTGGTAGCGATTTTTTCTCCATCGCAATAGAGAGAAGCCTTGGCGGTAGGAGTCTGCTTATATCCGATATTGCTCACTTTAGCCTGGATGGAGAAATCCTTGTTGGTTCTCACTTTCTTGGGAGCGGAAATACTCTCCACAGCAAGGTCGAAGTCGGGAGTGTCTTGAATAACGATATTATCTACGTAATTATCATTGATATTCAGGCAGCCTAAAGTTACGACAATCTGGATGTTTTTATCTTTCCATTTCGAAAGGTCGTAGCGCACTTTATTCCATTCTCCGACTTTCATAGTGTCGTGACGGTCGAAGCGGATTACTTCTTCGTATCCGTTAGAGAAGACCGACACTTGCACAATGTTGCGGTCGCCATCGGCAAGTTTGTAGGAATATAGGACGACTTCAGGATTCTTTGCTCCCACTAAAGAGATGATACCCGTACGGAGCATGGCAGCATCGTTGGTATATTGCGCACGGCCTACATAGAACTCCCCGTCACCATCCTGTGATTTAACTGTTGAACTGTCTTTCCCAACACCGAATTGACCATTTCCCTGCGAAGCAAACGCACAAGCCTTATTGTTAAGGTCGTCCATGCAGGAATATTTGACCGGAAGTTGATAAGGAACTCCGATTGGAGTGTAGTTGGAAGCAGTATGACGCGATGAGGGGAAATCCCAGTTGTAAGTTCCGACATAATACTGGACAAAGCGTTGTTGAGTAACGTCGGGAAGGGCATCAAACGTATAGAATGTCTGAGCAATCGGTTCATTGAGCTTTGGAATAAAATTACCCTCTGAGTCGAGTGTATATATCATGTAGGTGGTGTGTCCGGCCGGGAGGTCAGCAGATTTAACGTCTTTTGTGACCGCATCCCATTCAAGGCGGACAGTCCCCGGTTGGAAAACTTCGGTAAGACGAACGTTGGTAGGTTGTTTGGGTTCGTAGGGACCGACGTAAGCCGTGGCAAGAGTGCCGATGCTGCGATAGCCGTCAGTGGTCTCGGCCACTACTGTGACTTTCTTATCACCTCGGGTATCAAATTCAATACTCTGTGGGAAATCACCACTGAAGCCCGCCGCTACTTTCATAGTCTGCCGGGGCTCGGTTTCGTCGTCTACATAGACCAGCATATTGATCATGGTCGGTCCGGTCGGTCCGCCGCCATATACCGTTCCTCCCATAGATGAACTGGGCGCAGTGTAAGAAACACCGGCTTTGAGAGAACCATCCACAGCTGGGTGCAGAGTGACATTAGTTGCAGCGCGTGGAGATTTGGGGTCCATCGGTTCGCCCAGGGAAATAGCCGGAATCATTACATGGTAGGTGGAGACACCTTTGTTGTCGGTTGACTTGGCATGGACGCCAATATACCATACTCCGGAAGTAGTAGGAGTGACAACACCGGTAAGAATCGACGGATCAGTGCGATTACTCTTAATGGTCACTTGGCTAATGACGTTTGTGGTCATAGCAGCGACTGTCGGAGCTTTTCCGCATTTTACCTCTACCATTTCCGGGTTAGTGTTTTGGTAGCAGTGTGCTGTGAGGGTCAGTAGGTAAGAGTTTCCTTTCTCCAGATAAATGCCCGGAGTCACCAGCCAGTCGTCCATAGCGATATTTTGGTCGGAGTGGCCGCAACGCGCTCCAAGTCCATTTGGGGCGAAAGTTGTGCCATCGCCGTTGGCATCAATTACCGTGTAGCCATCCAATGTAAATTCTTTACGGAGTTTGAAGTCATAGTCGTAGGGAGGACGCATTGACCCAAGGTAGATTGAATTGGAACGTCCGGGCGCGGAAGACCGGTTATCGTAGTTTGCAGTGATGAGCCATGCAAATTCTGTGCGGCCGTCGGGAGCTGTGATTTGTTTGGAGAAAGAAGTGGCGGTTTGATTTTCGGAAAGAATTGTTCCGGTGAGATCGCTGACCGTATAGGTAATTTCGGACGGATTTATATATCCTCCGTCAGCCGAGGTGGTTACAGCATCCCAAGTCGCCGACATGGTAGAAGTAGCTTCATCCCATGTCAAAACTACATTCTGAGGAGTGGCCGCCAGCCCTTTTCCGACAAAGATCCGGGCTTTAGCATTTTCCGAGCGACCATTTGAGTTATAGGCATAAGCTATAAAATCGGCATATCCGGTCTTGGTGACTGTGACTGTGCCGGTTAAGGTGCTTCCGATCGGGTCTGAACCCTCTTTTAGAGTTTCTCCGTCGAGAGTCAAACGCCAGTCCACATTGCCGCTCATTGCAGTTCCATCCGCAAGTTGGGTTGGGAGTGTGAGAGAATATGAAGCAGTCATTGAGCCTTGTGGCGCTGACATTGTCAAAGTGGGTTTTTCAGGCACTTTGCTTGCAAAATCAGGCTTCACAAAGAGGTTCACTATCTCTTGGTCTGCGTTGAAATCGGCAATCAGGGTGGCTTTTCCTGTTGCAGGATCGATTTCCATTAGACCGCTTCCCTGATCTTCAGTATTGTAGGTTGCAAGAATGGTCTGATTCTTTTCGTTCCAGCAGCAACCGAAGTTATAGCGGAAAGGGAGGTCGCAATTGGCAATTATTTCCTGCGAACCGGTAGCGAGATTTACTTTTACCAGTTCCAGTTTTTTTGAGCCATACATAGTTTCGCGTAGACCATAGGCTATTCCTTTTTCGGTGATGGCGAGTCCGAGCAAACGTTGATTTAGGGTGTAGTCTGCAATTTTTTGTGTTGTACGGCTTAAATAGTCGGCGGTGCCCCAAAAGACGCCGGAGCCGTCGGATGTGGTATAACAACCATAGACTTTTCCGTCCACGGGATTCTTGGCAACAGCAAAGCCGACAAGGTCGAAGTTGTCGCGCGACATTTCTTCGGCAGAAATGGTTTCAAAAGTATTCAGGTCAAAAGTGACCAAATACTTATACGCAATGGCGGTGCCGAAGTTAGCTAAATAGATACCTCGATACACCTTGTCATCGAAATCGGCGTAACCCCCTTTATTGATAGGTCCGTTGGTATAGCCGGCCAGGGTCATTTTCTCACTTGAGGAATGGGGCATAGAGTAGAAGCCCAGCCAATCGTTGTTGTCCGCATCATACTCTTTGCCTTCATCGTAAATAAGTTGACCGATAATGTTGACATCTTTGGAGAGAACTTTTGTAGCCGGCGCCTTATCCGGTGATAACTTCCGAACCGGTTTTGGAGTGACTTCTTTCAGAGGTCCCCAGTTTTCGGTTTGGTTTTTTTTTGGTGAGCGAATCAGGAAATCCAGCTCGCTCGTTGCCCCTCCTTCCGGTTTGGTAGTCAATTGCTTCACTGTAACTTCAGTCTTGTGCAATTTTTCCGTAGCAGCGCTTGCTGTCGGCACCGATGTCAGCAATAAGCAACCAAGAAAGGAGTAAATGACTTTCTTCATGTTTGGTAGGTTAAAATATTTATGTTTCAAGTTTGTCTGTAGTGAATAGTTTGATTCCGGATTTATATCAAGTAAATCATCAGTGAAAAATAGCGATTTTTCTCAAAGAGAAAAAACAACATTTTGAGTTTTGAAATGCAAATTTAAAAATTTTTTCGAAATGAAAAAATTAATATGTGTTAAAGGTGCGCGTATTGTCGCTCTTGGAAAACAGTAGGAGACCGGCCACGATTTTACTCGTCCCGGTCTCCTGATGAGTTTAAGATGCAAAAAGATTATTTTATAATAATTTTTTCAACTTTTGCACCACGGCGGCAGATATAGATTCCTTCAGTCGGATTATTAACGCGTACACCCTGGATGGTGAAATATTCAACCGGTGCATTTTCGTTGAAATCTACCGTTTCAATACCACCTTGGTCTATCTTGACGAAAGTGACAACTTTGTTTGTGTAGTTCCAGGTGATGTCGTATGTGCCGTTTAGATCATAGGGTACGGAGGCATCAATTGAAACGACGGCAAGTGTAGTCGATAGATTATCATCGGAGATGGTTGTTGTGATGTCTTCTCCAAAACCGTATTGTTCGCCCCAGTTAAGAGTAGCGATTTTGAAACTACCTTCACCGGCAATGGCAACATTTTTAAGTTCGAACACTTCTTCAGTGTCGGTTTTAGCCATTTTGTATTCAGAATGGAAGAGCATTTCCGGATCGTTGATGCCCACGACATACCATTCTTTTTCTGTAACAACCGGAGTGCCTGCGATGAGAATGGTCTGAGTGTTAGTGTTAAGGGTAACAGTTGCGTTTGTCAGTTCTGTGAAATCCTCAAAGGTAATGTTGCCGGAAGTTGCACCGGTACTGTATTGGTAGGGTTGGTTGAGCTGGATGTGTGAGCCGTTGCTACCGATGTTGTTGTTGGGATTCTCCCATGTTCCATCATTGATTTTAAACGCTGACATGAGGGAATTGACCGACACGGTGTATACGCCGGTTTCAGTTTTGGTGAATTTAGCGGATTCGTCTTTGAGCGCCCATGAGTTGCCATTCACTCCCGCGCCGATAAGATAGTAAGTTATTTCCTGTTGTTGACCTTGACGTGTGAAGGAAAGTGTCTTTGTGTTGTAGTTCCATTCAACGTCAAACGTTCCGGTCATGGAGTAAGGCATGTCGCCCGTTTCTCCATAGACTTGTTCGAGCACCTGAGACAGATTTGCGTCGGAGAAGGATTCTGTTGCGCTTCCGTATGCTTCACCCCAACCGTTGGTGGTGATTTTCAGAGTTCCGGCAGCATTGATGTTGAAGTTTTTCAATTGGAAAATACCGGAGTTTTCAGCAGTTTCCACAAGCTTGCGGTCGTCTGTCCAAGAATCCCATACATTGTCAGTCCCCATAATATACCAGGCTTCTTCGCCGGCTTTTTCTCCTGTCAGGGTGATTGTCTGGTTGTTGGTGTTGAGAATGAGTTTGGGATTTTCCACTTCTGCGCCTTCAGCGAGAATTATATTGGGAGATGTGCCACCTGTGGTGTAAGAATAGGCTGTGCCGAGTTGAATTTTCGTGCCATTTCCGCCGATGTTGTTTGAAGCGTTGCTCCATGTGCCATCGTTGATTTTGAATCCGGAAGCGAGAATCGTACCGGTCCATTCGTAGACACCCGAAGTTTCAGTCGGTTTGAATTTTGCATCGGCAGCTGCCAAAGTCCAGCGTGAGCCGTTGACATTTTCACCGATGACATAATAGTCCACCGCTGATGCGGAAGCAGCCACTGCGATGCCCGCAAGAAAGAGTAGAAATTTTTTCATTTCTGATTGAGTTGGATGATTTGATTTATAAAATCGAATGAAAAATAATTGAATTTAGAGGTTAGATACTCCCGGTAGGAATCGGAACTGTCTAACCTCTAATGTAATTCAGTTCATGTTCTCAAGCTGGAAGTCAACGAGAAAACTTAGAGAAGTTTTATTTGCGAATAATAATTTTTTGAGCCTTTGAACCGTTGCGGACGATATAGAGTCCTTCGGTCGGGTTAGCAACGCGTACGCCCTGGATGGTGTAGTATTCAGCAGCGGAATTGTTGTCAACGTCGATAGTTTCAACACCAACGTTAGTAGTTTCAGTCACGGTCATGGTGAGTGCTTTCAGATCCACTGTGATGTTGTAAGTGCCATTGGCAATTTTGAAAGAGTAATCGTTGCCGGTAAGTTCCATCGGAGTGCCAAAAGTTACTGCCATGTCCGATTCAGTTGCACCGTAACGGCCTTCAACACCAGTCCAATCAGAAGCGGTGGAACCAAGTTTGGTGCAGAATTGGAACCAGCTGTGGGTTTCGCTGTCGCCACCGGTGAAGGTTACTTCGCCACTGTAGACACCTTCTGAACCGGCCACTGCGGGAAGTTCGACGCCATTGTTAGGCAGGAAAGCACCATTATTGACATTGCCAAGACAGTAGAAGTGTTCCGGATAAGTGATTTCACCGGCTGCTGCGACAGTCAAGATGCCTGTGTCGGCGTTCTTTTCGAGAACGAAAGTGAAGTTATATTCACCTGCGCCAATGCTGAAAGCATCACCACTTTGTGCAGCGGTGTAATTAGTTTCGAGTGCAACTTTCACATCCCCTGCGCCTGTGCCGTAAACGAATGAACCTGCTTTCATTTTGAAATAAGAAGTGGAGGCAGTCAGTTTGTAAGTTCCGACATAAGTATTGTTGGTGCCTTCTTTGAGTGTGAGAGGCTTGTCAGTGTTGGTTTCGCTCCAACCGCTGCCGAAGTCACCGATAAGGTATACCTCGCTGTATTCGTTTTCTTTTGCAGCCCCGGTGATAAGAACTACTTTTGTCTGTTCGTTGATAGTTACAGTTGCGTCTGCGATTTCTCCGTCAATGGTAATATTACCCACGCTACTACCTTGAGATGCTGTATAAGGCACCCCTTCTTTGAGTTTGTTACCATTGCCTCCGAGAGCAGAGTTCCAATTGCCTGCAGTTTTGAATTTGATATCGCCGGAAACTTTCGCGAGCTGGATTGAATACTCGTTGGCGTTGGTTTCGGATTGGGTAAGTTTGAATTTTGCATTATCAGACCATTGAAGACCATTGGCACTTCCGACAATATACCAATCCGTAGCATTGGCAGCAAAGCAGCAGATAAGCGCTGCGAGCAAGAAATAAAGTTTCTTCATAAACTTTGATTTTTGTGGAATAAACATCTTCCGCCCCGGGGGCGAAGTCTGTTCTTTCCGAAGTTAATATTAAGGTTAGTTATTATATACCGTTTAGTGGAAGAGAGTTTTTTGGGTTAGAGAATCACTTTGGTCGCTTTCGAACCCACGACTCGGATGAAGATGCCTTTTTGTGGATTCTGGATTTGGCGACCGGTCAGGTCATAGTAAATCGGTTCGATATCCGTTTGGTCAGCTTCGATGTCGTTGACTCCGGCGAGGGAATAAAGGACTGCCACGCCTTCCGGACCAACTGTTCCGGAAATAGTGGAAGAGGTGACAGTGAATGTGTTGCCTGAGAGACGGTCGGTGTATTCACCGGCGGGTAGGTATCCGTCAGGATTTTCAAATTCACCGGTCCGGGTTGTAGCTTTGGGCAGCATGATGAATGCTCCGGCATTTTGTCGGGCAGCCACCAGGTATCCCGAGTCACCATATTTAATTTTTAGTTTTTCGGGAATTCCATCCATATCGATGCGGAAATGGTTGACAGCAGCGATGGCTTTTGATTCAAGGGCATGAGTGGATCCTTTGGTTCCCATTTTGATTTTGCTGCTGACCGTTTGTGATGGACGGGAGAAATAGAGAGAAGTTTCTTTTTGCCGGCAGGCAGTGATCATATATGCCCGGTCAATAACATTTTGGTCGACATTTTTGGTGGCTCCCCCGTCGTTGGAATATGTATCGTGGCTTTCCCCCCACAATACTATTTTGTTGCCGTCGATATTTTGACCGTATTGATCTGTCGGCAGGGATAAATTACCATAATAGACGGGCATTTTTCCTTGCTTGAGCATATTGAGCAGTGTGGAGGCCAGTTTACTGTCGGTCACGGCAATGTATTTGGTATATTCGCGCATGACGTTCCATTCGGTGTCGGAGGATGTGCCCGGATTGTCGAGGATTTCGCCATAGTGCCATAGGCCGGTGACTTCGGTAACTTTTTTCCACCAGTCGCATCCTTCGGATGGAAGACCGATGTGTTTGGCTGCATCCCAACGGATTCCTTTGACTCCAAGTGATTTGAGGTCATTAAGAAAGTCGACGATACGTTGTTGCACCTCAGCGCTTTCGGAGTTGACATCTCGATAAGCCCCTAAGTTGCCATGAGTGATGGAGTAGCGGTTGCCGTAGTCGCACCCTCCGTTGTCTCGCTCGCGACCGTTCGAGTTCCACCAGGAATCGCGATAGGCGGACGCCGGGTTGACATGATTGGCCACGACGTCGACCACGATTTTAATGCCGTATTTTTCAGCTTCGTCGCAAAGGCTTCGGAGTTGGGCACGAGTGCCGTTGCCGTTGACTTTGTCATCACGGAATTTAAAATCCCAGGGCAGATAGGCATAAAACCATTCTGCTCCAGCGCCGCAATTTCCTTGAACAGGGCTGACTTGAATTGCTCCAAATCCGGCTTCAGCAATTCGAGGGAGTTCGGCTTGAATATCAGTAAATTTCCAATCGAAGCAATGGAGAATGTTGGCTTTTTGGATGTCGGTCTGAAAATTGACAGCGTTGCTGGAAATGGCTGCTCCGACGAGAAGAGAGAATGAGAGGAAATGTTTAAATTTAATCATTGTGATTAAAGAAGAATTTCGAGTTTAAGATGCTATTCGGGATGGAAAATAGCTGATAGAAGAATTGTTTAGCTTGGCAAAGGGATATTCTACTGCCTTTGGCTTAAGACAGACAGTAAAGAAATACAGCGAAAATCGTAAGTCGCCAGTGTGCTTTCGATTGCTCATAAGGTAGCAAATAGTTGACGCGTAATAAATCCCTCCACTCAACGTGTTACTGAGATAAATCAATTTAAGTACTAACAGAAAGAATATTGCTAAGCTATAAAGTAGGAACAAGAAATTGATAATCAGGATTTTAAATCAGTTAAGAAGAACTGTGTAAGCCTAATGGTCAATTACTTTCCAACTTCTTTGGTTGCAAATTTAAAAA
>CAZNMC010000015.1:0-41814 GCA_964574285.1 uncultured Sangeribacter sp. | reverse complement strand
CTCATGAACTTGGCTACAGTGTAATGCTCTACATCGACCCCAAAGAAAAGAAATATCTCGACGAATGTGGCGCTGCCAATTTCTTTGGCGTCAAAGACAACACCTATATCACTCCGGCCTCGGAATCCATCCTTCCCTCCATCACCAACATGAGTCTGCGTCAAGTGGCCGCGGATCTCGGAATGAAGGTTGAACCCCGCCATATCCCGGTAGAAGAGCTCGAAACATTTGAAGAAGCCGGAGCTTGCGGCACAGCTGCTGTGATTTCTCCTATCTACCGTGTTGACGACCTTGACAATGGCAAGCAATATCTCTTCGGAACAGAAGGGGAAGCCGGTCCTTGGTCGACCAAACTCTACAACCATCTTCGCGGCATTCAGTATGGCGAAATCGAAGACACCCACGGCTGGACTGAAATTATCGACTAACTTCAACTCCCCATCGCTTTTCAGATTAATACCTTCTATTTGATCTGAAAACGACCGTATATAAATCCTGTCAGCCTATTTGTGCCGGCAGGATTTTTAATTTCATCACCATCGGCACTTTATCCGGCAATCATGCTTGACTATAATTCCATCATCAATCGCTTCTATCCGGAGGACTCGGAGCTTCATCGCATTCTCTTTTTCCACAGTCGGGCGGTAGCTCAAAAAGCTTTATCCATCATCGACAGCAAGCGCCTCCCCCTTGACAGAGAATTTGTAGAAGAAGCCTCAATGCTCCACGACATAGGAATTTTCTATTGCGACGCACCAACCATTTTTTGCACAGGGAGCGAACCTTATATCCGGCATGGTATCCTCGGAGCGGAGCTCTTGCGGGAACTTGCCTTACCCCGACACGCGCTTGTGTGCGAACGCCACACAGGATCCGGGCTCTCCCGAATGGAAATTATCAAAAATAATCTTCCGCTGCCCCACCGGGATATGCTACCCCTCTCCACGGAAGAAAAACTGATCTGCTATGCCGACAAGTTTTTCTCTAAGTCACGTCAGCTCAATGAAGAAAAACCCATTGATAAAATATTCAGCCAAATGGAGACACACGGCCCGGAAACATACCAACGATTTCTTGAACTGCACAAGATGTTTAGCTGATCTTTTCTCTATTTTCCTTATCTCCAAATTCAATCATTACATATACCTATTTTTAAATTATTATAAATAAAGTATTTTAATTTCTGTTAATTTTATTTAATACCCCCCCCGATTTGGGTTATTTTATTAATTTTTTTATCTTATTTTTGTAAACTGAAAAAATAGTCGCTCTATTTTATCTCAAAAACAAGAAATTTAAATCAAAATCTATAATCATAAAAACCCAAATTAAATGAAAAAAATTCTACTTTCCGCATTAGCGCTGGCCGCCGGCCTCACCGCGTCAGCCGATGTCACCATCGACGGGGTAATCTACAAAACTGATTTCTCAACCTACACCGCTAAAGTTGCTCCACAAAATCCAAGCCTAGGCAACCCAAATGCCACCGGCGACATCGTAATAAAAGAAAGTGTCGTAGAGGGGCCTTATACCTTTACAGTCACAGCCATAGCTGAAGACGCTTTCTATCGGTCGACAATCACCAGTGTAACCATACCCAACACTGTCACCACCATTGACAGAGAAGCCTTCTACGGAGTAGCGACATTGACAAAGGTTGTCATTGGAAGCGGCGTTACTAACCTAAGTACAAGCGTATTCACCGGCTGCACAAATCTCACCGAGGTAGTCTGCAACGCAGTCACTCCCCCGGATATGTATGGTAACACGTTCCCTGCTGACGTTAAAGCAAACTGCTCACTGTTTGTGCCTCAAGGTTCCATTGAGAAGTACAAAAACCAAATGTATAATTGGTATAACTTTAAAGAAATTCTTCCCATCGGAGCCTCTTCCGGTGAAGTCAGCGTAGTCAACTATAATGGATTGGTGTTCGATCTCGATCTTGCAAACCAAACTGCACAACTCCGTGCTTCTTACAGAGTAGAAAGCACATACGACCGCTCCGGCTATGACGCTGAAACGATTGTAATTCCTCAGACAGTGCCGGCAAATGACAAGACTTATGCAGTGACCTCTTTGCAGGCTGAGGCATTTTACCTGCTAACTCCCAAAGCATTCCAGTTCCCCGAAGGTCTTCTCTCGATTGGCTACGAATCATTCTATGAAGTAAGTTCTTTCAATGAGATCGTATTCCCCAATTCATTTGAAACTCTGGGTGCAGGCTGCTTCTATGGCGCCGAGGGGCTCAAATCCATCACTTTCGGCACAGGAATGAAGACAATCGAAGGCGCATCACAATGGGCCGATTACAACTTTGAATTGTGCACGGCGCTTACTGATGTGACCTGTCTTGCAGAGGTACCTCCCACATTGAGCGCAACAGGCTTCCCCGCAGCCATCAAAGCTCACGCCACTCTTACTGTACCGGCCGGAAAAGCTGATGTCTACAAGGCTGCTCCCAACTGGGATGGCTTCAAAGAATATGTTGAACTGAGCGACCCGAACGTAGGCGTCGACACTATCGAAAGCACTTCGCAAGCACCCGCACGCTGGTTCACTATCCAAGGTGTGGAAATCTCCGAACCGATGGAAGGCCAAATCGTGATTGAAGTGCGCGGAAACAAAGCCACCAAACATGTCTATCGCAAATAATCTACTTTCCTGACCCATACAGATAGTAGTAACGGTCTATCACGTATTTAGAGGGGGCTTCAGCGTTAGAATTTCCTGAAGCACCCTCTAAATTTCAAAACATAATTCAGCTAAAACATGAAGAAACTACTTATCTTTGCATTGCTCCTGGCTTCTACCGGCGTTGCAGTTGCCAACGAAGAAGTATGGATTGACGGCATCAAATATAACCTGACTACTCAACCTTATGGCGACACGGGAATGTTTCGTGCCGGACCGGCCACACTGACAACTTCCGGATTTCCCAACGGCGATGAGTACAAAGGTGAACTCACCATACCGGAACAAATCGAATATAATGGAACCAAATATGTGATCACCACTGTCAATCGGGCCGCCTTTTATATGCAAGAGCTTCTCACGGCTGTCAATCTTCCGCAGACCGTGGTTTCAATCGACACCCAGGCTTTTGCTGAATCCGGAATCACGTCCATGACCCTCCCGGAAAATGTCAATTCTATCGGTCTTTACCCCTTCAGGAAATGCAACTCCCTGACTGAACTGATCGTGCTTGCCCCTACTCCTCCGAAAACAGAGTCTTCGAGCTTTGACGCAACGATTTACAGTAAAGTTAAACTATTTGTCCCGAAAGGGTGTGTGACAGCATATCAAAAAGATGCAACCTGGAAAAATTTCACTTCAATCGAAGAATATGCCGGAAGTCCGATACGTCCGACCGGAATCACCCTCTCAAAAGACCACGCAACCGGGCTGGTAGACTGGGCTTTCACTCTGACAGCCAATATCGAACCAAGCGATGCCACGGATAAAACAGTGGAATGGAAATCGCTTAATCCGGAGGTAGCAACCGTAGATGAAAATGGGTATGTAAGATGTATAGCTCAGGGACGTGCCAACATTGAAGCCATCTCCAACGGCAATCGCCAGCTAAGTGCAATGTGTGTGCTTACCGTGATGGACTCAATCGCCACTATCGACGGACTTAAATATTCGTTGGAATATGATGAAGATGCCCAGATAGCGAGAGCGACTGTCATCGCTGCTGACACCCCCTATAGCGGAGCAATCACAATCCCCCCAACTATCCAACACCTCTCTACCTTCGGTGTAACAGGAATCGGTCCAAAAGCATTTGCCGGATGTAACATTTCCACCCTTTCGCTCCCCTACTCCATCGATACCATTGCGACAGATGCATTCAGCGGCACCACCGGGTTGACCCGGGTAGATGTCTCCTCACTTGGAGCATGGAAGCGCATCCATTTTGCCAACGGTGCAGCCAATCCCGCTGCTGTAGCCGACTCGCTCCTCATTGGAGGTAAATTACTGACGGAAGTAACATTTGCATCCGGAGAAACAGCCGTCAATCCTTACTCATTTTTCGGAGTAAAAAACCTCTCAAAAGTAGAACTGGCATCAACTGTAAAATCAATTGGTGCAGGAGCTTTTGCCGGGACATCCCTGTTGATGGTCGAAATTCCTCAAGCTGTCGAAAAAATTGAAGAAGAGACATTTGCCAATTGCTCTCAGCTCGTCTCCGTCGCTTTACCCGACAATTTGAAAACAATTGGCGTAAAAGCTTTCTACAACTCTCCGAGAATTCGCTTCATACGATGTGTGAACACCACTCCGCCGACCTTCGAATCCTTCGTGGGCGATCCCACTACGTATGGAGAAGCATTCTCGACGGAAATTTGGCCGGATTGCACTCTTCAAATTCCTCAAAACATGTTTGGAAATTACAAACAATATGACGGATGGAAACTATTCCGCACATGGAATTACTGGCACCCAAACGATCACATGGCTTCTGAACTCACTCTTCAACCAACAACATTTGCCGGTCGCGAAGGATCCTCTTTTGAACTAACTGCTGCTCTTACCCCGGCAGCCCCGGCCTACACAGAAGTTGTGCTTATAAATTCCAATCCGGGAATAATTGCGCTCAACGACGAAAACTCTCCTCTTTGTCTGCTCGGGAATGGATTGACCGTCAAACTTCTGAAGGAAGGCACAGCTGAAATCAGAGCGATAAACGCCTTCATCCAAACTACCATGACCGTTACGGTCGACAATAGCTTGCATGGAGTGGAAACGATTGATTCAGAATCAGATTCCGAACCACGATGGTTCAATCTCCAGGGGATCGAGCTCACTCAGCCCGAAGATGGACAAATAGTAATAGAAATGCGCGGATCAAAAGCCACCAAACGCGTATATCGTCGATGATTTAACTGCAAATCACTTCTTTTCAAGTGTGGCGGATATTATCTTTCTGCCACACTTTTCTTATATCAAACTATCCCTATTTGCAACATCAACAATTCTTTTCCGTTTTTAGGAAAAGAACAACCGATTTTAGCTTCAAACATGACCAAAGATAGTTGTCAGCAAACTTTCGACCGAGCCATGATGGCCCGTGCGCTCAATCTCGCTCTAAACGGGGCAGGCCACGTCAGTCCCAATCCAATGGTAGGGGCAGTCATCACGGCCCCCGACGGGCGCATTATCGGTGAAGGTTGGCACCGGCGGTTTGGGGGACCCCATGCTGAAGTCAACGCAATAGCATCTGTTAAGGAATCCGACCGAAAATTGCTGTCAGAAAGCACCATTTACGTTACTCTTGAACCGTGCTCACACTACGGTAAAACACCTCCCTGCGCCAAGCTACTGAGTGAATGTGGCTTTCACCGCGTAGTGGCAGCCATTGAAGACCCTAACCCTAAAGTGGCCGGTCGAGGACTAAAAATGATAGCTGAAAGCGGAATTGAAGTGACCACAGGAATACTCGCCCAAGAAGCCACTGAAATAAATCGTCGCTTTCTCACAGCCCAAATTAAAAGAAGACCTTGGATTCAACTGAAATGGTGCGAATCAGCCGACGGTTTTATTGCCCAAACGGATGGCAATGGAAATCCAAAACCAATTACTCTTTCGTCTCCGTTAGGCAGAACATGGATGCACAGGGAACGATCGATGGCCGATGCTATAATCATCGGCTCCACCACTGCACTCACCGATCATCCTCGACTGGATCCTCGCGGGTGGCCCGGGGAAAAACCGCTGAGGGTTGTGGCAGATCGCACAGGACGCGTTGACCTCCAAAAAATATATCCTGACGGAAATGTCTTGAGAATTGGAGCAAACGGAGAGACCCTATCCCAGGCAGTGGCTCGCTTAAGACAAGAACACGAGATCGGAGCGATCATGGTAGAAGGAGGCACAAGACTCCTCGAAGCATTTATCAAAGAGGGTCTCTTCGATGAAATTCGTGTTGAAAAAGTACCCGTCAAATTGGGAATAGGAATAAAAGTACCCACACTTCCACCTACACTATCACTTAAAGAAAAATTTACTCTTCCGGATGGGTCCACTATTTCGCTTTTTATCCCCCGGGTTGAGGCTGGAAGAAACATGCCCGAAGGTTAAAATAGTCTAAAAATAGAATCCCATGTATTTTAAATGGTTCAGATTGAGGATTATTTCCCAAATTATGCTAAATTTGCAGATTGAAAAGTCATGTCCGATGGGTAACAATCTATCGACACGACCTCATCAACGCCCCACAAATTAATCTAAACCACCTATTTACACTCTGCTGTGAATATTCGTTTTCCATACTTAAACCGCTTTTCGCGCTCAGTATCAATTCTGATTCTCAGTGCCATAATCGGCTTGACGGCCTGCAACTCCAAAGACGAGCCCACGACAGCGACAACCACATCGGTCAACGTCAATTCTGTAGCCATTACCTCCTTTTCCCTTTTGGAAGACCTGGAAGTCATGAGCGGTCTCGATTCAGTATTCTTTTCCATTGATTCAAAAAACGGAATAATTTTCAATGCTGACTCTCTTCCGAAAGGCACCAATATTACCAAACTTCGCACTTCGATCAAATTTTACAATACCGTTTCCCAAGTCGAGTATCAAATGGAAAACGGAAGCCATCGGATCGGCACAGCCAACTACATGGATGACCCTAATGACACTATTGACTTTACAGGCGATGTCATTCTCCACGTTGTCAATTCAACGGGCGACATCTCCATGGATTATCGAGTAAAGGTCAATGTACACCAAATGGAGCCGGATTCACTTGCGTGGTCCGAAATGGCAGTCGCCTCTCTTCCCTCGCGCATGGAGAATCCCACGGCTCAAAAGGCTGTCGCTTTCGGAGAAAACGTTTGCTCGCTAATCTCTGAAAAAGACGGCTCGCTTACAATGGCTCAGGCCGGGAAAGACACCCAATGGATCAAATCTGCCCTCAATCTCCCTTTTACCCCCGAAATTGAAACGCTTACCGCTTCTGAAAATTCCCTCTACCTCCTGGACAATCAGGGTAATTTATATAGTTCGGCCGACGGACTCTCGTGGCAAGCCACAGGAGTAAAATGGATTGCCATAACGGGAGGCTACGGGGAAGCTGTCTTGGGAGTTAAGTCTGATGCTACCGGAATGTGGCACACTTCTTACCCCGAATCTGCCGAAATCCAGGACACTAAGCTGGAGGAAGACTTCCCTATTAAAAAGATTTCTACGTTCTACACCATCTCAAGCCGATGGGCTTCCCTTCCTACCGGAATTTTCTTTGGAGGATTGGACGTACTTGGCCGTTACCAATCAGCAGTTTGGGCTTTTGATGGCACTATGTGGGCAAAGCTTTCAGAAAATACCCTACCCGAACTGGCGGGTGCAACCCTTTTCCCATATTTCAACTTCCGGCATGCCAGCTCCGGCAATTCCACTCTTACAGAATTTCCCGTCTGGATGATTATCGGAGGGACATTGAGCGACAATTCATTTAATCGGACAACATATATTTCTTACGACAACGGAGTCAACTGGCATCAGGCTTCGGAATCTCTCCAATTGCCCGATTACATCCCGGGTATGACTCAGGCAGACGCTTTTATTGCCACATACACTCTCAGCGGCTCACTCTCAGGTTGGGCACAGCGCCCGGCTCCGAAGTTTCCGGCAGGCGCACGCATCAAATATGACATTGACGGTAACGACATTTCCTGGGAGTGCCCATACATATATCTTTTCGGCGGCTACAATGCTAACGGTCTTCTCTGCAACTCCATCTGGCGCGGAGCCATCAATCGCCTGACATTCCGCCCTATTTTCTAACTGAATATTCCCCTATCACTCATGCGCCGGCTTCTCGCCATCACATTCATGATACTGATTTCTGCTGCCCTGGCATCATCAGCGCGGGCACAGGAAGACTATCGCTTCGACATTGGAGGAGGAATCGGTATGACCGGCTATCTTGGCGATGCCAACACAGCCAATCTGTTGCAAAACCCGAGTTGGGACGCCGAGTTACTCTTCCATTATTTTATCTCTCCTCGATTGGCATTGAAAACAAACTTCTTCGTCGGTGGCCTTCGGGGAAACTCAGAGCAAATGACCAATGTCTTCCCAAACAACGCCAACTATAAGTTTACGACCACTTTCTATGAACTTTCCGAACTGTTTGAATTCAATTTTTTCAACTACGGAATGGGAGAGACTTATCGGAAACTAAAAAGAATCACCCCCTATATCACCGCCGGCCTTGGAATGCTTGGCTGGACAACCGGAGGGCACGGCGGTTTTTCTGTTGTAATCCCGATGGGGGTCGGAGTGAAATACAAGCCGGCACAACGTTGGAATCTCGGACTTGAATTTCTGATGAAGAAAACATTTTCCGACAAAGTAGACGGTCCTATGCTCTCCGATCCAATCGGCATCAAAAGCAGTTTTATGAAAAATACAGACTGGTATTCCACTCTCACCTTCACCGTGAGCTATGAATTTTCGCAGCGATGCGCAGTCTGCAATTATAAAGAATAGTAGTCACAATGGACGCACAGACGCTCGACATACTTCGTTGCCTCTCCGGCTCGCCACTTCCGCGCCACATCGCCATTATCATGGATGGCAACGGTCGCTGGGCGCGTCGACGTGCTCTTCCCCGAAGTGCCGGCCACTATGAAGGAGTCAGCAGTGTGAGAAAAGCAACTGAGCTCTGTTCGGATACAGGCATCGGATTTCTTACTCTCTATGCGTTCAGCACTGAAAACTGGAATCGTCCGCAAGAGGAAGTCGACACTCTCATGACCCTCATCGGGATGGCTATCGAACGAGAAACTCCCGATCTGATTAAAAACAACGTCCGACTTAATCTTATAGGCGATATAGAGCGGATGCCTCAAGATGCACGTCAACGATTGAATCGCTGCAAAGAAGCCACAGCTCACTGTACCGGGCTTACTCTCTCTCTCTGCTTAAGTTATTCATCCCGATGGGAAATAACCCGGGCGGCCCGGCAAATTGCCGCCAGGGCTGCCGATAACAATCTTTCACCCGATAAAATCGACGAACAAACCTTAGCCTCTCATCTCTCCACTTCCGAAATCCCAGATCCCGATCTACTTATCCGCACCGGTGGGGAAAAACGACTCAGCAATTTCTTGCTTTGGCAAGCAGCCTACGCGGAACTTTATTTTACTGACACTCTTTGGCCTGACTTCGACAAGGAAGAACTGGCAAAAGCTATTATCGACTACCAACATCGAGAAAGACGCTTCGGGAAGACAAGCGAACAACTATCTACCGATGCTCCACAAAGGCCTACACCATAAAAACGATAATGAAAAAACTGATTCCACATATTCTTGTCATACTCGCAATAATGCTCTGCCCTCAGGGCATTGCCCAAATTTTTGCCCAAGAAAATCCATCGACTCCAGCGCTACAATCGGAGACTGTCGTAGTGGCCGATACCATATATAATCCCGATGTGGTCTATTCGGCTATGCCTCGAACGTACGAAATTGCCGGAATTAACGTGGAAGGAGCTGACCAAGTAGAGGATTATGTCATCATCGGATTCTCCGGTCTATCGGTCGGACAGAAAGTCACCATCCCCGGACCAGACATCACCGAAGCCACAAAACGATTTTGGCGCCAACGTCTCTACTCTCGCGTGAAAATTAAAGTCGACAAAATCGTGGGCGACAAAGCATGGCTCACAATTGAATTACGCCAACAACCCAGAATGTCGGAAATGATTTTCTCCGGAATCAAAGGAAACGAGAAAAAAGACCTCGAAAAAGAGCTCGGGATGGTACAAGGGCAGCAAATCACCCCCAATATCATCGCCCAAGCCAAAACTCTCATCGAACGCTATTACTCCAAAAAAGGCTTCAAAAATGCAAAAGTCGAAATTCAAGAAATCCCCGACTTGAGCCATGAAAATCAAGTTATACTCAATGTCAATATCGACCGGAGCAATAAAATCAAAGTTCACAAAATTTATGTCAATGGCAATGAAGTCCTCTCCGATGCAAAGGTGAAGCGTGCCATGAAAAAGACGAACGAAAACGGTAATCTTCTCAACATTTTCAAACAGAAAAAATTTGTTGAAACAGACTTTGCCGACGATCTTAACCGGATTATCGACAAATACAATGAACTTGGCTATCGCGATGCAAAGATTGTACGCGACAGTGTGGCTAGATATAATGACAAAAGCGTAGATGTATTTATTGATGTCGACGAAGGAAATAAATATTATATTTCCGACATAACCTGGGTAGGCAATACCATCTATCCAACAGAAGTGCTCAACAATTTGCTGGGAATTTATCCTGGAGATGTCTACAACCAAAAGCGTCTCAGCAAACGGACTCAAGAAGACGATGACGCAGTGGCAAACCTCTATCTTGACAAGGGTTATCTTTTCTTCAACCTTGTTCCAATAGAAGAAAACATCAAAGGCGACAGCATTGCCCTTCAGATGCGCATCATCGAAGGCCCTCAGGCCCGCATCAATAAGGTGATCATCAATGGTAACAATCAACTCTACGAAAAAGTAATCCGTCGTGAACTCCGCGTTCGGCCGGGCGAACTCTTCTCCAAAAGCGACCTTATGCGCTCTGCTCGTGAAATCGCCGCCTCAGGACACTTCAACCCTGAGAACATGGATATCCGACCTGAACCAAATGAAAACGACGGAACAGTCGACATAGTGTTCAATCTCGAATCGAAAGCAAACGATAAGATTCAATTATCCTTCGGCTGGGGACAAACAGGCATAACCGGCCAGCTCGCCCTTTCCTTCACAAACTTCTCAATGAAGAATTTGTTCAATCCATCGGCCTATCGTGGCATTATTCCGCGCGGCGACGGACAAACATTCTCCATCTCCGCTCAAACAAACGCTCAATATTATCAAAGCTACAACATTTCATTCTTCGATCCCTGGATTGGAGGAAAGCGACCGAATTCACTTTCGGTGAGTCTCGATTATTCACGGTCAACAGGTATCAACTCCTCCTACTACAACTCCAACTGGAGCGATGCATATCTGAACTCAGCATACTACCTTGGCTCCTACGGCACAAATTATAACACTTACGCCTATCAAAATGCCTACGACCCAAATAAGGTGCTTCAACTCGCCGGAGTCTCCTTAGGCTACGGCACACGCCTGACATGGCCCGATGATTATTTCCAATTCCAGGCTAGCCTTGCCTATCGCTGGTATTATCTCAAAAACTGGGATTACCTCTATTATATGAACAACGGCACGTCCAATTCGTTAACTCTCTCTCTCAATCTGTCGCGCACCAGCATTGACAACCCGATTTACACACGCCGCGGTTCCCAATTCTCCGTAGAATTTTCGACCACTCCCCCAGCTTCAATGTTTGGCAAAAAAAATTGGGAGAAACTCTCCTACGAGGCCAATACTCTCAACAATGCCACTGCAAAATCTGAAATCTACAAATTTATCGAATACTGGAAGTTCAAATTCAAAAGCAAAACATTCACCCCCCTCACTGATCCAGAAGGCCAATGGACTTTGGTCTTGATGACTCGCGCCGACTTCGGACTGCTTGGGTCTTGGAACAAATACCTCAAAACGCCTTTTGAAACATTCTATTTTGGCGGCGACGGCATGACAGGTGGCTACACCTATGCAACTGAGACGATCGGAATGCGCGGATATGACAACGGACAATTCACACCGTGGGGCTACGAAGGTTATGCTTACGGACGCTTTACTCTTGAACTTCATTTCCCATTCATGCTGCAACCCACCACCACAATCTACGCCATAGCTTTTGCTGAAGCGGGCAACGCCTGGACTTCAGTCAAAGACTTCTCACCATTCAATCTCAAGCGTAGCGCAGGCGCCGGGTTGCGAATTTATCTCAGTGTGATTGGATTCCTCGGCATTGACTGGGCTTATGGTTTCGATAAAGTATGGAATCGTCGTGGCGGAAGCCAATTCCACTTTGTACTTGGCCAAGAATTCTAAAATACACTCTCCGAAAAGCCAAACGTGGAAACTATTATTCCAGTGGGACGTTAAACAAAAAGACTCTTTATGCGTCTAAATGAGAACAGCAACCACAAAAGAAATTAAAACACCCGGATTATGAAAAAAATATTTTTTATTCTTATCCTCGCAGCAGTAGCCACTTTGTCGGCATCAGCCCAGAAGTTCGCACTTATCAACATGGATTACGTGCTTCGGAATCTGCCCGACTACGAAATGGCCAATGAGCAACTCAACCAGGTGTCGCAACGTTGGGAAAAAGAGTTGGTCGCACTCCAAAAAGAGGCCGAAACACTATATAAGAATTATCAAGCCGACATGGTTTTCCTTACTCAGGAACAACAAAAGAAACGCGCGGATGAGGTGGCAGCCAAAGAAAAGGAAGTTGCCGAGCTTCGGAGCAAATATTTCGGTCCGGAAGGAGAACTCTATAAAAAACGCCAATCCCTAATGAAGCCGATTCAAGAAAATGTCTATAATGCGGTGAAAGCCGTGGCTGAAGAACGAAAATATCAAGTCATTTTTGATCGCGCATCCTCCCAAAGTATAGTCTTCGCTTCCCCTACAATCGACGTAAGCAATGAAGTGCTTGCCAAACTTGGTTTTGCCAAATAATCTCACTTTATAATCACGATACAAAAATTAACTACATATTTAACTTAAGAAAAATGTTAAAAAAGATTATCTTAGCAGTTGCACTCGCTCTGCCGATGTTCGCCTTCGCACAATCATCCATCAAACTTGGAGTAGTTGACACCGGAGCAGTTATTCAAGGAATGCCCGAAACCAAAGAAGCCCAAAACAAGATTGCCGACACAAGCAAAAAATACGAAGACGCTTATGGCAAACTTATCGAAGAATATAAACGTCTTGCTGAAGAATTTCAAGCTCTGAAGGAGGACACGCCCGTCGCAATTCGTGAAAATCGCGCCCGCGACCTTGCCGACAAGCAGAATAAGATTCAACAATTCGAACAGCAAGCCCAAGACGATCTCAACAAGCAGCAGCAGGAACTTATGGCTCCTGTGATGCAGAAAGTAAAAAATGCCATCGATGCAGTCGGCAAAGAAGGCAACTTCACTACTATCTCCGAAGCCCAAAGCTATATCTATGTAGGGGCCGGTGTCATCGACATCACTGAGCAAGTGAAGGCTCGTCTCGGCATCAAATAGTCAACGTATCAACCGATTACCGAACTATCCGTTCGGTAGATAACAATGATAACCTCTATCGGAAGGGTGTTTCAAAATTTAAAATTTTGAAATGCCCTCTAAGGTTTGATAGAGTGTAGATTCTAAATTACCAGGCAAATGCCCCGAAATCCATTCCTAAGTTCCGCTCCCGGACCAATCGGAATTTTCGATTCCGGCTACGGAGGACTAACAATTTTAGACAGCATCCGCTGTAGGCTGCCCGAATACGATTATCTATATCTCGGCGACAACGCACGCGCTCCCTACGGCAATCGGTCGTTTGATTTGGTGTTGGATTTCACCTGCCAAGCTATCGAACAGCTATTTAGAAAAGGTTGTCATTTGGTAATACTGGGGTGCAATACAGCTTCAGCCAAAGCCTTGCGATCCATTCAGCAAAACGTCTTACCCTCCCTTGACCCCGAGCGCCGCGTTTTAGGCGTAATCCGTCCTACAGTAGAGCGCCTGGCAGAATTATCCCGCTCCGGACACATTGGGGTGCTTGCAACTCAAGGCACGGTCGACAGCCAGTCTTATTCCATCGAAGTAGAAAAATTATATGGTCCCAATATGACCGTGACCGAACAAGCGGCTCCTCTTTGGGTTCCACTTATCGAAAACGGAGAAGCAGATTCTCCCGGTGCGGACTATTTCGTGGATAAGTATGTAAGCCAACTCATGGAGAAAGATCCCCTGATAGATACAATCATTCTTGGGTGTACACACTATCCCATTCTCATGCAAAAAATTGAAAAACGCGTGCCGAAGGGAGTCAAAGTAATAGCTCAAGGAAACATTGTGGCTGACAGTTTGGCTGAGTATCTCATTCGCCATCCCGAAATAGAACAAAAATGCACACGAGGAAGATCCATACACTTTCTCACCACCGAGAACCCCGAAAAATTTGATGCTTTGGCCTCCAACTTCCTCTCTTTTCCGGTCAACTCGGAAAGAATCTTACTTGGGTCAGCTCTTAATAAATAACCATCTCATCTTATACTTAAATTTATAATAACCAACCTATTATATGTCTTCATCAAAAATACTTCTTCGTTCTACTCTTGGACTCTCTCTTTGCAGTCTCATCCTTAGCTTTTCCTCTTGCTCAGATGAACCGTCGGACAACTTTAAGCAACAAAACATCATAGTCGCCGACGCATCAATCGACTACACCGCCGATGGCCTTTGGACCGGCTGGAATGAAAACAACGACCTTAAAATTGGAGATTTTATGCTAACTCACGGGTGGGCAGGCTATGCCTACGGATTCACAGCCGCAAAACAATCCGACAATCAGAACTATCCTGATGAAATGTTCGACCATCAGTTCACCGTCATGCCCGGTGGAGGGCCCAAAGGAATCGGCACTCCCTACATTGTAGGATATTGGGATGCCTATCAGGAATCTGCAGGAGGAATTCAAAAAAATACTTGCGAAATCCGACTTACTTCCGATAAAGAATACGCCAAACCCTTCTATCCTCAGAGCATCAAAGTGACCAACAGTTGCTATACATATTATGTCATGCGCGACGGAAGTGCATTTTCAAAGCAATTTGAGCAAGGCGACTGGCTGCGCCTCGACATTACCGGACGCCTCGCTAACGGATCTACTGCTACAGAATCTGTCTATCTCGCCGACTGCAAAGGACGCGACTCATCCGAATGGTTTCTCACAGATTGGAAAGAAGTCGATCTCACAAAATTAGGGTGTGTCCAAAATCTTGTATTCACACTTGTTTCTTCCGACAATAGCATCTACGGAATGAACACTCCGGCCTACTTCGGAATTGCCGACTTGAAAACACTTGTTGAAAATTAAACACTAAACGTCGGTATCAAATCCGCCAAGTAATACCCTTTCCTTTCTCTTTCTTTAACTCCTCAAACTAAAAAAATGCAAACACTCGAAGAAATCAAAGAAGCTATTCGGCAAGGGCTCGACTCTCAGGAAGGATTGAAAGCCCTTACCGAATTTATTGCCATTCACCCCAACGACGACGAAGCTCTAACTGCCAGAGGAATGCAATATTGGAGCATGGGAAACCGGGCAGAAGCCATCAACGACTATCTCTCGGCTATTCGTATCAATCCCGAGAGTAAAGCAAAAATGGCACTCAAAGCCACAAACGACATCTTGGATTATTATAATAAAGACCTCTATAATCCCTAACACACAAAATTCGGAAACCACATTCCCACTGCTACACAAACATGATTTCCTAAAAAAAGTGAAACCCACCGGTGTTTTGCTTTCCAATCCACGACTCTTTGCAAGATTTGTCGTAAATTTGCAATTTAAACAAAGCAGTCGCACCATAACCTACCATCTTTGAGACGAACAGTCTTAAATATTCTTTTGATATTGGCCGTGACACTAACTGTCGCTGCAAATATCACTATTCCATCCACTCTGCGAAAGGCAAATCAGTTCTCGGCTGATCTGTCCCAAGAGAATCCAGATTCACTTGCAACAGAATCTGAAACAGAGGACACGCCAACCCTCATTCCACAAGATTCAATCTCGATTCAATCTCACCGAAAGGGACGTCGCACCAAGATTGCCGGAATGGCAGAAGCCGATTCCCTACTATTTGCCTCCATGCGCCAAGAGCCGGACACGACCGATACCATCCGGCAGCGAACCCGATTGACCCGGCTCAATATGCAGAAAGTGGATCTCGAAGATGTTGTCCGTTTTTCTGCAAAAGACTCGATGGTGCTTATCGGTCAAAACAATGCCTTTCTTTATGGCGACGGACAAGTAGAATACACCGACTTACAACTTAATTCCGCAGAAATCAGAATGTCGCTGGACTCCGCCACAGTCTACGCGACAGGAATTTATGATTCTCTCGGAAACGTTTCTGCCACCCCGGTTTTCCGCGACAAATCAGGAGAATATGAGTCAGAAACAATGACTTACAATTTTAAGACCCAACGTGGCTACATCACAAACGTAATCACCGAGCAAGGCGAAGGCTATCTCACCGGAGGTAAAACCAAGAGAATGGAAGATGGATGCTTCTTTATCCAAGATGGCTTCTACACCACTTGCGATAATCACGAGCATCCCCACTTCGGCTTTCATTTGACTAAAGCAAAAGTGACACCCAAAAAGAATATTGTGACTGGGCCCGTCTATATGGTCCTCGCCGGAGTGCCTCTTCCTCTTGCTCTTCCATTCGGCTTCTTCCCCTTCAATAAAGAATATTCTTCCGGAATTATCGTGCCAACATTCGGCGACGATTACAACCGAGGATTCTATCTGCGTGATGGAGGTTATTATTTTGCTATCAACGATAACATCGACTTAGCTCTGAAAGGCGAAATATACACTCGGGGATCATGGGGAGCCAGTGCAAGCTCAAGATATGTAAAGCGTTACAAATTCCGCGGAAACTTCAACATCTCATATATCTCAACCGTCTACGGAGACAAAGGCGACCCCGATTATCAGAAGATGAACAACTTCCGGATTGCCTGGACTCACACCCAGGATGCAAAGGCAAACCCCAATCTTAATTTCTCAGCTTCAGTAAATTTCTCAACCAGCGGCTACACCCGCAACGACTTGAACTCTTATTATAATAATGCCTTTACCGAAAACACTAAGAGTTCAACAGTCAATCTGACATATCGAATCCCAAATTCAAAATGGAGCATTTCTGCAACTGCAAACATTACTCAGAGAAATCAAGACGAGACATTGGCCGTCAGCTTTCCCAACCTCACAGTCTCAATGTCCCAGCTTGCTCCCTTCAAAAGAAAGCGGTCGGTCGGAGGCGAACGATGGTATGAGAAAATTAAGATGTCCTATTCCGGACAGTTCCAAAACTCCCTGACTGCCAAGCAAAACGAATTCTTCAAGAAAAATCTGATACGCGACTGGCGCAACGGTTTTAAACACTATCTCCCCATCTCTGCGACCTTCTCAATTTTCAAATATATCAACATTTCTCCTCAGATTACCATCAACGACCGAATGTATACCAGTAAAATTCTTCGCCAATGGGACACTCAGGCGTCTCGAGAAATGATGGACACAACCTACGGCTTTTACAATATATTTGATTTTTCCGGTTCAATTTCTTTAGATACAAAAATATATGGATTTTACAAACCACTGAAAATATTCGGCGACAAGATTCAGATGATCCGACATGTCATCACACCCTCTGTTTCCTTCTCCGGATCCCCGGATTTCAGTGCGCCTGGATGGGGAATTTTTGGTCAATACTCCTATGTCGACGGTAACGGTGAGGCACGCACAAATCGCTATAACTACTTTTCCCACGGAATATTCGGTGCTCCCTCAGCCGGAACTTCGAGCACACTATCTGTCAACATTGCCAATAATCTGGAAATGAAAGTGAAGAGTGACCAAGACTCCACAGGCTACAAAAAAATATCTCTAATTGAAAACTTAACCATCGGTCAAAGCTACAACTTTGCTGCAGATTCAATGAATTGGAGTAACATCAACACTTCAATTATGCTTCGGTTGATTAAGAATTTCAATTTATCCCTTTCAGCCACCTGGGATCCTTACACCTATCGTCTCAACTCCAACGGCACTCCCGTCAGAGTGAATGTTCCCCGTTGGAAAGTAGGCAAAGGATGGGGACGCTTGTCAAGTACCGGCACATCCTTTTCCTATACATTCTCCAACGCTACATTCAAACGCAACAAATCCACCGATAAAAAAGATAATCGCGACTCTGAAGACGATGAAGAAGACGAAAACATAGAAGGCGATGACTTTTTTGCCGCCACATCACGGAAAAGAGAAAAGAACCAAGAAATAAAAGAAGACAATTCTGATGCCGACGGCTATGCAAAATGGAGTTGTCCCTGGAGTTTGACATTGAGTTATTCTGTCAATTATGGATATGGAGATTTCGACTACAATAAACTGGAATTCAAAGGCAAATGGACTCAGAATCTATCTTTTTCCGGAAATATCAGGCCAACAAAAAATTGGAACTTCAGTTTCTCCGCATCCTACAACTTCGATTTGAAGAAAATAGCCTACATGAACTGCAGCATTTCACGCGACCTCCATTGCTTCACAATGACTGCCTCCTTCGTCCCCGTAGGTCCTTATAAATCATACAATTTCCATATTGCCGTCAAATCCTCATTGCTGCAAGATCTCAAGTACGACAAACGCTCTTCAAACACTAACGGCATCCGATGGTATTAACGATGCCCACCCTCAATGTGGCAGCAAGAAATTTAAAAGAGTCGCCCACAAATTTCAGTCTTAATTTGGTTAGATGACCAATTTTGACTAATTTTGTAAAAATTCGGTAAAATGGCAGTCAATCTACTGACTATCCTTCAGAGCATCAGACAGAAAACCGATGAATTATCGGCTCGATGCCTTACGCTTGACGAGGAACTGCGCCAACGCGACCACACCATCAGTGAACTTCAATTTGAAATAGAGCGATTGAAAAAAGAGAATGCTTCACTGAAGTCAGACAATGAATTCCTGACTGTGTCCCATCGCCTGGCGTCGAGCCCTGATGAGATTGTCAAGAGCCGCCGCCTTCTTGCCGGATGGATTCGCGACATCGATAGATGTATTGCACAACTCAAAGAGTAATACCCTCCGATGTCCGCTTCCTCCCAATGATGAAAAAAGAAGACAACATTCAGATAACAATCAATATAGCGGGACAGCGTATCCCCCTGACGGTAGCTTTCGACCAGCAAAACATTGTTCGCGAGACGGAACGCAGTGTCAACGACCTCTATGAAAAATGGAGAGTCAAGTTCCCCCGAAAATCAATGCAGGAATTGTTGGCCATGATCGCTTATCAGTATGCATCGTTTTATCTCTCTCTGAGTCGACGGCTCGACGATGCAGTGGCTGAAGCCACAGCGATTGAAACAGAAATAAGCAAAAAACTGGATAAGACCCTAAATCAGCAATAACAACTATCCGAGAGTCTTTCCAACCATAAAAACCGTTTGGACTCACTTAAATCTGCCCGAAGATAAAGTTTAGTCTTTTTCGATTCTACAAAATCTGTCTTCAAAATTCTTTTTTCATTCGACGGAGAGAGCGGAATACTCGGTTCTCGGGTTCTTCATGACCGTTAGGTAAGAACATCTTCGACTTAGCAATCCGCAGCGAGAAATAAAATAAAACATATTACCCAACCACAAAAACCAATCTGACCTATTTTTACCCGATTATAAGAACAAAATCAATCAACCTCACCGAGAATCCCAACACCGAAATCACACCCACATTAAGACTTTAAATAAAATATATGAACACAGCAATATGGATTATAATTGCCATAGTAACAGCCGGAATCGGATACTTTCTCGCTGACTACATGAGCAAGAAAAAAGCAGGCTCAAGAGCTCGAACAATTGTTGACGAAGCTAAACGCGAGGCAGACGTCATCAAAGAAAAGAAAATTCTTCAGGCGAAAGAAGAAGAAATGAAAATCCTTAATGATGCAGAACGCACCGCCAATCAAAAAATTCAAAAAGCTCAAGCCGGAGAACAACGCATAAAGCAACGTGAGCATCAGCTTAATCAACAACAAAGCGAATTGGCTCGTCGTAAAAACGAACTGGAGACTCTTCGCAGCAATTTGGATAATCGACGCGAGCAACTGGATGCAGAGACTGAGGAAGTGAAACGACTTCATTTGTCTGTGCGGGATGAATTGGAACGTATTTCAGGTCTCAGCGCAGACGAAGCTCGTGAAAAATTAGTAGAATCCCTTAAAGATGAAGCAAAGACAGCGGCAGCCGGATATATCAACGATATAATGGCCGACGCTAAGCTGACAGCCAACAAAGAAGCCAAGCGCATCGTGGTGCAATCCATTCAACGAGTTGCAACCGAGACGGCAGTCGAAAATTCAGTTACCGTATTTCATATTGACAATGACGAAATTAAAGGACGCATCATTGGACGCGAAGGACGAAACATCCGCGCGCTTGAAGCTGCTACCGGGATTGAAATCATTGTCGACGACACACCCGAGGCCATCGTGCTGTCAGGGTTTGATCCCGTAAGACGTGAAATTGCCCGCCTGGCACTCCATCAACTGGTGGTTGACGGTCGAATCCACCCTGCTCGCATCGAGGAAGTCGTTGCAAAAGTGCGTCGCCAGGTTGAAGAAGAAATTATAGAAACCGGCAAACGCACTGCCATTGACTTGGGCATCCACGGTTTGCACCCTGAATTAATCCGTATGGTCGGCAAAATGAAATATCGTTCTTCCTACGGACAAAATCTGCTTCAACATTCACGCGAAACAGCCAATTTATGTGCTGTAATGGCTTCTGAACTGGGATTGAATCCAAAGAAAGCCCGTAGAGCCGGATTGCTCCACGACATTGGCAAAGTACCTGATGATGAGCCGGAACTGCCCCACGCACTACTGGGCATGAAATTGGCTGAAAAATTTAAAGAAAAACCGGAAATTTGCAATGCTATCGGCGCGCATCATGATGAAGTGGAACCAACTTCTCTTTTAGCTCCCATTGTGCAGGTCTGCGATGCCATTTCCGGTGCGCGTCCCGGTGCGCGTCGGGAAATAGTCGAGGCATACATCAAGAGACTCAACGACCTCGAACAATTAGCTCTCTCCTATCCCGGTGTCATCAAGACTTATGCTATCCAAGCCGGACGCGAGCTCCGGGTTATAGTGGGAGCAGAAAAGATTTCAGACGTCGAGACAGAAAAATTATCCGCTGAAATCGCTAAAAAAATTCAAGATGAAATGACGTATCCGGGCCAAGTAAAAATCACGGTCATTCGTGAAACTCGAGCCATCAGCTACGCTAAATAAAGGATTCCCGACTCTATGGAATTCAATGAAGAACTTATACCCGATGAGATAGAATATTCATCGGTCAACGATGATGCAGACCTCACGCCTCCACTGCCCGAAGTCACGAAAGGTTTGACAGACGACACCGAAGCCTCAGAGGCCGAGATGCCCACATCGTCCCCCCGGAGCTTTGGCTGCGGCGACGGTTCAAAAGCACCTCGCGGAAAGCTCTATGCTTATGATTGGCTGCAATATATCCCGAAGTCACACAACTACGACATGGTGCGTGTACAGTTCAAAAACACTCGTTCGGGATTCTATCGCAACGACCAGCAGTTGGATCTAAAACCCGGCGACATGGTGGCTGTAGAAGCCAATCCGGGTCACGACATTGGAGAGGTTGTAATGACCGGACCGCTGGTCAGCCTTCAGATGCGGAAAGCCGGTATTAAACCGACATCCGACATCAAACGTATTTTTCGACTTGCCAAGCCTGCAGACATTGAGAAATACGAAGAGGCTATCGCTCGCGAACACGAGACGATGATCAAATCCAGAAAAATTGCCGAAGACCTGGGGCTCAACATGAAAATAGGCGATGTCGAATATCAGGGCGATGGAGGAAAAGCAATTTTCTATTACATCGCCGATGAACGCGTCGACTTCCGCAAGCTAATCCGAATTTTGGCTGAGACTTTCCGCATCAGAGTCGAGATGAAGCAAATTGGTGCCCGGCAGGAAGCCGGTCGAATTGGAGGAATCGGTCCATGCGGACGGCCCTTGTGTTGCGCCAGCTGGCTTTCAAATTTTGTGTCAGTAGGAACAAGCGCCGCTCGCTATCAAGACATATCCATGAATCCCCAAAAGCTGGCCGGCCAATGCGGTAAATTGAAATGCTGCCTGAACTTCGAAGTAGATAATTACATCGAAGCAGGACGGAAACTACCTCCAAAAGACACTGTTCTCTTCACTGCCGATGGAGAATACCATCTCTTCAAATCAGATATTTTAAGCGGAGATGTGACATATTCCACCGACAAGGCTATACCCTCAAATCTTGTAACGATTCCCTCTTCAAGAGCATTCGAAATAATTGCGCTCAACCGTCAAGGTGTAAAGCCCGAAGCTCTCTCGACCACAAAACCGGACGACGAAACTCCGACCGGATTTGTCAACATGATAGGGCAAGATTCACTCACACGCTTCGACAAAAACAAGAAAAAGAAAAAGAAGAAGAATCGACAGAACGCCGAAATAGCGACTTCATCTGAGTCCGGAAAACAACCTAAGGAGAAAAAAAATCGTCCCGACGGAGGAGAACGGTCCCCAAAAAACATAAACGCTGATTCCAATCAGCCGGACCGAAAAAATCCACGGCCTGCGGAGAAGGCGAACGAAAAAGGTGAAAACAGACGGCAGAACTCTAATCGACGCTCTGGAAAACGCTATAACGATAAAAACGGCCAACGCAACAAATCCAATTCACCTCGGAAAGACACTGCGTCGGCCGAGCCCAAAGCTACATCCTGACTTTTCTTTCTCAATCCCTGCCTGCCAAATGAAACCCAAGTATATAAACAGTTGGCTTCTTTTAATGGTCTGCATATCTGCAGCCGGAGCTGCCTGTTCATCGTCCGCAGGTAGTGAATATGTGGAGTTTCATTCGCCCGCTAACACCCATGAATGGGATCCCTTGGAGGAACTCATCTTTAAACCGGACACTCCAAAGGATAACTCTCCGGTAGAACTATGTTTAACCGTCCGCCATTCAGATTTCTTCCCATCCACAGCAGTTCGCTTTATCGTAGATTGCAGCAATTCGGAACGTCAGTTCTCTGTTGACACCGTGACACTTAAACTGGCCGATGAAAAAGGAAAATGGTTGGGAAAAGGCACACATGGAATTTTCACCCTTACTCTTCCAATCAGAAATAATTTTAAAATTGGATCTGATTGCCAAGTGAGTATTCGACCCGACTCTCCCACTCCGATAACAGGAATATCGGCAGTGGGACTATCTTTCCGTTCATCTTAATCATTTTTTTAACTTAACGTCTGTCCATGTCTATCGAAACACGCCCCTTTATCCCTGCTGAACTTCAATCGGAAATCAAATCCAGAATCCGAAAGATTCAACAAGAGATGCATCGTTTTGGAATCCAATCACTGCTCATTAACGGAAACGCTAATATATTTTACACTTCCGGACGTTTTTTCCGAGGTTATACTTACATTCCGCTTCAAGGCGAGGCAATATACTTTGTCATGCGTCCCTCCACATTCTCCTTTGATGGGGTCCAGGCTTTTATTATCAGGAAACCTGAACAGATTCCAAACATAATGTCGGAGAATGCCATCCCACTTCCGACACAGGTAGGTTTGGAAGAGACAGAACTGAGTTATTCCGAAATCAAACGCTTACAGAAAGTATTCTCTGATGCGGAATATCTCGATGGCAGCCATGCGCTCAAATATGCCCGGATGACAAAAACTCCTTACGAAATCAAACTGATGGAAATAGACGGGCTGCACCAATGCGCCGCATACAAACGATTTCCCCGGGTTTACAAGGAAAACATGACTGACTTGGAGTTTCAGATTGAGATAGAACGGGTACTTCGAATAGAGGGATGCCTGGGAAAATCCCGTATGGCTGGCAGACTTATGGAGATAAATCTCGGAAGTGTGCTTTATGGTGACAATGCCGATGCCCCCACTCCCTATGAATTCGCACTTGGAGGGGCAGGCACAGACCCATCGTTACCGGTGGGTGCAGATGGATCAATTATGCATTCGGGACACACTGTAATGGTCGACATGAATGGATGTTTCAACGGCTACCAAACCGACATGACCCGCGTGTGGAGAATAGGTGAAATTTCCCAAAAAGCCATCCGGGCACATGAATGTTCCCGAAAGATTCTACGTCGGCTCGAAGAAATCGGCAAACCCGGTTTCCCGGTTGCGGGACTTTACGAAGAAGCATTGAAAATTGTAAAGGATTTCGAGTTGGAAGACTGCTTTATGGGGCATACTCAGCAAGCCGGATTTATTGGGCACGGAGTGGGAATCGAACTGAATGAACAACCCCCGGTCACTCCTCGCTCAAAAGATATTTTACAAGAAAACATGGCTCTCGCCTTAGAACCTAAATTTGTCATTGTTGGAGTTGGCGCAGTCGGCGTGGAAAACACATACATAGTCACATCCGAGGGACTGAGAAATATCACTCCTTTCCCCGAAGAAATTACTGAGCTTTAATCATCCAGAGACTCTACTTCAACGTTAGAAAATACTATCATAACCGACAGATGAATCTCGCAGCAGACCTAAAACATCCGATTTTCAAAACAATCGGTCAGATTGCCGATTCAATAGGACGCGAAGTATATGTGGTCGGCGGTTATGTCCGTGACATTTTCTTGAATCGACCTTCCAACGACATTGATTTTGTGACAGTCGGTTCAGGAATAGAATTGGCACAAGAAGTCGCAAACCATCTCGGCAAAGCCGCAAAGCTATCTGTCTTCGCGACATACGGCACAGCACAAGTGAAATACAAAGGGTTGGAACTTGAATTCGTCGGAGCACGCCGAGAATCTTACCGACGTTTTTCTCGCAATCCTATCGTAGAAGACGGCACCTTGGCCGACGACATTTCCAGGCGTGATTTTACCGTCAATGCAATGGCAATAAATCTGAATGAAAAGACATTTGGTGAACTTATCGACCATTTCAACGGACTTGAAGACCTGGAAAACGGTATTCTCAGAACTCCTCTCGACCCCGATGTCACCTTCTCCGACGACCCGTTGAGAATGATGCGGGCCATTCGATTTGCGACTCAACTGGGATTCCAAATCGATCAGCCCACGTTTGACGCCATTTATCGCAACTCGTATCGAATGGAAATTATCACTCGCGAACGGATCAATGATGAACTGGGAAAAATCATGCGTTCGGAGAGACCGTCAGTGGGTTTCATTCTTCTCAACATGGCTGGAATACTTTCTCTTATAATGCCCGAACTCTGCGAACTAAAGGGAATTGAATCACGCGAAGGAAGAGGGCATAAAGATAATTTTCGACACACATTGCAAGTGCTCGACAACGTAGCTGCCAAATCAGACAACGAGTGGCTCAGATGGGCAGCCCTCTTCCACGACATTGCAAAACCCCGCACAAAACGCTATGACCCAAAATTGGGATGGACCTTCCACAATCACAATTTCATCGGCGAAAAAATGGTGCCAAAAATTTTTAGGCGCATGAAACTCCCCCTAAATGAAAAAATGAAATATGTGGCAAAGCTCGTCGGACTTCACATGAGACCCCAATCGGTCAGTGAAGAAGGTGTCTCAGATTCCGGAGTTAGAAGATTGATTACCGAAGCCGGCGACGATCTCGAAGATCTGATGATTCTTGCTGAAGCCGACATCACCTCTAAAAATCCGGAAAAAGTACGTCGAATCCTGGATTCTTTTTCCCAACTACGTGAGAGGATGGAGCAAATTAACGCTTCAGACATGTGGCGCACTTGGCGCAACCCCATCAACGGTCACGAAATTATGGAATATTTCGGAATTCCCGGAAGTCCCGTCATCTCCCAGTTAAAAGAAGCCGTCAAAGAAGCTATATACGATCTTAAAATTCCAAATGAGCACGATGCCGCCTGGCAATATCTCCTTTCTATTGCCCCCTCATTCGGACTGTCAAAGAAAACCGGCTCATCAACCAAATCTGAATGAATCCACTTCTGATTAGCTTTTAGGCCTCCGGACTATTATTGATAAACATTTTTTATTAACTTTGCATTTAGAGAAATAGATTTTTGCTTTACTCAGAAACAACTAAAAGATAGGAATCGCGCATCTGTGACCCATTCGACAGTATGGAAGAGATTATAGGGAGAATCGACAGAAACCTGATTGAAAACGAACTTACAAAAGAGCGTTTGCTTCGGCACACTAACAAGCTCGACAACGAAATCTACGTAATCGACTATAAATCAGCTCCAAATACGATGCGTGAAATTGGCCGTCTGAGAGAATTAGCTTTCCGCGATGCAGGAGGCGGCTCAGGCAAAGCATGCGATATTGATGAATTCGACACCATGGAGCCTCCATGCCGACAACTTATCGTATGGGATCCGAAAGACAAAGAGATTATCGGTGGATACCGATTCATCCTCGGCGAAGATATCCGGACCGACAAAAACGGTGAGCCGAGAATTGCCACCTCACACATGTTTCGGTTTTCACGACAATTTATCAAAGAATTTCTCCCTCAGACTTTGGAACTCGGACGCTCATTCGTTTCCCTCCCCTATCAATCAACAAAAGCAGGATCAAAAGCTCTCTATGCTCTTGACAATCTGTGGGATGGCTTGGGCGCTCTGACAGTAGTCTACCCTCAGATCAAATATCTTTTCGGGAAAGTGACCATGTATCCCGACTACAGTTTGGAATGTCGTGATATGCTGCTCTTTTTTCTCCATAAACATTTTCCGGACCACGACCGACTGGTGGAGCCTTTCGAACCCCTCCCTCTTTCTCTGGATATTGAGTCCCTTTCAAAGCTTTTCAATGGCAAAGATTTTAAAGAAGACTATAAGATTCTCAATCATGCCATCCGACTCCACGGTCTCGACATCCCTCCTTTAGTCAACGCCTATATGAGTCTCTCTCCTACTATGAAAGTTTTCGGAACTGCGATCAATCACGAGTTCGGCGAAGTGGAGGAGACAGGCATCTTTTTTAAAATTTCCGATATTTTTGAAGAGAAAAAAAGACGACATATCAACACTTTCTCCGGTTATCTATTTAAATCATAAATGAATCGCATTTGGCGTTATGCCACCGTGATATTGCTGACAATTGCTTCGACAACCGTCAGAGCCGACTACGAAATACCGTGGAAGGCCGCAACACACGTCAACGCCGGAGGAGGTAACTTCGCACCCTATTTTATTGCTTCTAATTCCGGAGGAATTTTTACTCAACCGGCCGGAATCTACCAAACCGCACAAATTAACAGAAAACTCTCCACCAAAAACAGATTTGAATATGGATTTGGCACCCAAGTAGGTGCGTCATTCACCCAGTCCACAGACTACGACCGCTATTTGGTCGACAATGAAAAATGGATCCTTAACGCCCGACGTCAACCCTATATTTGGCTTCAGCAGTTGTGGGGAGCAATAAAATTTCGCGGCATCTTTTTGTCTGTCGGAATGAAAACCGACGACCGCTCGCTATTCGACAGTAATCTGGGAGTGGGCGACATAGTGGTCAGCAACAATGCCCGACCGATTCCCCAAGTCCGACTTGGATTCATTGATTTTCAAGACATACCATTCACAAAAGGATGGGTGCAGATTCAAGCCGAGATGGCCTATGGAAAATTTACCGACTCCAACTGGTTAAAAAATCATTTTTCATACTACAACGGTTTCATAACCACCGGAGTATGGTTTCATTACAAACGATGCTATTTCCGCACAAATCCCAATCAGCCTTTTTCCGTAACAATCGGGATGCAACACGCTTCCCAATTTGGAGGATATCATAAAGCCTATGACAAAGGAATTCTATACCATACCGCCGGAAAACCAATACGTCTGAAAGACTTTATCGATGTCTTCGTTCAAAAACGAGGATCAGGTGGCCAAACAGGCGATGAACAATATTACAATGGGAATCATCTGGGCTCATGGGATTTTCGAGCCTCCTATCTCTTCCCCAACGGTTCTCGACTGACCGGTTTTTTTCAATGGCCTTGGGAAGACGGCTCCGGAATCGGAAAATTAAACGGATGGGATGGTATTTGGGGAATTGAATACAATGCAGCCAACCAAGGCTGGGTGAATTCATTTCTAATAGAATATATAGACTTCACCAATCAGTCAGGACCAATCCACTGGGCTCCAGGCGACCATCCCGACACTTCAATTCCCGGAACAGCTACCGGCGCAGACAATTACTATAACAATTATTTTTACAACGGCTGGGCTAACTATGGGATGGCAATCGGAACCCCATTCATAAAATCTCCTATCTATAATCGCGATGGCTTCCTATGCTTCACGGACAATCGCATCCGAGGGTTTCAAGCCGGAATCCAAGGAAGTCCGGTTCGCGGTCTGGACTATCGACTTATGACAGCCTGGAGGACATCGACCGGAACTCTCGTTGAACCGGCAGCAAAGCGCCGTAACTCAACCTCCGCAATGGTTGAAGTCTCTTACTCCTTCCAAAAGATTAACGGACTTGCAATCAAAGCTCAATTTGCATTTGATGCCGGTTCTCTTTTCGGAAACAACTATGGATTGATGGCAACCCTATCCTACACAGGTCTCATTAAATTCAAACCACAACGATGAAAAGACTATCGACATATCTCCCGATATTGATTGCTTTCATCCTCACCATTTTATCCGGAGGATGCACCCACAACAACGGCGACATTGGACCCCTGTTCGGACAATGGCAACTCCAATCGATCCAGTCGATAGGGGTTCACCAACATCCGGCACTCGAAGGAGAACTGTATTGGTCCTTCCAGTCTTCCACAATAAAAGTCACACAAATTAAAGAACTCCACGCAGTGACTGAATCCTATGGCAATTACCGCCTGGCCGACGAAACGCTATTCCTCGAATTTCCCGATACTTCTTATCCCCTTCTCATCCCCGGGGTCGACCGGACTTCAGAATGGGAGATAGACCGATTAACAAACAAAGAACTTTGGTTGCTGCTGACCGATTCCGAAGGAAACCAGACCGAATGGAAATTTAAAAAGTGGTCATAGCGACTTTCTTATATCATCATCCATTTTCAGCAAACTCACTTCAGCAAACTCACTTCAACAAACTCACTTCAGCAAACTCACGTAAATGAAAGATATATTAATCACCGGAGCCGATGGCTTCATTGGCAGTCACCTCACAGAGTTAATGCTCGAAGAGGGGTATAACGTGCGTGCTCTGGCGCAATATAACTCGTTCAATACATGGGGATGGCTCGAACAGATCCACCATCCAAATCTGGAAATTGTGTGTGGAGATGTGCGGGATCCTGATTTCTGCCGCCATATTGCACGCGGAATCGACACGATTTTTCATTTGGCAGCCCTTATTGCAATCCCGTATAGTTACATTGCTCCGGACAGCTATGTAGACACCAATATAAAGGGTACTCTAAACATGCTTCAAGCCGCTCGGGACCACGGGACAGAGAAAATTCTTGTCACTTCGACATCCGAGGTCTACGGGACCGCCCTCTATGTGCCGATCGATGAAAACCATCCCAAGCAACCGCAATCGCCTTACTCAGCCACTAAAATAGGAGCGGATGCCATCGCCAAAAGCTTCTATAATGCTTTCGATCTGCCGGTGACGATTGTTCGTCCTTTCAACACTTATGGACCCCGCCAGTCTGCCCGCGCCATTATTCCAACCGTCATTTCCCAAATTGCTTCCGGAGCAAAGGAGATCAAAGTGGGAGATCTATCTCCCACCCGGGATTTCAATTTCGTGCGTGATACTTGTCGCGGTTTTCTGGCCATAGCGCGAGCCGACAACACCTCCGGAGAAGAAATCAATATTGCCACCGGGAAAGAGGTTTCCATGCGTGAAACTCTTGAGACCATAGCTTCACTGATGGGAGCGGATATTCAATGGACAGTCGATCCGGCCCGTCTCCGTCCCTCTAAAAGTGAAGTCCGCCGACTGCTCGGTGATGCCCGGCGATTGCGGGAGTTGACCGGATGGACCCCGGCTTACACACTCGAAGAAGGCTTGAAAAAGACAATTGATTGGTTTACCAATCCTGAAAACTTAAAAATGTACAAACCGGAAATATATAATCAATGACCCTCAAGAAGATAGTAGTAATGATGCTTGGAGGCGCCCGACGCGTTTCGGTTGCCGAACAGCTTCGGGAAAGCGGGCGAAGAATCGGTTGCGACGTTCAACTCGTGAGCTACGAGCTTTCGGCTCAAGTACCCATCTCCATAGTTAGTAAAGTAGAAGTCGGTCTGAAATGGACCGACCCCAACATAATTGACGACATCGAAAGAGTTGCCATCGAAAATGAAGTCTCGATTATCCTACCTTTTGTCGACGGGTCAATTGAAATAGCGGCAAAATGTCGGGAACGGATGCCCCAAGTCTTTATTCCGGTTGGTGATTTTGAGACTTCCCGAAAAATGTTTGACAAAATTGAAGCCGCTGCTGCCTTCAAAAGTGCCGGTCTTCCGATCCCGACAACCTACACAGCCCTAAATGCGGAAGTACCGGCGATTGCCAAACCCCGAAAGGGTTCATCTTCGCGTGGGATATTTATCTTCCACAATATGGAAGAGCTGATGCATCTTGAAAATCTGGATAATTATTTGGTACAGGAATATATTCCTCATTTTGACGAATTTACTGTAGATTGCTATGTCAGCTGCAGTGGAGAAATACTTACGACTGTACCTCGACTCCGCATTGAAGTGCAAGGAGGGGAAGCCACCCGGACCGAGACTATGCGAAATGCTACTTTGGAGAAAATGAGCCGCGATGTTATCTCAGCCTTTTCCCTTCGCGGACCGGTCACCATTCAATTTCTCCATGATCTTGATCGCGATCGTTATCTTCTGCTTGAGGTTAATCCCCGACTTGGCAGCGGAGTGGTTTGCTCAATCTATGCCGGTGCGCCCATCACCGACTATATTCTACTTGAAGCCCTTAAACGCGAAGTGAAACCGTGCGATAATTGGTGCAATCACACATTGATGACGCGATATCAAAAAGAGGTTGTGTTCTTCAATGATAAAAAGCCTTCTTAAACCGAATCTTCAAGCCAACCGATAATGGAAAAATCCCTCGACCGACTTCGTGAACTCGGGACAGCCTCGATTCCAAAAATGCTATTTAAGTACAGCATGCCTGCCGTAGTGGGCACGGTCGTGATGGCAGTTTACAACATTATCGACTCCATGGTGATCGGGCATGCCATAGATGATCCGAACGTTGTAGCGGGGATTGCGGTCACTTTTCCGGTTATGAACCTTGCGACGGCTCTCGGGATGCTAATCGGAGCGGGTGCGGCTACAAGGATTTCGATCGTTTTAGGACAGAAAGATAAACCTCGAGCTGAATTAATTCTTGGAAATTCAGTCCTTCTCACAGTCCTGATCGGTATAACTTACATGACCTTATTTGCTATCTTTCTGGATAAAATCCTTGTGGTCTTCGGAGCTTCTCCGGCAACCCTTCCCTATGCGCGTGAATTTCTGCTTTGGGTTCTCCCGGGAATGGTTTTGATGAATCTGACTTTCTCCTATAACAATGTGATGCGAGCTTCCGGTTATCCGGGTAAAGCGATGTATACCAATCTTATCGGTGCAGGGCTAAATGTCATTTTGGCACCTTTGTTTCTTTTCGGATTCCATTGGGGGATACGCGGAGCAGCGATTGCCACCGACATTTCAATGCTCGTCACAGCCACGTGGGTGATGGCTCACTTTTTCCAAAAAAAGAACGAACTCCACTTTGTCAAAGGCACTTTCCGATTCAATTGGAAAATCATACGCTCCGTACTCTATATCGGAATGTCTCCTTTTCTCATAAATGTAGCCGGTGCGTCCATTAATGCCATCGTCAACAATTCGTTACTCAAATACGGTGGGGACGATGCCATCGCAGCTGTAGTTGTCTTCAACAGATTCGTCACGATTTTCATTTTTATTGTGATCGGCATTTGTCAAGGTATGCAGCCTATCCTGGGTTACAATTATGGGTCCGGACGCTATCAAAGATTATTCCGTACTCTTGCGTGGGCTGCCGGTTCCTCACTGATCATCACTTCGTGTGGAAGCGTTGTCGGAGCATTTTTCCCGGACGTAATTGCCAAAATGTTTATGCAAGATGCTGATCAGATTTCTTGTGCTATCAATTGTCTGAAAATAACAACACTGACTTTTTGGATGGTAGGATTTCAAGTTGTCGCCACCAACTTTTTCCAATCCCTCGGAATGGCAACTAAATCCATCTTCCTCTCCCTCACCCGTCAAATTATCTTCATGATCCCACTTCTATTTATCCTTCCACCGATTTATGGGCTGAATGGTGTTTGGGCCGCTTATCCAATCAGCGACTTTGTAGCCACAGTCGTGGCGGCCTTTATGCTTGCCTGGCAAATCAATCACATAAAGAAAAAGGCTGTCGCCCGAACGATGGAATAATTCTTCCGGAAAATTTAAATAAATCATATTTTTAAATCCTTATTTTTCACTATTTATGAAATTTTTCTACAAATTGCTGATTTCAGGAGTTGCACTGCTCAGCGGTGTATCAGCTGTAATGGCCGATGAGACGCCTATTGTCACCATCCGGACCGACGCTTATGAAGCACTGGGAAAACAAAACAAATTCACCCTCAAACTGGCTTCATCAAAACCCACTTCTTTCGGGATAGATTGTGGTGGAGGTATCCGACAATTTCAAGTAAATAGCGGCACCCTTGAAGGCACTGTCATCAATGCTTCCGACACAACATTCTCGGTCACACAAGCCGGCGAAATCAAAATATACGGAGATGCTACCGCGCTGACAATGCTTCAAGCTTCCAACGCGCACATCTCTTCCATAGACTTGAAGTCATGTATCAACCTTACAGCTATTGACTTAAGCGCCAACAGCTTGTCAGAAATAGACCTTTCTGCTCAAACGAAGCTTTCCTTGGTCAATCTGAGCAACAACAACTTCAGCTTTGTCTCATTGCCGGCCAAAGGTGCGACCTGGACAGAGTATCTTTATCAGGGAAACCATGCCAGAGTGCCGCGTGCGATCGAAGTAGGCACCTCGCTTGATCTGTCGGACATAATGAATCGACCCGGCTCAACAACCCAGGCTGTAGTTATGGAACGCCTGGAAGATTCTACCCTCAAAGAGGTGGAAACGTCTGCGTATACCCTTTCCGATGGGATGCTCACCATCAATCGGACTTTTACGGATTCGCTTTATGTCAACTTTACAAACAGTGTTTTGAATCAATATCCTCTTGAGACAACCGGCTTTATGGTCAAAACAGCCGACGATCTCAAGAAGCCATTCAAAACCGCATCCTTTACTCTTTCTGACTCTTTCACAGGATCGGTCTATGGCTTTATCGGAATGGCCGGCGCTTCCAACTCAACCCCTAAGACATTTATGTATTCTGTCGGTGGAGGAAATTTGAAAACCGCAACAGCCAAAACTTCTACTGCTCCAAACTCTTACAACATTTTCGAGCTCGTGAGTGCCGGCTCCACAATCGACATTTATGTCCCTGAAGGAGAAGACTTAACTGCCATCAGCCTGACATCTCAACTTAAAGACATTGATGTCACTGAGGCTCCCTATCTCCGGTCACTGCAACTCGGTGGCTGCGGACTACCAACCATCGACCTCTCCCGCAACCGGGATTTATATGATATCAATCTCCAGGGAAATGCATTAACAACCCTCAACCTTCGCGGGATAAACTCCGATTGGGAGAAAAAATCACTTCAGATTCTCAATGTCTCGAAAAACAAACTGGATTCAATCTTTATCCCTGTGCCGGAAAGAATCGTCACTCTTAATCTGTCGGAAAATAATCTTTCCTCCATCTCTCTGGAGGGTATGACTCTTCTCAATTCCCTTAATCTCTCACAAAACAATTTCTCAGGTACTTTCGATCTGACCCAGGCCTCCAAGGCAACATATATATATCTGTCCGGCAATAAAATCACCAATTTAATTTGTCCGGAATTCAGCAATCTCAGTTGGTTTGACATCCACAACAATAATATGACATTTGCGACCGTCCCATATTTGCCGAATCAGAGAAGCTATAATTATGCACCCCAGAATCAACTCCAATTACCTTCAAAAATGCCTTACGCCAATCTATCTGAACAGAATGTGATGCTTGACGGCGATAAAGGCACCTCGTATGTATGGATGCACGTCGAAACCGGAAGTGAGCTCAAAGAGGGAACCGATTATGAATGTAAAGACGGTGTGACTAAATTCCTTAAAAGCATTACCGGGAAAGTGTATTGCAAAATGACTAATCCCGCATTCCCTGCCTTCACGGATGCCAATGCACTCCAAACTACTCAATTCTCCGTTACTTCTCTGCCCACTACTGTTGTGGCTTCCTTCACACCAAACGAAGAAAAATTGTCTGAAATCACTTTCGAATCCGAGACCACAACCGGACTCTTCTTTGATTTCCTTTCTGACCAGTCAAGCCTTGTTCCCTTCGTTGTAGATCCAAACACGCCCTCCACTTATTCTTTCAATGCTGAAGCCGGGAAAGAGGTGAAAATCTACACATACGATGATCTCTCAAACATCTCTCGCTTCAATCTCAACGACACTAAACTTGAGAAAGTTGATGCATCTCAGCTTTCATCGGTCCAAAACCTTTCTCTTGCCAACGCTCAACTCACCAATGCTCAGATGAGTCTACCGAAAGCTCCTTTCAAAACTCTCATTCTCAACGGCAACCGTCTATCCGAGTTTTCTACGGAATTGATCTTGGCACCAGAGAACTTATCTGAACTTAATCTCTCCAATAACTGCTTCACTTTCCTCACACTCCCACGTCCAAACGTGTTCTCTTCCGAACTCTCTTATAACTACCTCAATCAGGCTGAAGTAGACGCTGCCATTTCGGGAAATGGCAGTCAGTTCGATCTCTCTTCACTCGCATCTGTCGACAACACTCCGACTTCTTTCGCCTGGTATGAAGCTACTCCGGCTATTGACCCTGTCACAGGTGAAATTTCCGGAAACAAGCTCAACGAAGGAACCGATTACACTATTGAGGGGGGCGTTACCTCTTTCATACGTCAAATACCCACTCCAGTGGTTTGTGTGATGAGCAATTCAGTTTTCCCCGGACTTTATCTCTTCACTCCTCAATATACTGTTCAATATAATGGAGTAGAAACTATAGGAGAAGAAGTGAATACCCTTGTTGATGTAATTGACCTTGCAGGTCGGATGATTCGCCGAAACGTTGCACGTTCGAATGCTTCCGAGGGCCTGGCCAAAGGGCTTTACATCATCGGTGGTAAAAAAGTAATTGTAAAATAATTTACTTTATCCTAAATTTATCCCATCAAAGTTAAGTTAAACTATGTCGACTAATACAACGGAATCGTTGCGCAAGGTAACAACCAGACGTCTGATAGAGATGAAACAGCGTGGAGAAAAAATCTCTATGCTGACCGCCTACGATTTCACTTCTGCTAAAATTCTTGATGAAGCCGGAATCGATACTATCCTTGTGGGGGATTCGGCGTCCAACGTGATGGCCGGCAATACCACCACGCTCCCAATCACACTTGACCAAATGATTTATCATGCCAAATCAGTGGTCAAAGGGGTAAACCGAGCGTTAGTGATTGTCGACCTTCCTTTCGGTTCATATCAAGGCAACTCCAAGGAGGCACTTGCATCAGCAATTCGGATAATGAAAGAGAGTCATGCTGAAGCGGTCAAAATGGAAGGGGGAGCAGAAGTAGCAGAATCTATCCAACGTATCTTGTCGGCCGGCATCCCGGTGATGGGACATTTAGGTCTAACTCCTCAGTCAATTAATAAATTCGGCACATACAATGTGCGCGCCCGTGAGGAAGCGGAAGCCGAAAAACTTTTGTCAGATGCCCATCTTCTGGAGGACCTGGGATGTTTCGGCATCGTGATTGAAAAAATTCCTGCTTCCCTGGCTGCTCGCGTAGCTTCTGAAGTATCGATTCCGATAATTGGAATCGGAGCCGGAGGAGGTGTTGACGGTCAAGTTTTGGTAATGCACGACATGCTTGGACTAAACCGTGGGTTTTCTCCGCGTTTTCTTCGCCGGTATGCCGATCTCCATGAAATCATGACAAATGCCGTCGGACGCTATATTGAAGACGTTAAACACGGTGATTTTCCGTCGGAATCGGAACAATACTGATTTCATCCGACTTTAGAATCACGATTTGACAAAAAACTCCCTTTAAGGGACTGAAAAAAGAGGGCTCAAAATAAATCGAAGCCCTCTTTTTTCGTTTTGTATATTATCAGAGATTTGCCAGTCGTTTCAAAATCTCACACAAGAATTTCCAATATTCTTCTACAGATTTAATATTGGCTTTCTCGCTGGGAGAGTGAATATCTTTCAGCGTTGGGCCAAAGGAAATCATATCAAGATTGGGCATCTTCTCAAGGAAGAGACCACATTCAAGTCCGGCGTGCAGAGCTTCTACTCTTGGCTTCTTACCAAAGAGGTCTTCAAAACTCTTTTCTGCAATACCGAGTACTTTTGATTCCGGATCAGGAGCCCAACCGACATAAGCATCATCAAATTCCACTTCGCATCCAATCATACGGAAGAGGGCTTTCACACGGTCAGCGACCTCATCGCGACGAGAATCTACTGAGGAACGAACATGAACTTCCACCCGGATTGTGGAATCGGGCCGCATCTTGACAGAAGCCAAGTTGCAGGAAGTCTCTATGAGTCCTTCTACAGCATTGGACATTCCTTGCACTCCATTGGGACATGAGAAAAGAGCAGTGATGAGCTTACATGCGATTTCGGGTGAAATAATTTCTGCCGGAGTTTCGACGGGCTCACAAGTGAAAGTGAAGTCCTTGCCTTCGGCTAAAAGGAATTCGGCATGAATCATATCCGAGAACTCAAGAGCATATTTCTCAAATGCTTCGGCATCCACGAGGTCTACTCCCACAATAGCCCAGGCTTCTCGGGGAATTGCATTTGCCAAATTGCCGCCATCTATTTCTGCAACAGTTACTCCGCCGAACTTATCACAACTTTCCCAAATGAAACGAGCAAGCTGCTGGTTGGCATTACCACGGCCTAATCCGATTTCCATGCCGGAATGGCCACCTTTAAGATGGTTGAGATGAATACGGTAATATTTTTGCGAAGCAAAAGCTTTTTCTTTCTTAATGGGAAGAGTGCAAACTGTGACTTTACCTCCGGCGCATCCAATCACCAGTTGGCCGTGTTCTTCTGAATCAAGATTGAGGAGAATGTCTCCGGTCACAAATCCGGGTTGCAAACCGTTTGCCCCGATAAGCCCCTGTTCTTCATCCACTGTATACAGACATTCCAACGGACCATGCACGAGTGAATCATCGAGCAGAACAGCCATCGCAGAAGCGCACCCCATTCCGTTGTCTGCTCCTAAGGTTGTCCCGTCAGCTTTCACCCATTCGCCGTCAACGATAGTGGTGATTGGATCGTTAAGGAAATCATGTTCCTTATCATTGCGTTTTTCTGCGACCATATCCTGATGGCCTTGCAAAATCACACGGGGAGCATTTTCATGTCCGGGAGTTGCAGGCTTACGCATAACCACATTACCTACTTCATCGGTAGCGACTTCGATGTTATGGCGATTTGCCCAGTCAACCAAAAATTTCTTCATCTTTTCAAGATGATGGGTTGGACGGGGTATTTTGGTGATTTCGTCGAAACACTCCCAAAGAAGTTTCGGCTGAAGATCTGTAATTTTCATTTTTTCATTTGGTTTTTAAATTTTGCGTAGGCGTTAGCCATTTTTGTGTGATAGCCACGGCGAGCATAGCTCGGACCATTATATTTGCGCGAGAAAGCGCTCCAATTCTTATTGCGAAGATCGTTAACCATGCCCGTATTGACAAGGAAAGTGGCAAAAAGTTCCAGCTGTTCGAGCTCGGAGTAAGACATGAGTCTTACGAACTCGTCCACGCTTTTGCAACCACACAACTTATAGTTGAAGCCGCCAATCTGAAACATGCCCCAAAAAGTTCCCATATTTGCACCTTGGGCATTCACCTTTCGAGCATTTATGAGTTGAGTCCATTCGCTGCGAGCATATCCGGTTAACCCAGCGGGAACAGTTTCTCCTTTAGCCCCGACCTTTGAAGGGGCCTGGTTGCGATATTTGGCATACATCGTCCTGTCGAAATTAATGACAGGAATGCCGGGGGCCCAAAAACCCCGCATAGCAGCCCCAGCCTCGATTGCAACGACAGCCTTCATGGCAGCGGGGTCAACTCCAATTTCGTCGGCAACTTTATAAAAGTCCTCGTCGGTAAGATGGGTGTAGCGATTTGCTTCGTCGGAAGGAGAAACAATTGAATCGAATCTGACGCTTCGCATTGCCCGATTAATTGTATTGACAGCTGCCTTGGCAGCATCGCCCTCAACACTATCAGTGCTGAGGACAGCGCGCTGCGGGGCTGCCCATACAGACAACCCTGCAAGGAAGGTCACCACCGGGACTATCAGGCGTCTCATAGTGCTGCTACTTTTTCAAGTACGCGACACAGATGCTTCCAGAATTTTTCTACTGTCGGGATGTTGAGTTTTTCATCAGGAGAATGAACTCCGGTCATTGTGGGACCGAAGCTGACCATATCCAATCCGGGATATTTGGCAAGGAACAAACCACATTCCAAACCGGCGTGAATAGCTTTTATTGCCGGTTTGACACCGAATAATTCTTCGTAAGCATCAGCGGAGAGCTTCATTATTGTCGACTCCATATTTGGAGCCCAACCCGGATAACCGTCGCTATGACTCACTTCTGCGCCTGCAAGCTGGAAATGAGCTTCCACCTGTCCGGCCATATCATTCTTTCTTGATTCAACGCTTGAACGTTGAGAAGTGGTAATTTTGATGCTGTCGTCTTCTTGCATCTTGACTGCCGCAAGGTTGGTGGAAGTTTCGACCAAACCGATAATGTCGCGGCTCATAGAGTAAACTCCATGGGGAGCTGAATAGATAGCACGAATCAAGGCAGCGGAAGTCTCTGAATCAATACAGTATTCGGGACGCTCCACTTCCTCGACGGTGATGTTGAGAGAAGGTTCCACCCCCTTATATTCTGTACGAATTTCATCGGCGTAACGTTCCATGGCTTTGTAAAGCTTTTCTTTATGTTCGGAGCAGATTCCAAACACTGAATTTGCTTCGCGCGGAATTGCATTGCGTAAATTGCCGCCATCGAAAGAACATACTTCCATGGGCCATTTTTGGGAACATTCCCAAATGAAGCGCGCCACAAGCTTATTGGCATTAGCGCGTCCGAGATTAATGTCGGAACCGGAGTGACCACCCAGCAGACCGCTTACGCTCACACGCATATAAGTAAAGTTTTCGGGAGACAGGCTTTTGCGATATTTGAAAATAGCCGTCGTGTCAATACCTCCGGCACAGCCAACGAAAATCTCGCCGTCGTCTTCTGAATCCAAATTGATAAGCATTGTCCCGGTAATCATATCTTTCCCGAGATTCTGCGCTCCTTCGAGACCAATTTCTTCATTTATGGTAAACAAGCACTCTACCGGGCCATGAACCAGAGTCGGATCAATCAGTACAGCCATGGCAGCTGCCATACCTATTCCATTGTCGGCGCCAAGAGTTGTGCCACGCGCTTTTACCCAATCGCCATCGATATAAGTCTTAATAGGGTCTTTCAAGAAATCATGGACAGTATCATTATTCTTCTCAGCAACCATATCCATGTGGGCTTGAAGAATGACTGTCGGAGCATTCTCATGGCCTTTTGTGGCCGGCTTGCACATCACTACGTTGCCTACTTCGTCTGTGCGGGCCTCAATTGAATGCTTTGCAGCAAAATCAAGAAGAAAAGCACGAATTTGTTCTTCGTGGCATGAAGGACGCGGGACTTTGGTTATTGCGTCGAAACACTCCCAGACGAGCCGGGGCTGTAGATCTTTTACTTCCATGTGTATTATAAGGTTTTATGGGTTATTTCTTTTTCCGGCAAAGTCCATCCGTTCGATTCGGACTTGCCGATATTCAAGCTCCAAAGATAGCAATTTTCTTCGACAGCTACAAACCGGCTTATCTCATTTTAAACCTTTTTAGCACTCGATTCTTTTGTACGCTCAATTTATTCCAATATTCTCTTGTTTTTCGTTAAAAAATCGTAAAATACCACCCTCTATCACTTTTATCCACTCTTTTCAATTACTTTTGTAGAGTTTTTCTCTCCGACTTATTTTATAGGGACGAAGGACTTGCGCTTTCGACTCAAATTTTATTTTTGTCACGAATCAATCTTTCATAATTATGAAGAAAACTCTACTTCAGATTCTTTCCGCTTGCCTTATCTTAGCAGGCATGTCTTGCGCTGCATGTTCCGGCGATAACGAAAAGAAAGCTGCCAAACCGGCAGCTAAAACCACCACTGCAAAGGAAACCGCCCAGGTATTGCCTAATTATCGCTATGTGGACATTGACACCATTCTCAGTCGCTATAATCTTGCCAAAGACTATAATGAAGAGATGTTGAGAATGCAAAACAGCATGGAGTCTACACTCAAGCGTCACGAAACAAATATCCAGAATTTTGCCGGCTCAATGCAAAAAAAGATGCAAAACAACGGGTATCTATCTGAAGCCAGTCTGAAACAAGACCAAGAGAAAATATCCAATATGCAGTCCAGTGCCCAGCGTGAAGCTGCCAATCTCCAAAACAATTTCCAAAACGCAGCGATGAAGGCTCAACAAACTGTCAATGATTCTATTGAAGCTTTCATCAAGGAATATAATGCTAAAAGAGGCTACGATGCAATTTTCTTCAAAGGCGCAACCCTCTACATTAATCCTGCACTCGACATCACTGACGAAGTGGTCGAAGGCCTGAACGCCCGCTACAACAAAATGCAGAAAAAATAAGTCAGTTCTCACCTTTCACACATAATAGTAGAAGAGAGCCATTCGCTATCGAATCGCTCTCTTCTATTATTTTATCTTTTTTTAATGTTTAGTTGCTGCCTTGTTCGGCATTTTGAATCATTTGATTGTCAGCGGTGATAAACAATTCCACCCTTCTATTCTGGGCTCGGCCGGCAGCGGTAGCGTTTGAGGCTATGGGATTGTTCCATCCGTCACCTACCGCCTTCAAGCGTTGCGATGGCACCCCCATGGCGATTAGATAATTCATCACGGATTGTGCGCGTTCAAGCGACAATCGCTGATTGAGCGCTTCTGACCCGGTATTGTCGGTAAATCCCACAACAGTAACGTCCGTATTGGGAAATTGCTTTAGATTGTAGGCCACGCGACTGAGAGCGGCTTGAGCCGCAGCCGAAAGCTGAGCCGACCCGGTATTGAATAATACGGAATTACCCAGCACAAGCTTGATGGCATCCAAATTGTTGCTGTCTTTAACAGTCTGCACAATATATGTCGTGTCTTTTTGGGCAGCCAGTTCCTTCACCTGCGCCAATTCTTGCTCGAGTTGCTTCTTTTGCTTATCCATCTGGTTTCCGACAATCGCTCCGGTTCCGGCACCCAAGGCGCTTCCGACGAGCGCCCCTATCCAGGTTCCCTTGCCACCACCAATTAAGGCACCTACACCGGCGCCGACAGCTGCTCCGGCAGCTCCACCGGCGGTAGCTCCTTGGCCAGCCTGAGACAGGCCATCCCATGTATTTTTGATTGCAGTGCACCCACCCAAGGGTAATATACTCCCGACGCAAACGAACGAGAGAAGGGTCTTGACAGCGATATCATGTTTTTTCATAGTCATGATCAATAAGATAAAGGGAAAAATATTTGTATGAATAGAGACGGATCTTGATTTATCCTCTTCTGATATTTAAACTAATTTTCCTCCCTTTCGGTTTACGGTCCAATGAAATGATTTATATTTCAGGCCAAAATTTTATCGACTTTCCTTCATTAATGTTTTTATACAATTAATATTCTGTATCCTAATAAATCAAAAACAAATTCAATATTTTCGGACTGAAGTTTTTCATAAAGATCGTTTATTG
>CAZNMC010000014.1:31443-43137 GCA_964574285.1 uncultured Sangeribacter sp. | reverse complement strand
GCATTTTTGGCTGAATCTGAAAAATTCATCCACGGAAGTTTGGCAGTGTCCCCAAGTTTGCCGTTGTCCTTGTCGCCGTCCTCATCTTTACTGCATCCGGCAAATGCCAAGCTCATAACTACACACAAAGTAACTGCTAAAACTGACTGAAGATGTTTTAACTTGTATATCATAAGATTGTTACATGTATATGCTTCTCAATCCCAAAGAAGCATTTTTAGTTTATGGAAAGATGTGGGATTGTAATTAATTTACTATTAGGCTAATATTCTCGATGCTAAGTTAAAAACACCAAGTCAAAATAGCGAAAAATAATTCATTAATTAACATCAATTAAATATTTGACGAACTTAATCTTTTCGAGTGCAAATTTACATTCATTTCTTGAATGTGCCAAACTATCGGTAATTCTTTTTATGTTTTTATATCGATTCAAGTGCTTTTCCGTTGAATACATTTTTGGCCGTCAGACGATACACTTTCTAATGAGAGAGCGGTCTGAGGAATGGCTATTATTGCAGAATCGGTAATTAGAATCTGAAAATATTTCATTATCTTTGTTTTCAAAATCATAATTCAACTATTTCATGCAAGAAGACTATACCAAGATTATTAACGAGCAAGCTGAACATGTTTTTGATGTGATGTTGAAACGCGGAGTGTCGGTCTCCGATGTCGAGCGTATTCGAGCAGCCTTTGAACTTGCGCGTGAAGCGCATGCTCCTCAAAAACGTAAGACAGGAGAACCTTATATTCTCCATCCCATAGCAGTTGCAACGATAGCAGCCGAAGAACTCGATTTGGAAGCTAATGCGGTAATTGCCTGTTTCTTGCATGACATCGTTGAAGATACGGATTATTCGCTTGAAGATATTCGTAGGCTTTTTGGCGACGATGTCGCGTCTTTGGTAAAGGTGGTCACAAAGAAGTCAACACGCGATTATGAACTGTCAAAGCAGTTGGATAACTACCGGCAGCTTCTTAATTCAATCCAATACGATATTCGTGCTATTCTTATCAAACTTGCTGATCGACTTCATAATATGCGCACCCTGGCATCTATGAAACCGGAAAAGCAGATGAAAATTGCCGGTGAAACAGATTATTTCTATGCGCCACTTGCCAATAGATTGGGATTATATAATATAAAAACTGAGCTGGAGAATCTGTCATTCCGATTTCGATGTGCCGAAGAGTATGAAGAATTGTCGGAACTTATATCCCGACATGTGGAAGCTAATCGCGCTAATCTTGAGAAGTTTCGAAGTCAGATTGAAGCAACATTGAAAGAAGCAGGAATCAAGGCACGGGTTTATGTAGATTTTCGGCGTCCCTTCAGCCTTTGGAGAAAGATGAAGAAGTTTGGTGACGATTTCAATCATTTGAAATATCGCCATTTTCTGGAAGTTGTCTTCGATGAGAAAGATATAAAAATAAGTGAGAAGGAGATGGCCATGCGAATCTATTGCATATTGACCGATAGATTCAGAGAAAAGCATGCAAGTATGACCAATTATATTGATTCTCCCAAAGAAAACGGTTATCAGAGCATTCATGTGAAATTGTTGCCGGATTTTGGTCGTTGGCAAGAGGTACACATAAGCAGTGAGGCTATGATCCGACGCTCTCAACTGGGTTGCGTGGCCGACTGTGACGATGGGAATATTCGCTTGTGGATTGAGAAATTCCGACATGTGTTGCGTGACACTATCGACGGTGCAAAGCGCGACGAACGATATATGGAAGACATCATTTCCAATTTCTATAATGACGATATTTATGTGTTTACTCCGTCGGGTGAAAAAATCATACTTCCTCAGAATGCATCTGTCATTGATTTTGCCTACGAAGTTCACACTGATTTGGGCGACCATGCAAGATATGCAAGAATTAACGATCGCCTTGAGCCGGTAACGACAATGCTAAGACGCGGTGACGTAGTTGAAATTTTCACCTCCCCCGAATCGCATCCGGAGTCTGATTGGATGAACTTTGCTCATACATTTAAAGCCAAGAAAGCATTGCGACGCTACTTCGAGTCGTTGGCTATGCCAACTTATGAGCGTTGTAAGGAATGTAATCCAATTCCTGGAGAAGAAGTGGTGGGTATTCGGAATCATTCTGATTCCAAACGAGTGGTGGTTCACAAACGAGATTGTCCTGTTGCTATAAGTCAGGCTTCTTCTTACGGCGATGACGTAGTTTCAGTCGAGTATAAAGCCGATGACACCCTCTATCCTGTCACTTTAAAAATAAGAGCAGTGGATAGAAGCCATCTTTTTGTGGATTTAGTAGATTGCATTACAAACACGTTCCATCTTTCGATGGAATCGTTCAATACAAAAACGGAGCGCAATATTGTGGTTTGCAGAATTCGCTTTAGTGTTCATTCTTATGCAGAGTTAAAGACCATTATAACCCACATTTCTTCAATTGATGGAGTTGATGAAGTGCGTAGGCTCGATGAATAAGGAAAGAATATTTTTCAATTGATTAAGTAATTTGTAATTAGAGATAAGACGCCAGTATGGATTTTTCGACTAATTCCGGTTTTTCCCGGAGTTATTATATTTTTATTGTTATTTTTCTTGGCCTTCTTTCTGCGTTTGGACCTTTTGTGACCGATATGTACTTGCCGACTCTTCCGGCGATGGTGGAGATTTTTCATACTACTCCATCGATGGTACAGATGGGATTGTCCACCAGTATGATAGGATTGGCTGCAGGTCAAATTTTTTTCGGTCCCCTCAGTGATCAATATGGAAGACGTGTGATCCTTTTTTGTACTTTGATCCTATTCTGTATTTCTACAGTGGTAAGTATTTTTTCGCCTACGATTGAGTTTTTCAATGCATGTCGATTTCTGCAGGGTCTTGGAGGTGCGGGATGTATTGTTCTTTCCCGGTCCATTTCCACTGACTGCTATTCGGGCCGTGCATTAGCTAAAATGCTTGCTATTGTGGGAGCGGTAAATGGAATAGCACCGGTGACTGCTCCGGTTGTAGGAGGCCTGGTTGCTGAGTCGGTCGGGTGGAAAGGTATATTTTGGATTCTTTTTGGAATTGGTGTGGTGCTTCTCCTGATGTGCATGGCTTTCCAGGAGTCACTCCCCAAATCGCGAAGGCATGTGGGGTCCGTGTTTAGCTTGGTTTATACTTTCCCAAAATTGTTTAAAATGAAATATTTCATGGTCTATGTCTTGTTGAACGGTTTGGCCATGGGCGTCCTGTTTGCCTATATTTCATCGGCTTCTTTTATCATTCAGACACATTATGGCTTTTCTGAGCTTATCTTTGCTGTGATTTTTGGGGTAAATGCTATAGGAATTGGACTGGGATCTGCCTTGTCATTGAAATTTAAGAAATTAAAGGGAGCAGCTTTGTGTGGGTCGATTGTGGTGGTATGCGGATCAATATTGCAATTGATTTTCTTTGCAGTGGCTGATTATTTCTTTGTGTTTGAGAGTATAATGTTTGTTATTCTGACGGCTTTAGGTTTTATTTTTACTTCTTCAACGACATTGGCTATGGATGAAGGACGTAATTACACCGGGGGCGCCTCGGCTATTTTTGGAGCCATGGGATTTGTTTTCGGGAGTTTAGTTTCGCCATTGGTTGGATTGGGGAATATAATGTGGAGTACTTTTATAGTGTTTGTCATTTGTGCTGCCGCTACTCTGATCTTTGCAATAATCACATGGAAACGCCCAAGTACTCCTGTGGGATAACCCACCAGAGTGATATTGGTGAGTTAAGTTTTTTTTGTTAAATTTGCAAGCGTTTTGGAATTAATGTTTTATTTCTCCCTAATCGAATACGTTCGTAATATACTTTGAATTGAACCGATACGTTATATCTTTATGATATTTCGGACACTCAACATGGATGATTATTAATTTATATTTTAAATTTTAATGAAAATGAACGAATTAAAAAAATTTGCTTCTTGGGTGCTTTGCGCTTTTGCCTTTGTGGCATTGATTGGTACTGCTTCTTGCGGTAGTGACGGGGACGATGGTCCTGATGATCCAACTCCTTCTGAAAAGCCAATTGTCAACATTACTCAGCTCTCCGGAGAGTGGACTCTTGTAAAGAACGTGGTATATTGGTCCAAAGAAGATTCCGGTCGGGATGATGAAATAATTGATTATTCGGGTAATACCTTCCCTTACTATAAATATTATACTGTAACGGTAGATAAAGAGAAGGATATGATGACATGGCAGGAAGTTTCAACTAATGGAAGCGCGATCTCAGACAAAATAAATTTATATCTCGACGGCAACAAAATTTATGACGAAGAGAATGATCTTGTCGGGAAAGTAATTGCATACGATCCTTCGCATTCATGGAATAATCTTCAGATCCTTTGGGAGGATGAAGAAGGCCCTGTCTATTTTAATGCTTCTTCTCTCTCAACTTATATGAAGATTTTATAAGAGGATTTTCCACATATTTTTCATAATAAAAGTGGCGACGAATCTATATCGGATTTGTCGCCACTAAGTTTATAATTTAGTCAGTAGATTAGGGCAAAACAGAGAAAACAGGAGTTTTCTCAATTTCTTTAATAATCATAGGGTGTTTAGGTTGCTCTGCTTTGACATTCTTCAGAGGAGTTGAAGATGAATTGAGATTTGGAAGGTTTTTATAGCCGAGAGTTTGAAGATTAATATTGGGATTTTTGTTAACATAAGAAGTTGGAATGACCACTCTCCAGCCATTTCCATCCTCTACGGCACAATTTATTGCCATAGATGCAGGCCAATTGCCTGATTGTGTGTCCCCTTCAATCCAGCTTTGGCGTGTGATAGGCATTTTCCAACGTTTTTGGTCGAACCAACTTTGTCCTTCACCCCAAAGTTCAAGTTTGCGAGCAGTACGAAGTTCATTTGTGAGGTCGCTGTTGACTGTCAACTCCGCATAGCTTTCCGAGCGCATTTTGTTAAGACGGTTCAAATCGGCTATGGCACTTGCTTTGTCACCCAAATTGATACTTGCTTCAGCGTGAGAAAGAAGAATTTCCTCTGCACGCATGAAACAAACGGATCCGTCAAATAGGGAGGGTAGATAGAATTTCACTTGAGCTCCGAAGGCTACCGGAACTTCGCTTCCCTCATAAGTGAATGCAGGTTCATTAACTCCATCCGGTTTCTTGGAAGCATACACGTTCCTGATAGCACTGGAATTTATAAGGAAAAGGGTAGTGGGATTCATTGTAGTTGACCGATACCATGAAGACAGGGTAGGCTGCATCACATAGAGTTCTCGGCGCACATCGTCAGAATTCATTTTGAGATACAACGATTTGTCAATCGCGTTGCTTCCCATTTTCCACATTGCCGGATAGGCTCCGTTGCATGCCATAAAATGTTGATCCGACCAAAAATAGAGACTGTTTTGGAACTCTTGATTGGGACCATAGGTTTCATTGTTAGATGCACCCCAAAGCCAACTGTCTGTGGGGTTAAAGAATCCGGAGGTGAGTTCTTGGTTTGATGTCAGATTCACACCCTGCATGATTTGGGCGGATTGCTCTTTTGCTGTTGGCCAATCTTCCCGAAGCATTGCCAGACGCATTAAAACACCGCGAGCTACTTTCTCATTAGGTTCGAAAAGTTTTTTTCGAGTGTAATTTGTGCGTGAAAAAATTTGAATAGCCTCGTTTAGGTCGCTATAACATTTATCGACAATCTCTTTCATGGATGCCGGTGCTTGATATTCAGTGTTGAAAGTTGTTTCCAATGGTGCGCATAGGGTATTGCCACTATTCGAATCACTCCAGCGAGGTGCAAATATTTGTAGCAAGCGCCAATATCCGTGGCTACGCAAGGTTAGCATTTGGGCTCGTGCAATGTCGCGTTCGTCTTGAGTGGCAAAAGAAAATTTGTCAATTCGCGACAAAACTAAATTTGCTAAAGAGATGAATTTATAGCAAAGTGTCCAGGGAAGTACGGATATTGCAGATGTGCCCTGGGCAAAACTTTCGTTGTAATTGAGAAGGCTTTGAATACTTGGGGTTATAGCCATCGCTCCGGTTATAAAATCCTGCGAAATAAAGTCACCCATTAATCGCATGAAAAACGGATCTCCATTGCAGAAAGGCACATTATAGTTATAACTCTGTTCTTGGGAATAAAGAGACAGCAGAGCTATTTCGGCTTCAGTTCTCAGAAGATCCCCATTAGGATACTGATAAGAAATTTTAACAGTAGAAGGTTCGTTGGGAATTTCATAGTTGAAATACCAAAGATTTGGAATCGAGCCATCCTTTACGAAAATGGAGGTGTTTTCATGTTGTTTGAGATAATATTGACGATATTCCACATCCAGGAGGTCAACTCCCTTATAAAAGGTTGGGGGATAAAGAGAGATAAATGCGTTAAATTCATTAGGATAGTCCGGCTGAGTGTATTCATTAACAATCGACACAGTTGGGAAAGATCCTTCGGGCACTTTAACATAAACTCTCACCAAAGTGCCACATAAAAGTTCCGACAATCCAGCCTTCATAGGAACCTTGCATGTTGATTCAGACCCGTCCAAAGCATTTTCTATCACTTGATATGAAACCTCCACATCTTCTTCATCACTTGTGATTTCAACAGGATATTCCTGAGTGCCCCAAGGAGTGAATTCTACACTCGCAAAGGGTTCGGTGGGAGTTCCCGACACTATCCAACGATCTGATAATTGCTGAGCTTTAAAGAGTTGAACCGCAGAGTAATATGAGTAGGTTTGCTGAGAATAAATTCGTGTCCCGGCAGCGTTTACATAGTCAACTCGTGTCCCGGCGCCTACCGGCCCTTGAGCAGATATTACTCCGATTGTGCTGAGCATGCCGAGAACCAATATAAGTATTTTATTTTTCATTACTTTACAAGCATTTTATATGAATTATTACCGATCTTGATCATGTATATTCCTTTCCCGAAGTCGTGCAAGTCAATTTCGGTATCGGTGGAGTAGACATTGTGGAGTACAGTAATGCCGGACGCATTTGTCACCTGCACTTCAATGGGTTTTTCCGGGGAAGTGAGTGTAATCCGACTATCCACAAGTGAAATTATTACATCAGATGCAATAGTTTCCTCTACTCCTGAAAGACCTGAGAAGAAAACAGCCCTCATTTTTTCTAAAGGGGCTTGAAAATGAATTTCCCCGTTATCAACCCCTTCCAGCTTTCCGTTTTCATCGAATTTGAGCGTGCCGGTATAAATTGTAAACCACATCTGATTGAGATCACCCCCTTCGGACGAATAGATTCCAGTCATTTCAGATACAAGTTTCAATTCCGTGACAGTCCCATCAGATTGTTTAATTTTCATCTTGGCCTCCTCTGCATTTACTTGACTGATACTAAGAAGTATAGCCAGTATGAAAGAAAAGAACTTAATAAATTTCATGTGTTTATAACTTTAGTTGTAAAAATGTTGTTAATTTTTAACTTTATCAAAGTGAATGAAGATTAATTTGCAAAGATAGTTTTATTATAGTAAGATGCCAAATATTTATGTTAAAAGTTTATCGCCATAATCTTGGGTATAAACTTTATTTCTTTCCAGGCGTACGAGAAGCCTCCTCGATCGCATCATTGTGACCCGTCAGGGCTGCAAATGGTGCGAATTGGGCGGCTCGTTGTTCCATTGTAAGTTTTTTTCGATGGGAAAGATTAGGATGGGGAAGGTTGATTATGTCTTCGTATTTATTAGTGTTCATGCCTTGTGTCCTCCTATTTGTTGATTACGCTGAATTTGAGTAGCCCCTTCTGCAAAGTTTAAACCTCTGAGAACCACATTTTTCCCATATGCCTTACGCAGATGGTTGATGGCTATCTGTCGAGAGTGTTCTTTCTTTGCGGCTACTTGTTCGGCTTGTATACGCCGTGCCAATTCCACATAATTGATAAAAAGTTGAAGCTGCACCGGACATCGGCGTTTTGATTCAAGTCGTTGATTCGATAGGAGATTATTAATTGATAGAGTGAGCCTGCGAATTAGGAGGGCCGGGTTGACGATGCGGTCAAAAAGCTCACTCACCTTCTCGATTATCTGGTGAGAAGAGGAGGTGTGGGACGGAAAGTTGATTGTTCCGTGACTATGGATCGGCACAGGGCGACCATAACGGTCAATATGAATTGCCCCGTGATAGCCTCTCGCAATGTCCGGATTGGAAATATTGGTTGAGTCATAGTTGATTGTCAAGACTATCTGATTAGTTGCCAAATCATGGGCAACTAATTTCAAAGCGACATTGTCTGCCATCTCAAGCGCAACTGTCTTTGCTTTTGAACACCCATAGGGTTCGCTCAATACCTGTCCGTTTGAAAGCGATTTTGCATGGGGTCGATACTTCTTGACAGCCTCCATCGTTACCGGCTCCCACCCCCAGGCGTGATCTATCAATAGTTCAGCATTGATCCCGAATTTTTTATAAAACCACCCTTCGCTATTAATTGATCGTCGAGCGACATCTCCCATTGTCATCATTCCGGCCTCTTCAAGGCGCCGAGCAATTCCTTTGCCGACACGCCAGAAATCCCGCAAAGGGCGGTGGTCCCATAATGTACGCCGGTAACTCATCTCGTCAAGTTCTGCAATTCTTACTCCGTCTTTGTCCGCCGGCATTTTTTTTGCCAGGATATCCATAGCGACTTTGCAAAGATACATGTTTGTGCCAATGCCTACCGTAGCCGTGATGCCGGTTTCTCTAAGCACGTCTTGGATCATCTTGCGTGCGAGTTCGTGAGCTGTGAGTTGGTAGGTCTTGAGATAAGCTGTAGCATCAATAAAAACCTCATCAACCGAATATACATGTATGTCTTCGGGGGCAATGTACCGCAGATAAATGTTGTAGATTCGCACCGAGTAGTCCATATAGAGCTGCATCCTGGGACAAGCCACCACATAATCGACCGCAATATCCGGTCGGACTTCTAAAATTTTTCCGGAGATGGATTTACCGGCTCGACCACGATGAAGATTTACTTCTTGAATCAGTCTGACGACTTCAAACAGCCGGGGACGCCCCGGCACTCCAAACGATTTAAGGGTTGGCGAGACGGCAAGGCAGATAGTTTTGTTGGTACGACTTTGGTCAGCTACCACCAGACACGCATCCAAAGGATGAAGCCCTCGCTCCACACATTCCACAGATGCGTAAAACGATTTAAGGTCAATTGCAATGTACTGACGCTGTGCCATAAACTAATAAGATCAGATAGTTGTCAGATAGCTAATAGTGTGAGTAAATTTCTGCTTCGCAGATTGCACGGCATTTCTGTCTACAAATTTAGTAAATTTTATTGTGATAATAGTGGGGGGAAGTTAATAATTGGCATAAAAAATTTTGTTGTCCCTTATAAATTTCATTAACTTTGCAGACTCGACACTACAACGATATTTTTAATAAAGATAAAATATGAAGAAGTACATTTATTCCTCATTGATTATTAGCTCAGTCTTGGCACTTGCTTCCTGTGCTGCGGATGAGCCTGGAATATCTCATGGGAACGGAAACAGTGTGACTTTTACTGTTCAAATCCCGGGAGAATTTTCTACTCGTTATTCTTCCGGCGAATCAGTTAATCAATTGTATTATTCCATTTTCAACTCGGAAGGAAAAGCTCTCGATACTGGCAACCAGCCTTGGGTTCAAGGTGCTGCATCTGCTCAAGTTACACTCGACCTTGTTCCCGGTCAACAATATCAGGTGGTTTTCTTCGCCTGCAATTCGTCTGTTACTTCAAAGTTAACAACTTCCGAAGAAGCATTTAATACCGGTTATGCCTATAACCCGACTACCGGAGAGTTCAAAATTAATTATGAAAATGTGGCTGTCAATGATGACAAGTATGATGCATTTTTTACGAAAGTGTCAGGGATAACCACTACTACCGATACTTCCAGCCCAATTGAACTCAAACGTCCATTCGCTCAAATAAATATTGGTACCAACGACCTTGATAAAGAGATTGTCACCTCCTTTGGGTTGACTAACTATAAAACCACTCTCAATGTTGCTCCCGACAATCTCGCTTCCGGTATGTCGTTGCTCAACGGGACTTATACCTCAGCCGAGGCTTCCGAAGGATCTGTCTATGCAATTTCAAAAACCATTGACGGTCTTTCCCAGCCCACGGATTCGTTCCCGGTTAAAAACTACAAGTATCTGGACATGATGTATGTATTGGTTGAACCCTCTGCGGCAGGTCAGACTCTCTTGAATGCATCCTTCCAAGTTTATGCTAACGGGGTTACAGATCCCATTCAAAATGTGAATCTTGCCTCTATGCCGGTTCGTCCTAATTACATGACCAATATTTATGGTTCTCTACTCACCTCAAGCAAAGATTTCAATGTCACCATCGCACCTGGGTATGAAGGAATGACAGACGTTGACGAATGGGATGGTACTACATACACCGATGTAGATCTGACTCAAAACCCCATTATACTAAATTCCGCAGCTGATTTGGCGGGGTTTGTAAAGAAAATTTCTACAAGACCAAGTGAATTCCATTTGCCTAATCCTGTGGTGCTTACTTCTGATGTAAACTTCAAAAATAATCCCATCGAAGGCATGGGAATTTACCAAGTTTATGATTTGAACTTTGATGGACAAAACCACACAATCTATAATCTTAATATCAATAATTCGAATACCTATACCGGATTGATCCCCGTGATTGTAGATGGAAGTGTCAAAAACCTTAATTTCGTAGGAGCGAATGTCACCGGTAACCGGGTAGCTGTTTTGTGTGGAAACGCTCAATATGCAAATTTCTCCAATATTACTTTCACTGACTGCAAGGTAAATGGTGATAAGAAAGTTGCAGTGGCTGTGGCGTATTGCCAGGCTTCTCCTTCCGAAAGGAGTATCAGCACTTTTACAAATATTACGGTTAATAAATCTACGATTACCTCATCAAACGGTCAGGCCGGTGCAATTAATGGTTATGCGTCGGTTGCTACCTACGACAAGTGTGCTGCAAATGATTGTACAGTGACTGTCACCGGGGTAGACAAAAACAACTTCACTTTGTATGGTTCGAGCTGTTTTGTTGGCGCAATGGGAAATGGCTTTGGAACAAACAATAGCCTTACCTTCACCGGTTGCACCATGACGGGCTGTACGCTTACATATACGGGTACAGATGCGGGTTTACAAACGGCTTTCCAAGAAGCACAAAATCGTCTCTGGGGTTGCAACAGCGATGCAACCGGTACAATAACCGTTGACGGGACGGTGGAATACTCCAAATAGGATATAGGGTTATTCCTCAATAAGTAAAAAGATATAGCGTCAGAATTAAGGAGCTTAATTCTGACGCTATATCTTTCCTCTATTTTATATTTTCGTAAATATGAGAGAATCGAGATGAAACTTTTTGATTTCTGACGAGAAAATGGGAGAGAGGGAATAGTGAATGTAAAAGTGGATAACCGTAAAGAATTGAAACTATAATATTTAGATTTTGGTTAACAAAAATTAACATATAATTGTTTTGTAAAATTGCACATGATGAATTCGAGTGTGCACATTTTTGTCGGAATATTATTATTTTTGTTTTTAGATTAAATTATTGACATACACTCACATATCAAATATAATGGACAAAAATTAACAAAATTTTAAAAAAATATTCCTCCACAAATTAGGAATATTCGTTTCTAAAACGTAACTTTGGTGAGTG
>CAZNMC010000014.1:0-31433 GCA_964574285.1 uncultured Sangeribacter sp. | reverse complement strand
GCTTAATGCCAAAACTTAAAATGTTTTAAAATCCGCGTTTCGAAATGGAAACTACACTTGCAATATTGAAACCCTCGGCCGTAGAACGTTCCCTGGTGGGTGAAATCATATCTCGCATCGAAAGAAAAGGTCTGATAATTGTCGGCATGAAAATGATGCAGCTTGATGAAAAGATTCTAAAAGAACATTACTCCCATTTAGTGGATAAACCTTTTTTCCCTTCCATTGTCGAATCAATGACGGCCACTCCTGTTGTGGTAATGGCCCTTCGGGGGGTTGAAGCAGTGCGCGTTTTTAGAGAATTGACCGGTGTGACCAATGGTCGAAATGCTGCGCCCGGAACTTTACGTGGCGATTTATGCATGAGTGGTCAAGTCAATATTGTTCATGCCAGTGATTCGGTCGAAAATGCACAAATAGAAGTAGCTCGTTTCTTTAGTCCGACTGAAATTTTTGATTGGATACCAGCTGATTGGAGCTTTTACTATGGGGAAGACGAGCTATCTAAATAAAAGATAGTTTCATATTCTACAGGTATATAATCTTAAACTTAAATAAAATAATAGGTCTGCGGAAGACCTTCGCTCTCTTCTCCGACTAATAATAGAAAAATTAGTAATGAATTTTAAAATAGTTTTTTCGCTTGCACTGGCTGCTATAATTAGTATCCCAAGTGTAAGTGCACAGACAACAAAGAAATCCTCACACACCGACGCCCATCGCCGCTTATTAGCTAATCAAGCAAAGACGACTGACCAAATCCGGCTTGTTGAGAAAAATTCGTTCATCGATCTTATTGATGACATCGAGCCTGAACCCGATATTTATACCGAAGGGTGGAACAGCAAGCGTGTCAATCCTTTTAAAGAATCCGATGTGCCTAATAGCTATGTGATAAATGTCACGGGCTATGCCATGCCTGTCAAGAATTATCGGGTAAGTTCAAACTATGGTTTCCGGGCTAAATTCGGACGTATGCATAAAGGAATTGATTTGGCCTTGAAAATGAACGATACAATCTACGCGGCTTATGATGGTAAGGTCCGCCTGACCAACTATGAAGCTAAGGGATATGGTAACTATGTGATACTTCGCCATCCAAATCAACTTGAAACGGTCTACGGTCACTTGAATAAAATCCTTGTAAAGCCCGAACAGACTGTGAAGGCCGGCCAGCCAATTGGTCTTGGAGGAAGTACGGGTCGAAGCACCGGACCGCATCTTCATTTTGAAACTCGATTCATGGGATATGCGATAAATCCGGCAGCAATCTTTGATTTTGCCAATCGCACTACTCATACCGACACATATAAATTCACCAAGAGTACATATACCCAAGCTCGTAGTTTTGCTCCGAAACGTGATGTGGCAAAAGTAGAAAAGAATCCGTATCAGAATGCTGAAAATGTAGCATCCAGCTATGTGGTTAAATCCGGTGATACTTTGGCCTCTATTGCTCGCTCATACGGTATGTCCGCAACTACCCTTCGCAAGATAAACGGAATGAGTGCCGAGGATAAAATTAAAGTAGGACAAGTATTGAATCTTAAATAAAAATTGAGAAAGCATAGAATTAATCCGTTCCTGTAGGAATAGTATTATAGTTCGACTTTTTCATTTAAATATTTACCCAGCAGTGCATCTGAATACAAAAGATGTGCTGCTGTTATTTTAATGTTCTAATAATTAAAAGAATATAGTATTAGTTTCAGGGTCACATACGATAAAATAAATTCCAGTTTAGACGCTATAGGATTTAGATAAAAATAAAAAATAACATTCATAGCAAAATGCCCGAAAAATTTTATTATCTTTGTAACCTTAAAACAAGCAGGTTATGCTTTGTACTAAATTTAATTCAGACTCATTGAAGCGATTCAAGAAACTCTTACAGAGAGCAGAAAGAATCGTTCTGACGTGCCATGTGCGCCCTGACGGCGATGCGATAGGTAGTACACTTGGCTTTGCATGGCTGCTTAATTCATTAGGTAAACGGGCTGTAGTCGTAACTCCCGATCTTCCACCTCGCTCTTTGAATTTTCTTCCCGGCTCTCGAGAAATAATCGCATTTTCCAAATATCCTGATTTTGCTGAAAGAATAGTGAAAGAAGCCGATTTGATTCTGTGTTGTGATTTCAACAAACTGTCACGATTGGATGCTTTCGAACCGATAATAGCCGAATCAACCGCTCCCAAAGTTCTAATTGATCATCATCAGGATCCCGGAGATTTTTCTGAAATCAAGTTCGTATTCGAAGATATGTCTTCTACATGTGAGCTTGTGTTTCGATTGATTTGTGCATTAGGATATTATCAGGACTTATCTATAGAGGGTGCCACATGTCTGACCACGGGGCTTATTACAGATACCCGTAATTTCTCAGTCAATTGTTCCGATCCCGAAATTTATACAGTTTTGATTCGTCTGCTTGAAAAAGGGGTGGATAAGCCGTTTATCGTGAGACAAGCACTTGAACTTAGATCCCTCGACAGCTTTAAGCTTCAAACTTATGCTCTTGCTAATAACTTGGAGATCTTCGACAAATATCGGACCGCTATTATTACAATAGATCGGGAAGAACTTTCCAAATTCCATTATCAGAAAGGAGATACGGAAGGACTGGTGAATATGCCTTTGACAATTGATGGAATTAGCGCATCTTATTTTTTGCGGGAAGATGAAGATTGCATTAAGATCTCCGCTCGCAGCGTGGGAGAATTTCCCGTAAGCAAAGTCTGTGAGGATTTGTTCAGCGGTGGTGGACACCTTCAAGCTGCCGGCGGAGAATTTCACGGTTCGATTGAAGAGTGCCGCCAAATTCTAATAGACTCCTTAAAAAATTATGAAGCCTATCTCCCTGAAGGAAATGTTTAGTCCTTTGAGGAAATAGAAATAGAACCATTTTTCAGATTTGTTAGAAGAAATGAAACATGTCGGTAAAATATTAACATTAATTACTTTAATTGTACTTAACCTCTCATCATGTAGCAAAGGTAAAAGCTATTCTGAGCTCCTGAGAGAAGAGGAGAAAGCCTGCAATTGGTTCCTTTCAAATCAGAGAGTAGAAACCGAAATACCGGCAGACAGTATTTTGGAGGTCGGTCCTGATGCTCCATACTATAAATTGGACGACGACGGATACATTTATATGCAAGTGATTGAGCCGGGTGATACTACTGATATGGCCAAGCGAGGTGACATAGTGTATTTCCGCTTTACGCGTTGGAACATCAAGTGGCTGTACAATGGAAATGAAGTAGCCGGATCCGGCAACGCCGAAGATTTGAATTCAAGTCTCGGTCCTACAAGCTTTGTCTATGACAACTATTTGGTTTCAAGCTCTTCTGCTTATGGGAGTGGCATCCAGCAGCCGTTAAAATTTGTCGGAAATGCAAGTGAAGTAAATTTGGTGTTGCGATCCTATTATGGCTTTTCAACGGATCAGTCCGAATGTTTGCCCTATCTCATCAATATCAAGTATTTTAAAGCAGAATACTAATTTTAAATCTCCACACAGCAATGTCTCTTATAAAATCAATTTCCGGAATTAGAGGAACAATTGGTGGCCGTCCCGGTGATGGTCTCAGTGGTATCGACATCGTTAAATTTACAGCAGCTTATGGGGCATTTATTCTTTCCGGATTAGGAGAGAAACCCAAGCGCCTGGTTGTGGGACGCGATGCAAGAACTTCCGGTACCATGGTCGAAAAGTTAGTGGTCGGGACATTGATGAGTTTAGGATTCGATGTAATAAACATTGGATTGGCAACTACTCCCACGACTGAGATTGCTGTTGTCGACCAAAAAGCGGCAGGAGGTATTATTATTACAGCCAGTCATAATCCCGCCCAATGGAATGCTCTCAAACTTCTCAATTCCGATGGAGAATTTCTGATGGATGAAGAAGGTAAAGAAGTGCTTCGCAGAGCTGTGGAAGAAGATTTTGAATTTGCCGCAATTGATGGTTTGGGCCATGAATTTATCAATGACACCTTGATGCAGAAACACATCGACTTAGTCCTCGGATTGCCATTGGTAGATTGTGAAGCAATTCAGAATGCCAATCTAACTGTTGCGGTCGACGCGGTCAATTCTGTCGGAGGCATTGTGGTTCCCGAACTCCTAAAGAGATTGGGTGTCAAGAATGTAATCGAGTTGAATTGTGAGGCAACAGGTAAGTTTGCACATACCCCCGAACCTATTCCGGAAAACTTGACTCAAATTTCAGATTTGATGAAGGACAGCAACGCTGATGTGGGATTTGTTGTTGACCCCGATGTAGATCGGCTCGCCATTGTAATGGAAAACGGTGAAATGTTTATTGAAGAGTATACTCTTGTGGCTGTGGCAGACTATATTTTAAAAAATACTCCTGGATCCACCGTTTCTAACCTCAGTAGCTCACGCGCTCTGAGAGATATTACCCGACGACATAATTGCCAATATTCGGCTGCCGCAGTCGGAGAAGTGAACGTGGTTGCGGAAATGAAGCGTACAGGAGCAGTTATAGGAGGAGAAGGAAATGGGGGAGTCATTTATCCCGCACTCCACTATGGAAGAGACGCCTTGGTAGGGATAGCGCTATTCTTATCGCTCCTTGTTAAAAGTGGAAAGAAAGTCTCGGAGTTAAAGAAAGACTATCCTCAATATTTTATTGCAAAAAATAAAATAGAGCTTACACCGGATATTGATGTGGATAAACTGTTAGTTGCAATGAAAAATCATTTTTCTGACCAACAGGTGACAGATATTGATGGGGTGAAAATAGATTTTGCCGACAGTTGGGTTCATCTCCGGAAGTCTAATACCGAACCAATTATTCGAATTTATTCCGAAGCCAAGACTCTTGAGGAAGCCAACAAATTGGCCGAAGAAACTAAGTCCGTAATTCGTCGGGTTTTAAATTCATAAACAAAATCATTATAGCAAAAAAAGAGATAAATATTCCGTCTATGCTAAAAAAATTCTTTTTAAATCTGCTATCTTCTTTCGTAGGAGCCTGGATTGCGCTTCTGGGGTTCGGATTTTTAATATTCTTTGTGATTATTGGTTTGGTTGCACGTATAGGTATTTCAGCTTCCTCCGAGACTAAACTTTCCAAACATTCCCTTCTTCATATAAACCTCTCAGGAGAAATAGAAGAAAGAGACAATCCGATGGATCTTAATTATTTCTCCATCCTTCAAGGTGATTTAGAGCGAGCTCAATCCCTCAATACTCTTGTTACCGCACTTGAAGAGGCAAAAGAAAACAAAAACATTGACGGTGTTTATCTTGAGTGCGAAGCGGTCAGTGCCGGATTTGCAACTCTTGACGCCCTTCGAAATGCTTTGGTCGATTTCAAATCTTCCGGGAAAAAAATTTATGCTTATGCTGAATCTTATACCGGTGGAAGCTATTACGTTGCTTCGGTAGCGGATAGTATATTCATGAATCCTGAAGGCGCGATGGGGCTTCAAGGCATTTACGGAGCAGTCCCATACTTCAAAGGCCTTTTCGATAAGCTTGGGGTTAATTTTCAAGTTGCGAAAGTTGGTACCTTCAAGTCCGCTGTTGAACCCTACACTATGTCAGAAATGAGTGCCCCCGCCCGCGCACAGCTCGATACCCTTTATGGTAATATTTGGAATTATCTTAAAAAAGGAATCGCTGATTCTCGACAAATTTCTGTTACTGATATAGATAGACTGGTAAGCAAGGATTACATCACTTTTGCTCCCGCTCAGATGTCAGTAAAAGGTAAGTTAGTTGACAAACTCGTTCCCCGTCGAATGGTGAAGGAAATATTAGCTCGCCTTGTTGGAAAAGATGTCGAAGACTTGAACTTGGTTACTCCGGAATTAATGTGCGCACAGACCGATTGGGGAACTGCCTTTAATGAGAAAAATCAAATTGCCGTACTTTATGCCACTGGAGAGATTTCGGAAACTACGCAAACCGGGATTAATTGTTTTAAATTAGTTCCTGAGATTGTGAAATTAGCCGACAATGAAAATATAAAGGCGCTTGTGCTTCGGGTAAATAGTCCAGGTGGATCAGTCTTTGGTAGCTCTGAGATTGCCGAGGCATTGCAATACTTCAAAAGTAAGAAGAAGACATTTGGCGTTTCAATGGGCGATTATGCCGCATCGGGTGGATATTGGATTTCTTCAGACGCAGAGCGGATATTCGCTGACCCCTTGACTGTCACCGGGTCCATTGGAATTTATGGACTTATCCCCGATATTGCAGGTACCTTGGACAAAGTTGGAGTGAATATGCAAATGGTCGCAACTGATCCTAACGCTGCATTCCCTACTCTCTACAAGCCCATGGATGACACACAGATGAGTGTTATGCAAGCATCCATTAACCGTGGATATGATCGGTTTGTAAAGAGAGTCGCAACCGGACGCAAAATGAGCGAATCCAAGGTACGACAAATTGCTGAGGGCAGAGTGTGGGATGGAATGACAGCAAAAAAGATTGGACTTGTCGATGAACTTGGCGGATTAAAGGCCGCTATCTCATGGGCGGCAAAAAAAGCTGATCTTGGTGAAAATTATGAGGTAGCCCTCTATCCTAAATATGACGCTAATATATGGGATTTCATCCCTAATTCCTCAGTTATGTCGATGGTAAGCATGGTCAGCAAAGTGCTATCCGCTGATGTGGATCCGGCTATTGCGGAGCATGCGGTGGAGGTGTTGACTCGTAAACCGGTACAAGCCCGCATGTTGCCGTTAGATTTAGTCAAATGGAATTGAAATAAATTTGATTCACGTTTTGGTCAAATGAAAACGACCACAAGAGATAAGATTCTGACTTATGCCCTTACTCCGCTTTCATGGTTGTATGGGAGTGCGGTTTATGTGCGCAATAAACTCTTTGATGCAAATATTCTGAAGCAGGAGGAATTTGATGTGCCGATTATCTCTGTGGGAAATATCACGGTCGGAGGAACCGGTAAAACTCCCCATGTAGAATTTATCGTTTCTCGACTATCCGGCTCCAGGAACATTGCTGTTCTATCCCGCGGATACAAAAGAAAAACAAAAGGATTTATTCTTGCTAACTCCAATTCTTCACCCGATAGTCTTGGGGATGAAGCTTATCAGATATGGCATAAATTTGGAGGGATGGTGAAGGTGGCCGTGTGTGAGAAGCGAGTGGATGGAATCCGACAATTGATGAACCTACATCCGGAAATTGACTTGATAGTGCTTGATGATGCATTTCAGCACAGATATGTTAAGCCAAAAATTTCTATTCTCTTGATGGATTTCAATCGACCTGTTTATAAAGATAGGTTGCTTCCCTTGGGCCGCTTGAGAGAAAGCAACTATGCTTTGGGTAGAGCCGATATGATAATTGTAACTAAATGTCCGGAGGAACTGCAACCCATCGATTTTCGGTTGATTGAAAAACATTTGGAGTTGATGGCTTTCCAAAAGCTTTATTTTTCACGCTTTCGCTATGAACCTCTAAAACCTGTTTTCCCCGATGACTCACCTTATTACGCCGCTCTTGAAGAATTGAGTGAGCGCGATACGGTAATGTTGTTGACAGGGATAGCTCAGCCGCGTTATTTTGTCAGACATTTTTCATCCTTCCCCTTCCGCAAGAAAGTAAGTCATTATCCCGATCATCATGACTTTACTCGCAATGATCTTTTGGAAATAGAACGTAAATTCGAAGAAATGGGAGGAGAACGAAAAATTATTATCACAACCGAAAAAGATGCTGTTCGACTCGCATTTAATCCTTATTTCCCTGATCGCCTTAAGCCCTTTGTGTTCTATCAACCCATCACTGTGGCAATGGAGCCAGGGATTCGTAATGATGACTTGATAGCCGATCTTTATGCCGAAATTGCATCCGGCTCTAAAATCTGAAAATAATAAGAAGGAGAAACTTTCCTTTTCTTTAAAGTGTTCTATAATTACATGGAAGAAATATTTAATCTTTTCTCCCGAATGTGATTAAAAATATAACTCTAACTCTCAATATGGAAAAGACAATGATAGAAAAAATTAAAGAGACCGCTGAGTTTATTCGCCATCAGACAGAAAAACTGCCAAAAATCGCTGTTATTCTGGGCACCGGCCTTGGCGACCTTGTTAATCATATCGAAGTGGTAAAGGAAATTCCTTATGCAGAAATTCCTAATTTTCCGGTCAGCACAGTTGCCGGCCACAGCGGTAAACTGATTTTTGGAACCTTAGGAGGAAAATATATTCTTGCCATGCAAGGTCGCTTTCACTATTATGAAGGATATGACATGAAGCAAGTGACATTCCCCGTGCGCGTTTTTAAAGAAATCGGTGTTGAAACACTCTTTGTCAGCAATGCAGCTGGAGGAATGAATAAGGAGTTTGTGGTAGGAGATGTGATGATTATAACCGACCATATTAATCTTTTCCCTGAGAACCCTCTGCGTGGTAAGAATTACGATGAACTCGGGCCGCGCTTCCCGGCTATGACCGAGTCCTATTCGTCAAAATTGATTGAAATGGCTGATTCAATTGCTAAAGAGGATAATATCCGATTGATGCACGGAGTTTATGTCGGTACTCCGGGTCCCACATTTGAGACTCCCGCTGAATACGAATATTTCCGTATTATCGGAGGGGATGCTGTTGGGATGTCGACAGTGCCCGAAGTGATAGTGGCCAACCATGCCGGAATGAACGTCTTTGGTGTGTCGGTAATTACTGACCTTGGAGGAAAAGACATAAAAGAAGTACCCAGTCACGAAGAAGTTCAGCAAGCTGCTGTAAAAGCTCAGCCTGTCATGACGCATATTATCAAGCAAATGCTTGAGCGTATCTAAAATGTGAGTGCCATCTACTTTCTCTTGAACATTATTATATTCTCGAAAAAAAATTTAGGGGCGACTGCCTGAAATAAAGGCAGTCGTCTTAAATTTTTAAGGTTATAATTTTACAATATAGAATTGAGAAATTCGAAACCCTGAGGATGTGATCCCGTAATCATAAATAATAATATGGAAAATAAGAAGCAAACAGAAATACATGAACTTGGAGAATTTGGCTTGATAGACCGTCTGACAAAAGACTTCCCGCTGAAAAACCCACAAACAAAAAAAGGCGTTGGAGATGATGCTGCGGTTCTTTCCTATGGCGAGAAAGAAATATTGCTCACGACCGATCTTCTTCTTGAGGGTATCCATTTTGATGTTAGATATGTGCCACTTAAGCACTTGGGTTATAAAGCCGCTGTGGTGAATTTTAGTGATATCTATGCTATGAACGGCACACCTCGCCAAATTACAGTCAGCATTGGACTATCCTCCAGATTTACTGTAGAACATATAGAAGAAATTTATTCCGGTATTCGGTTGGCTTGCGAAGTATATGGGGTAGATTTGGTAGGTGGCGACACAAGTGCGTCTGCATCCGGTTTGGTTATTAGTGTAACTTGTTTGGGCGATGCGGCCAAAGAAGATATTGTCTATCGTTCCGGTGCAAAAGAAACAGACTTGATTTGTGTCAGTGGAGACTTAGGAGCCGCCTATATGGGACTCCAGTTATTGGAGAGAGAAAATCGGGTGGCAGCTGGCTCCGGCCCTGACTTTACACCTAATTTTGGAGGAAAAGAATATATTCTTGAGCGTCAATTAAAACCTGAGGCGCGGAAGGATATTATTGAGGAACTGAAAAAAAACCACATTCATCCTACTTCAATGATGGACGTGAGCGACGGACTATCTTCCGAACTCTTGCATATCTGTAAAAGTTCCGGAGTGGGTTGCCGAATATACGAAGACAGAATTCCCATTGACTACCAAACTGCTGTTATGGCCGAAGAATTAAACATGAATTTGGTAACAGCTGCTTTAAACGGAGGAGAAGATTATGAACTTCTTTTCACCGTTCCTTTGACAGATCGAGAGAAAATCGAAAAGTTAAAGGGAGTGACCATGATTGGTTATATTACAAAGCCAAGTCTTGGGGCAGCATTAGTAACTCGGGATGGTAATGAAATTCCAATTCGTGCCCAGGGATGGAATGCTTTTCCCATATCAGAGGAAACAATGACTGTCCCGAAAGAAGCTCCTGCAAATCAATCAGAAACTCCACAAGAAGATTCTACTTCTGCCAAAATAGATAAAAATACGTCCGAAAACTCCAAGAAGGAAATTCAATCAGAATAAAAGCCCCTAAATGTGTCTTTTTCAAATAATTCCTCTTTTGTGTTCTAATGTTAATTGCAAAATTTAAGAATTAAGAGAATAAAGCTAATATAATTTAACACTAAAATTTAAGGCTTTAGTGGAATAATTGTTATTTTTGCAACTGAAAATAACCTTAGTTTATCTATTCAGAAATGAATGAACCAGTAAATATTCGAGAACTGAACGACTTGATTGCGTCAAAAAGTAATTTTTCCAATATGATTCGCACAGGGATGGATCGTCGCATTGTGGGACAGAAACATCTCATCGATTCATTGTTAATTGCGCTTTTATGTAATGGACATGTGCTTCTTGAAGGCGTTCCGGGTCTTGCCAAAACATTGGCTATTAAAACTTTGTCACAACTTGTCGATGCCAAATACAGCCGAATTCAATTCACTCCCGATCTTCTTCCTGCAGACGTAATTGGTACACTCATTTATAGTGTTAAGAAAGAAACATTCGAAGTTAAGAAAGGTCCCATTTTTGCAAATTTTGTGTTGGCCGATGAAATAAACCGTGCTCCTGCAAAAGTGCAAAGTGCTTTGCTTGAAGCTATGCAGGAACGACAAGTGACAATTGGAGACCAAACTTTTCCTCTTGACGAACCATTTTTAGTAATGGCGACTCAGAATCCAATAGAACAAGAAGGAACATATCCATTGCCTGAAGCTCAAACTGACCGTTTTTTGCTTAAGGTCATAATCGGTTATCCTTCCAAAGATGAGGAAAAAGAAATAATTCGGCAGAACATTTCCGGTGTGCCGACCCCTGTGATTCCCGTAGTTGATCCTCGAGAGATTTTGGAAGTTCAAAAAATTGTAGAAAAAATATATATCGACGAAAAGATTGAAAATTATATCGTGGATATAGTATTTGCAACCCGTGAACCGGCAAAATACGGACTTCCTGATCTGGAAAGCATTATTTCATTTGGAGCCTCCCCTCGTGCTTCTATAAGTTTGGCAAAAGCTTCGAGAGCTTACGCTTTTCTTCGTGGACGTGGATACGTTATTCCTGAAGATGTGCGGGCGGTTTGTCACGATGTTATGCGCCATCGTATTGGCCTGACCTACGAAGCTGAGGCAAACAATATTTCAGCCGATGAGGTTATTAATACAATTGTCGATAAAATTGCAGTCCCTTGAGTAGGTTCTTTTAGAAAGTGCAAAATTGTGAAAGGTTAATTTAATCTCCATTAAAAACTGATATTTATGGATGCCAACGAACTTTTAAGGAAGGTGCGGCAGATTGAAATCAAAACGCGGGGATTGAGCCAAAATATTTTTGCTGGAGAATATCATACCGCTTTTAAGGGCCGGGGAGTGACTTTCTCGGAAGTTCGGGAGTATCAACCCGGAGATGACGTGCGAGATATTGATTGGAACGTAACGGCTCGCCATAACCATCCTTTTGTCAAAGTCTATGAAGAAGAGCGAGAGCTTACTGTTATGCTTTTGCTAGATGTAAGCGGAAGTCGCAATTTCGGGGCTTGTGGTGATACTAAAAAGGAAGTGATGGCGGAATTGGCAGCTACGCTTGCCTTTTCATCGATTCAAAACAATGACAAAGTCGGGGTCATTTTTTTTAGCGATACTGTTGAGAAATTTATTCCTCCAAAGAAGGGAAGAAAACATATCCTATTGATTATCCGGGAAATAATTAATTTCCAACCTCAAAGTTCCGGAACAAATATCGATGCGGCATTGAAGTTCTTGACAAACGCTTTAAAAAAACGCTCAACGGCATTCTTAATCAGTGACTTTATTGATGATCACGACTATAAGTCCAGTATGTCGATTGCAAATCGAAAACATGATTTGGCTGCCATTCAAGTCTATGACAAGCGCGATGCAAAATTACCCTCTGTCGGATTGATGATGGTTCAGGATTTGGAGACCGGTCTTTCTCGATGGATTGATACTTCGTCCTCACGTGTTAGAAAGACTTATGAAAAACTATGGTATTCCCGCCAGCAGAAACTGTCATCGACAGTCAGTCGTTGTGGCGTCGATCTTGTGTCGATTGCAACGGATGAAGATTACGTTAAAGCTCTCCTTGAATTGTTCAGACGTAGGGCCCTACATTAATTTGCACTTAGCGTTCCATCTATTGTGATTATGACAGATAAATAGAATGAAACCTTTTCGTAACTCATTTTTCATAATATTAGCGGTTATTTTTGCTATTCCGGCTTTTGGGTCGCGAATGAGTGTAAAAGCCAAACTCGATTCTGTCCAAGTATTAATGGGCAAGATTACAACATTGCATCTTGAGGCAACTCAACCCAAAGATACGAAAGCAAGTTTTCAAATATTCGAGCATCCCACTCCCGACGGAATTGTAGCTCTATGTGGGGACAGTATCGAATTGCGGACATCATTCCGCCGTGACACTACCGACTTGGGCGATGGCCGAATCCGAATTGATTATTCTGTCCCTGTACAAGCTTTTGATAGTGGTACATACCGTTTACCTCAGTTGCTCTACATAAGCGGTAGTGATACAGCCCGAAGTAATGAAGTCTCTCTGAAGGTTATCCCTGTGCCTGTGGCAGCCGATGCTCAGATTTCTGACTATGCCGGCCCCGTTTCTCCCCAGGGAAAATTGTTCGATTTCTTGCCCGATTGGTTTATTGATTTATGGTGGTTATGGCTATCCATTATTGTTTTAATCGTTCTATTTATTATCGGATTCCGACGCTACAAAAATAATGGGGGAGTACTGCTGCCTGCTAAACCTGCTCCCGATCCATATAAAGTGGCCATGCAACGTCTCACAAATCTTAAAAATCGAAAGCTTTGGGAGCAAGGTATGGAAAAGGAATATTTCACCCTCTTAACCGATATCTTACGCGAGTATTTGGAAAAAAGGTTCAATATTAATGCCATGGAGATGACTACTCGCCAGATAATTGATTCTCTTTCCTCTAATTCCGAAGTGCGAGAGAAGAGATCATATATGAGGGAAATATTAGATATAGCAGATTTTGTGAAATTTGCAAAAGTTCGTCCATTACCCGCTGATAATATTTCAGCTTTTGAAAACGCTGTTCGGTTTGTGGAGGAAACAAAACCGGTGGAAAAACCCAATGATGGACCAGAAATTGATCCCGTTGATAACATTAAATCCGGAATAGATTTGCCGGTAAAGAGTTCTGAAACAAAGAAAGGAGGTGAAGCATGATGTTTCGCTCTCCCGGTTTGTTGTGGCTGCTATTAATAATCCTACCTCTAACGGGATATTATATTTGGAAATGGAGACGATCAAACCCTGCAATGGGACTGTCATCTCTTGATGCTTTTGCTAAGTTGCCCACCTCTTGGAAAGTATGGTTGATGTGGGGTGTATTCGGATTAGAGATGGGTGCTTTAGGATGTGTGATAGTGGCTTTGGCTCGTCCTCAGACCTATGATCATTTACGAACCTCTCGAATAGAAGGTACGGACATTGTCTTAGCACTGGATATTTCCGGCTCCATGATGGCATCAGACTTTGAACCAAATAGATTTGAGGCGGCTAAAAGTATTACTCAAAAATTCATAAACTCTCGCACAGATGATAATTTGGCTTTAGTCATTTTTGCAGGAGAAAGTCTTTCTTTGATGCCCTTGACAAATGATCGGGCTGCTTTGGTGAATGCTTTGGAAAATGTGAAACCTGGAGCCTTGGCTGATGGAACCGCGATTGGAGATGGACTTTCCAGTGCAATCAACAGAATTCTTTCGGGTCAAGCTAAGTCAAAAAGTATAATACTTTTGACTGACGGATCAAATAATTCCGGTGATGTACCCCCTCCGACAGCTGCTGAAATTGCAAAAAACAAAGGCATTAAAGTCTACACCATTGGGGTGGGAACCAATGGATCTATACAGATTCAAGATCCATATGGCTTCTCCACCACAACAATGGAAACTAAAATTGATGAAGAATCTCTGCGTTCCATAGCTCAAATGACAGGAGGAAAATATTTCAGGGCTACTGATAGAAGAATGTTGCAAAAAGTGTTTGAGGAAATAGATTCCCTGGAGAAAACTACCCTCGATGTCAATAGGTTTACTCGCACTGATGAAAATTTCCAACCATGGGTATTAGCTGCTATTGGACTATTGTCAGTTGCATTTATACTGCGATGGACTATTCTGCGTAGAATCCCTTAATTGTAAAGAATCAAAAAATAGGGTATTTAATACTTACCTGGAGATAAAAATAAATCTGTAAAAGATGTTTAGTTTTGCATATCCAAATGTTTTATGGTTGCTTTTTCTAATTCCAATTTTTGCAGCATTATATTTGCTGTCCAGATGGAAAAGAAAGAGAAAGCTAAAAGAATTTGGAAAATCAAAAGTACTTCTTGCCTTGATGCCCGAGGCTTCACCTTACAAGCCTCCGTTGAAGGCAATAATAACCTTGACAGCCCTGGCATTAATCATATTAGCGGCTGCTCGCCCATGGGGAGGCTTGAAAAGTGAAAAGACTACAAAAGAAGGTATTGAAGTAATAATTGCTGTTGATGCCAGCAATTCCATGCTTGCTCCCGTCAGTTCAGAAGGAGAAAGCGTAAGCCGAATGCGCCAGGGAAAACTTATTCTCGAAAAACTAATTGGTAGACTTGATAATGATCGGGTGGGATTAATTGTATATGCCGGAAATGCCTACACTTTAATTCCGGTGACAAGCGACTATGTGTCCGCTAAAATGTTTCTCAACTCGATAGATCCAGCCCAAATTTCAAATCAGGGGACAAATATGGGGGCGGCGATTGATTTAGCATTGCGCTCGTTCTCGGCTGAAAAAAACATTGGGAAAGCTCTGATAGTTATAACTGATGCTGAAGAACTTGATGATGAAGGTGCGGTAATGGATGCGGCTAAACAGGCAGCCAAGAATGGAATTCAAATTGATGTGGTGGGAGTCGGAAGTTCTCAGCCCGTACGTGTCCCAATGGGAAATGGGCAATTCCTTATTGATCAAACAACTGGTGCACCCGTCGAAACTGCATTAAACGAAGATCTGGCAACTAAAATTGCTGGAGAAGGCAAAGGAATTTACGTTAATGCTTCCAATCGCGATGCCCTGAGTGAACTTGTAAAACAACTTGACACAGTGAAAAAAACAGCCATGGAAACCAGTTTCAGTGCAATTCACGACGAATTGTTCCCAATCTTTCTATGGGTTGCGTTTTCATTAATAATAATAAATGTGTTTATTTTGGAACGTAAAAACAGTTGGTTATCCAAATTCACATTCTTTAATAAAGGCGAGAAAAAAGATGAAGCGTAATATATTCATTTTGATTTCTATATTGTGCGGACTATTGTGTCCCAATTTGAGTTTTGCTGACTCAACTCGAAAGGAACGACGGTTGATTAATGATGGAAACAAGCTGTTTAAAGAATCAAAATTTAAAGAGGCGGCAAAACAATATCAAATGGCGATAGCAGAAAATCCTCAAAGTCCTGAAGCTCGTTTCAATTATGGTCTTGCTCAACTAAAAATGGCCGCACAATCCGGAGTGGACGAAAAGCGATCGGGCGAACTATTAAAAAATGGAGTAGAAGCTATGACTGCAATTGCCGGGTTGGGTGCATCCAATCCCAAACTCGCATCTTACGCTGCATATAATTTGGGAAACGTCGCTTTCAATTCTCAGAAATATCCGGAAGCTATCTCATACTATAAACAGGCATTGCGGTTTACTCCCGATGATGATGCCGCGCGTCGAAATTTACGCATCGCACAAAAGAAACTTCAAGAGCAGCAGAACGATCAAAATAAAGATCAGGACCAAAACAAGGACCAGACCAAGGACCAGACCAAGGATAAGGACAATAATCAGGATAAGGATCAGAACAAAGACCAGAATCAAAATCAGGACCAGAATAAGAACAAAGATCAGAATAAAGACCAAAACCAGAATAAGAACAAGGAAAATTCAATGAGTAATTCCACTGCCGAACAGATTTTAAAGGCAATGGAAAATAAAGAAAACGCCACGAGAGCTCGTGTTAATTCATCTGGGCAAGGAAAAGAGGCAGCCGAAAAGCGTGGTGGCCGAAAAAATTGGTAATGATGCATAGGATTAAAAAGATTATTTTTAATAGCTCAGAGCGTGAGACAATCCGGTTAATTCTTTTTTTTGTCGGATTACTTGTTCCGTCATTACTTTTGGCTAAGAACGAGATGAGGGTAGAAGCAAATTTTTCGGTGGCTAAAGCTTATGTGGGGCAAGTTGTATGTTTTGATGTAACTTTTTATACCTCAGATCCCGAGATTTCTTATGTTTCTTTATTATCAAATGAAAAGGTGGATGGAATTAAGATAATTAGTGCTCCAGAAATTTCTCATGGAGAAGGAAATCTACGGTCTAATATCGAAAGGAATGGTTCTGAAAATTATTCCGCAGTGGTCTATAGAGTGATGTTTATTCCTGAGAAAGCAGGCACAATTTTTTTCCCTTCGCTTGAATTTGTGGTAGGAGTTCAAAAACCGACGATTATTAATCATCCTTTTTTTGGACGCGTGAGAAGTACTAAAATAGAAGATGTAAACTTATCCACAAAATCTTTGAGATTAAAGGTAAATCCTCTTCCCAAAGCTCCCTTAAGTTTCAGTGGTGCGATTGGCGATTTTAAGATAGAAGGTTCGGTACCTCCGGGGAAGATATATTCGGGAGGAGAATGCATTGTGGTGTATACCATCACTGGCTTTGGAAATATAGAAGAAGACATGCTCCTCTCACTTAAGAGAGAGTTTCCATCTTCTGTAAAACTTAAATCTGAAACGAGAGAAAACCACCGGCAGATTGATGGAGGAAAATTATATAATGAAATGGAATCTCTCTATACTTTTGAATTGCAGGAAGATGGTATTATAGAGTTGCCATCGGTTGAATTCACATATTTTAATCCTGCTACCAACTCTTATTTAACAGCAAAATCTCAAATACTGAAGATTCATGTAGATGATTCGGAGCTCCCCTCTCGGCCAAGAGTGATTCACAGTATCTGAAGGTGTATATGATAAGAATTTGAATAAGAATCATCAAGTAGCTGAAAAATGAGAAGAAATCATAAACTATTATTACTTTTGAGCATGATGCTGATTGGTGTGCTTGATGTGTTTGGTGCATCGGTTCATCTTTCGGTTTCCACTCAACGAGGCCAGCGGACAATAGGCATCGGGGATGTATTTTATATTACTTGCGAAGTCAGTAATATGGATGCAACGCCATCACAGCCGTCTTCGATTCCGGGAGCAAAGTTACTTTATTTTCAGCGCACGGGTCAGTCATCCAGTTATACGAGTGTTAATGGTGTTACCTCGCAGAGTCGGTCTGTTACATATACTTTAACAGCCAAAGCCGAGAAAGAGGGGAAATTCTCTTTTGGTCCTATTACGGTTGGAGGGGTGACAAGTAACACGGTTTCTTATACTATTGGGAAGAGTGGTGACAAAAATAGTTCGTCTTCTAATAGTCAGACGGGCGGTGGTTCCCAAAGTTCTGCTGATCCAAATTCCAATAAGCCAAAATTTATTGGAAAAGGGGATGGGAATCTGTTTATGCGTGCATCGTGTTCGAAAATGTCTGCCTACGAGCAGGAGGCGTTGGTATATACTGTCAAATTATATACCACCTATGATGGAATAAAATTTATCGGTGCGACTGCCGCTCCTAAGTTTGAGGGATTTGTCGTTGAAGAATCGAAAGCTACGTCCACTCAACTTGCTTATGAGAATTATCAGGGTAAGACTTACGCAACCGCTGTGATTGCACGCTACATCATCTTCCCACAGATGAAAGGTTCATTAAAAGTGATAGGGAATACGTATACTGTCAGTGTGGATCAAAGAGAGTATTATCATGATCCATTTTGGGGGAATATGTCGGTTTCTTCTCCATTGCAATTGAATGTCACACCGAATGATTTACAAATCAATGTAAAATCTTTGCCCCAACCTCAACCGGCGGATTTTTCCGGTGGCGTTGGACACTTTACCATTTCTTCATCTCTTCCTAATACTGCTTTACTAACTAATCAGGGCGGTTCGCTTATATATACGGTAAGGGGGAGTGGCAATCTTAAATATCTACATTTACCGGATCTCAACACTCTTTTCCCTTCGGAAATTGAAGTGTATTCTCCAGAAACAGAAGTAAAAGCTGAAGTCGGGTCAACGAATGTAGTTGGAGTGGCGAAATTTGATTATTCAATTATGCCTCTCGAAACCGGGAAATTCAGTATTCCTCCGTTATCGTTATGTTATTTTAATCCGGAAACAGGACGCTATGAACGCACGTCAGCCCGGGGATTTACTGTAACGGTAGGAGAAGGCAAATCGTCAGTAAAGTCTCAAACTCGAAATCGTTTAAAATTTGATTCTCGACTTCTCCCGGTGACTGATAATCTCTCTTCTGAGCATTCTCCCTGGATTACTATGTTTGGATATTGGCTGGTATATATTATTAGTATTGTCATTCTTGGAGGTGCAGTAATTATTTATCGCAAACATCTTAAGGAGTTATCTGATATTGCCGGAATGAAAAGTAAGCGTGCCGGTAAGATAGCTCGAAAACGTCTTCGCCGGGCTGCTGAATGTATGAAAAAGAATGATGCGTTACAGTTCTATACGGAGATGCTCAGAGCTTTATGGGGTTATATTGCACATAAGTTGAAAATGCCCACTTCAGAGCTTACGCGAGAGAATATTCGTCAGCGCCTGGAGGAGAACCATGTGCCGGAAAAGACCATTCAAGAGGTGATCGGGTTGTTGGATGATTGCGAATATGCCCAATACACCCCGACGGCCAATTCTTTCAATATGAAGGACCTTTATGAGGAAGCCACGCATGTAATATATGATTTGGAAGATGCGTTCCGGTCTCGATCGCAAGGCGCTGAAGAGTCCGAAAAATCCTTGATGAGTATTTCAGAAAAACTTGATAAGGAATTGTCAGATTCAAAAACTCTATCTAAAGATGTGATTGCCTCAGACAAGGCAACGGATCCAACTTCTTTTCAAGAAGAAAAAACTCAAAGTATTATTGACAAAGACTTGAATGATTGATGGAAGGGAATAAACACACATTACACATTGTCATTTTAATGATATTTCTGCTGTGTATGTCAGTTGAACATATTTTTGCAGATACTAAGGAAGCAATATTTGGAATTGTGAAAGCAGATTCAGCTTATAATGTCGGAGAGTATGCTCGCGCGGCTGAAACTTATGAAAATGTCATGGAAATGCATGGAGTCTCTGCTTCCACACTTTTCAATCTCGGTAATTGCTACACTCGGCTGGGAGACTTGGGGAGGGCCCGTCTATGTTATGAAAGAGCGAAGAAATTAGATCCGAACAATTCTTCAATAAATAATAATTTGGAGTATATTAAATCTAAAATAGAGGATGCCAATTTAAGTGTTGCAGGAAAAGATAAAGAACTTGTGACTCAGGATTCACCTTCTTTTTGGGAGTCAGTTCATAATACCGTAGCTATCAATACCTCTTCTAATTCATGGGCACTTTTCGCTGCAATAGCATTTGTTTTGTCGGTTGCAATGATAGGAGTTTATATTTTCACTTCGTATGTATCCACTCGAAAAGTAGGTTTTTTTGGCGCGATAATTTTCTTTATTTGCTCGCTCGGTTTTATTGCATTGGCAGTGACGGCTGCCAATGAATTTGACAGTCGGAAAAGCGGAGTTATAATAGCCTATAAAGTGAATTTATTATCTAATCCTTCTGCTGAGTCCAAACCAACCGGACCAACTCTGACCCATGGAACTCGTCTTCAAGTTGAGGAAGAAGAAATTGATTCCGATGGAAAAGTCGGATGGTATCGCGTCCGATTAAATTCGCGAGTAGAAGGCTGGATAAAGAGGTCAGATTACGAGATTATTTAAAAAGATGTTGAAGAATATTTTTTTACAATTTACAGAAATTAGATCTCGGAAGTATTTGAACTAAAGAAGAATTCAATAGGTGCTCCACAGTGTCGACAGTCTCGATGACGGAAAAATAAAATAATCAGGTTATAAATTAGGAGAAATTTTTGGTTTATTCAAGAAAAATATCTAAATTAGCGATTGAAAATTATTAACTTGTTGTAAAACCCTACAAATATCCAACCAATATGAGTAAGACAATCACTTTCAATGAGCTACGCCGTCTCAAAGACAGTCTTCCTGACGGTGCGACCCATCGCATCGCAGATAAACTTAACGTAACAGTTCAGACAGTTCGCAACTATTTTGGCGGTGTCAATTATGAATTTGGTAAAAATGCCGGACTTCACATTGAACCGGGTCCCGATGGTGGGCTCGTTGTCCTTGATGATACTACGATTTACGACATGGCTCTTGAAATTCTTGAAGAGGAAAACGCCAAAAAGTAAAACAATCTATTGAAATGGATTATATTCTTCAACTCTCAGAGTTGAAGTCGGTAAATAATAGATTTATCAGACAGATATCCTTTCCTGTAGCAAGGTAAGATGTCTGTCTGATGTAATTTACAGGATATCATTGGTGTAAGTTTATGGGAAATTATAGTTCAAAAAAAAGAGTGGAATATATGGATTTAGGTCTCCACTCGCTTGACTATGCAGCTAAGCTTGTTGAAAATATGATTCTCAACGGCCTGCAAGCGAAAATCCGACCGGTTAAAATCGAATTCAGCTCCATGGGTTTCGGAATGGTGATGATCGCTAAGTCAGACTTGGAAAAAGCTATAATATACATGGAAACTTCTCCAATGAAACGGAAAAAAGAACGATTCGCAAAATCCAATGTCGGACATGGGACTCGCCTTCTTGTGATTCCTGTTGATTTTTCCTCCTACTCTTATCTTGCTGTGACAGCAGGATTTGATTTTGCCGTCCGGTTAAATTTACATCCCATTATCCTACACTCTTATGCTCCTTCGGTTTTAGCTACGTCTGCCGGCTTTACAGATTCTTCCCATCGTGATTTGCCGGACTCGGTAATGGGAAGTGAAGTAGAAAAAAAAGCAGAATTGCGCATGGCTGAATTTTGCCGGGATCTAAGAGAAAAACAATACAAGGGTGAATTAATTAATGTTAATTTTTCATCCTTCGTAGCGCAAGGCTTACCGGAGGAACTGATAGCAGAATATTGCAGAGAGGTTTCTCCGGAAATGATAGTTATGGCAACCAGGGGACGCCAACGCCGGCAAAGTGAGCTGATTGGGAGTGTTACCGCAGAAGTGATTGATACATGTCGAGTGCCGGTATTCACTGTTCCTGAACATTTGACTTTCAATGGGGTTGCGGCAATAAAGAGGCTGTTGTTTTTTTGTAATCTTGATCATCAGGATGAAAGGTCAATTGATTGGCTTATGTCAATGTTTGATAAGCCAGAAGTGGACATTTTTCTTGTTCCGGTAAGTGAAGGATCAGATGACTCCCTAAGCCAAAAAATGACAAACTTAAAAGAAGGTATTTCTCAAAAATATCCACAAGCTCGTTTTATATTTGAAATACCACCAAGAAGAAATTTTCGAGAGAAGTTGGAAATAATTGTGGAAGAAAAAGATATTCAGCTTTTCATTGTACCAAATAAAAAAACAAATATTTTTTCGCGTTTATTTAAGCCCGGAATCGCTCATAAAATTCTTTTTGAGAAGGATATTCCGATGCTTGCATTGCCAGTATGATTAATACATCTCAGATATATCCTTCCGATTTTGAATCTAAAGTCGGATTTGATGGTGTGCGTCGGATTTTATCGGATTTATGCCAATCCGATATGGGGAAAACCCGATGTGCAGAAATGGAGTTTCTCACAGATCGAACCATTATCCTTCGATTGCTCCATCAAACTTCGGAAATGGTTAGAGCACTTGGAGAGGGGAGTGGTTTCCCTTCCGATAGTCTGTACGATATCGCACCCCTACTGCAGGAGGCTCGAGTGGAAGGAAGCTTCCTGACGGCCACCGCATTGCATAAACTCAGGCAGTCGCTCCGTACGATGGATTCTATCAGAATTTTTTTCTGTGGAAGTGAGGAAGGAAAACCGAAATATCCAGTGCTTAGTCAGTGCTTTTCGGAAATTCAAACTTTTCCGGATATTTTGAAAGATATCGACGGAATAATTGATCGGTTTGGGGAACTTCGGGACACGGCCTCTCCTCGTCTCTATGAGCTTCGGCGTTCCATCGCATCGGTTCAGTCTTCAATGTCGACTGTCATGCAACGTGTGATGGATAGAGCCGTATCGGCAGGTATAATAGATAGAGATATTGCACCGGCGATGCGAGATGGCAGATTGTGTATTCCAGTTGATGCAGTTAAGAAAAAATCTGTTTCCGGGATAGTCCATGACCGTAGTGCGACTGGGAAAACTATTTTTATTGAACCCGGAGAAATCGTTGAGGCTGGAAATCGACTTCGTGAGCTTCAGTTGGACGAGCAGCGTGAACAAGTTATTATTTTAACAGCTGCCACGGATAAGTTACGCCCCTATTTTGAAGATGTAATCGCATCGGTTAGAATGCTTGGAGTGTTTGATTTTATCCGGGCTAAGGCCAAGTTTGCCCTAATGATTGATGGCCAACTTCCCACGTTAGAACAAAATATGGAAATAGACTGGTATCATGCCGTTCATCCCATGTTACTTATTTCCCTTCGTCGGCAAAATAGAGAGGTGGTCCCCTTAAATATCCGGTTAGGAGGTGAAAAAAGAATTTTAATAATCTCTGGTCCTAATGCGGGGGGAAAGTCAGTTTGTCTGAAGACGGTTGGTATACTTCAATATATGTTGCAGTGTGGTCTGCTCCCTTCTGTCCATTCTAATTCCCATTTCTCTGTTTTTAATAAGATTTTTATTGACATAGGGGATCAACAGTCTATAGAGAATGATCTGTCAACATATTCCTCTCATCTGCGCAATATGAAAAAGTTTTTGCTTTCTTCAGACACTTATACGCTATTGCTTGCAGATGAAATGGGTTCCGGAACTGAGCCACAAATTGGGGGAGCACTTGCTCAAGCCATCCTCCTTAAACTAAATGAGAAAAAGGCTATGGGAATTGTGACTACTCATTATCAGAATCTTAAAACATTGGCTGACACTACTGAAGGGTTTGTGAATGGAGCCATGTTATACGATCGTCAGCACCTTAAACCCCTCTTCCAGCTATCTGTAGGAACTCCGGGAAGTTCATTTGCTTTGGAAATTGCGGGAAAAATTGGACTTCCGAAGGAAGTCGTTGATAAGGCAAAGGAGATTGTTGGGGAAGAATATGTGAAAATGGATAGCTATCTACTTGATATAGCACGCGATCGTAGGTATTGGGCTAATAAAAGATTGGCTATTAAGGAGAAAGAACAAAAACTTGATCGACTTCTTTCAAATTATGAAGAAAGTGCAGGTGTTTTGCGTCAACAGCGGGCTGCAATTCTTCGTGATGCCAAGTCAGAAGCTAAAGATATAATGGCGACTGCCAATGCCAAAATTGAACGTGCTATTCTTGAAATCAGGAAATCTCAAGCCGAAAAGGAAAGGACAAAAGAAATCCGAAAAGAACTTGACGACTATCGGAGTTCTCTGTCGGACGAAAGAAAATCTGACTCGCTACCTAAGGAGTTAAAACCATTAAAACATAAAAGTAGATCAAAGACAAAAGTAAAGGCTGAATTTCAATCAGAAGATAATAATAAAATTGAAGTCGGGTCATACGTTAAAATGAATGATGGGGGTGTGGTCGGACAAGTTAACTCAATTGAAGGAAAAAAGGCGGAGGTAGTTTTTGGCTCTTTACGAACAATTGTTCCGTTAACCAAATTAATTGTTACTAAAACACCTAAAAGCAGCGAAAGGGCGAACCTGGGATCTCCGGTCGTTTCAGATGATTCCCGTCAACGTCAACTAAAATTTCGACAAGAATTGGATGTCAGAGGAATGAGAGCTGATGAAGCGTTGCAAGCACTTATTTATTTTATGGATGATGCGGTGCAATTTTCTGCCTCCAGGGTGAGAATTCTACATGGCACAGGGCATGGTATTCTTAGGCAAATAATACGCCAGCAACTTTCGGTTACTCCCGGAGTGAAGTCTTTTGCTGACGAAGATGTGAGATTTGGAGGTGCTGGTATTACGGTTGTTGAATTAAGCTGAAAAAATGTAGTATAAAAGAGCTGTTCAATACTCTGATATTTTTTTGAATATTATAGCTACTAATGGATGGATATGATTGAATTATAAGATGTTAATGGAATGGGCCTTATCTTCGGGTCATACGATGAGGAAAGATTGAAAAATTATTTTCATATAAGTAGTATTTTTTGTTGGCTGCCTCCTTTTCTATTATTAATTTTGCGTTCGTTTTTCGACCATGTTTTTATCGTAAAGTTTTTGTAGAAATAAATTTTAGATGAAGTCACCCTACACCGGTCTCTGGCTTATAATATCTTTAAGCCTGATAATTTTTTTAGTCATTGCTTTTAGCGAAGACATTATATTAGGGAATTGGTCTCTTCGTAAAGCTCCATTTAAAGATCATATTTTGACTTCTTCTGATATTGCCAAGGAAGAAGTCGATTCTTTAGTGGAAATCCAATCATTTGAAACGGCTAAGACAGACTCCGTCGCTAAGTCCATACTTATTTTTGGAGATTCAATGACCTTCAATCTTGCGTTGCGTCTTGCTCAATATGCTAAGCAAAATGGTCATTCAATTCATACAGTCAACTGGGATTCAAGTAATACGAAAATTTGGGCTGATTGCGATACTTTAACTCATTTTATTAAAAAGTATGATGCAGATTATATTTTTGTTTCATTAGGCAGTAATGAACTTTATTTTAAAAACCCGGAATCTCGGTTGCCATATATAAAAAAGATTTTGACGATGATAGGAGACCTTCCTTATGTATGGATAGGACCGCCGAATCTGGAAAAAAATAGTGAACTCAATAATCTCCTTGAAAGGACGTGTCGGCCCGGATCTTTTTTTCGAACCGACGGAATGGAATTGGCTCGAAAGAAAGATCATATTCATCCCACTCGAGAAGCATCTGCTATATGGGTGGACAGCATTATGAGATGGATGCCGAGATCGTCTCATCCCATTTTAGTTGATTTTCCCTCTGATTCAATTGGGAAAGTAAATGCAAATGTCGTTTTCTTAAAAGCTCATAACAAATAACGATTGCCAAATTTATGTTAGTTGAAATCACAGATATGGTGGGGCAGGCCCTTAGAAGCATAGGAAATATGTTTCTGTATGATCCGGAAGCTCCAATGCTTTTTTCATCAGGCTTCTTTTGGCTTCTTTTTATTTTTTTTCTTCCGATTTATGCCCTACTAAAAAATAGTAGGGCAAAGATGGTCGTCTTTGTCGTAGGATTTTCTCTTTATTTCTATTATAAGTCATCCGGATTATTTTTTTTGATGCTGATTGCCACTTCATTGCTTGATTGGCTACTTTCACATGCTATAAATAAATTGACTCATAGATGGTCACGTCTGTCCGTGATGTGGCTTTCGATAGCTGTCTCCCTATCTATCCTTGGGTATTTTAAGTATGCCAACTTCTTCTTGTGGAATTGGAATCAAATGGTTCAGGGGAATTTCCAACCCCTTGATCTAATTCTTCCGGTTGGAATTTCGTTCTATACCTTTCAGTCTATTAGTTACGTGGTTGATGTATATAAACGACGTATTTCTCCAACTGGGAGTTGGCTTGACTATTTATTTTTCCTATCTTTTTTCCCAGCTTTGGTGGCCGGCCCGATAGTAAGAGCGGATTATTTTCTGCCCCAATTAAAAGAAAATAATCGACCGACAGTCTCTCAAATTTATGGAGGGCTATGGTTGATAATAATAGGCATTGTAAAAAAAGCACTTATTGCCGATTATATTGCCCAATATAATGATCTGATTTTTAACCAGCCGGAGCTTTACACCGGTGTGCAAACTTTAATGGGGGTGCTGGGCTATACGATGCAAATATATTGTGATTTTTCCGGCTATTCGGATATGGCCATAGGACTTGCTTTGCTGATGGGCTTTCATCTTGGGCTTAATTTTGATTCTCCGTATCAAAGTCGCAATCTTACAGAATTCTGGCGCCGATGGCATATCTCGCTTTCATCGTGGCTACGGGACTATGTCTATATCCCTTTAGGAGGCAATAGGAAAGGAACGTTTCGTACTTATTTAAACAATTTCCTGACCATGTTGATCGGGGGCTTGTGGCATGGGGCTGCCTGGAAGTTTATCTTTTGGGGTGCAATGCATGGAGTCGGATTGGCTGTGCATAAAGCGTGTAAGCCACTGCTGGATAAAATACCCAATAATTGGTTTGTATCATTTATTAGTTGGGCTCTTACTTTTGTGTATGTTTCTTTACTTTGGGTATTTTTCCGTGCGGCTGATTTTGAGTCTTCTATTTTGATTATAAAGAATATATTTATAGATTTTAATATAACTCAAATACCCCAATTTTTCGAAGTCCGCATGACTTGGTGTATTATGATGGCTGCTCTGATTGCGATGCATTTTGTGCCTCAACGATGGACGGATGCATGCGGAAGAGTGTTTGTTAAAGCTCCTTGGATAATTAAAATTCTGGTCTTTATTATTGTGGTGCAGTTGGTTATTGAGTTTATGTCAGAAGAAGTTGTTCCGTTTATCTATTTTCAATTTTGAATTACTCATAGGAGTGTGGTTAAAAACATACAAGGTTTTCCTCTTTCGGAACCCAGTCGGGTAGCAATTAGAAAATCTTTATCGGTTGATTTGAGTTTCAAATTCTGTTGCAGTTGTTGAGCATTCTGTGGGAAATTACGGGAAATGACGTTTAATTTCGTGCCTTTTAATTCTTTCAAGTCCTTATTTTTCAGGATTTGCTTTATCTTAAAGATTTTACCGGGAAAATTTGTCTCTTCTTGTGTCGAAAAAAATAAATGAGAATTAGTGTGTAGTTGATAAAGTGTCGGAAATTCTTTGCATAATACTTCCCAACATTTCAGCTTCATTAAAGCAGTATTTGGTTCGTAAAGATACCCTTCATTGATTTTTGTTTGGTTTGGTAATATTCTCCCGTTTTTTCCTATTTCAGAGGGAGGGATAGAGATGGTGGAGACTTCGGAATGATTTATATTAACTGCGGTAATTTTATTGGTGTCTGCGTTTTTGAGTATTTTTAATAAAATTTCCTTACACTCACCATCCTCTGAGATTACAAAAATTTCTTCTGTCTGAGGTAATTGTCGCATTATCTCTTTTAGGTCGAGCATGGGAGAGACTTTTATAAGTAAAACTTTGCCCTGAGACAAGATCTTTGGAGTGAGTTCTAACATATTTGGTTCGCAATCTGCCAATCCGAATTCACGTTTATTATTAGTCCCTCGACGATGAGGATCAGAAAAAATTACATCAAAGTGACTATTTTTATTGCATTTAAGCCATTGTTCAGAGTCTATACAAATAATAGAGATATTTTTCACTCCCAGGATTTTAGCGTTATGATTTAGGCAATCCACGTAGTGTTGATCCCGTTCCAAAGTTGTGACTTGTGAGGCGATGGTTGCAAAAGAAAAGCTGTCGCTACCAAGTCCTCCTGTAATATCAAGTACTGTGGCTCCTCTTGGGATAAGTTGTTTATGAAAATCAGTAATTGTACTTGAAGTAGCTTGCTCAGCGCAAACGGTAGCGGGAAATACAAAATTAGATTGCTGAGTAAGATGCTTAAGTTTTTTATTGTTTTTTTGTCGAGCTTCGATTTGATCAATTGCTTCCGAGAAAGAAAAATCAGGATGATTTTTTTCGTGATACTTAAGCCGAAGTACATTTGGAGATTCCGATTTATATTTATTGATAAAATCAAAAAATGAATTCGAATATTCCCGCATGAATTTAAATAAAGTTAAAGATTTGATATGAACAAAGTATAATAATAACTTTGTGGCTTTTTAAGAAGATGTTATGAAAGATTTTGCAGCGATAGATTTTGAAACCGCAAACCGGCATTTAAGTAGTGTTTGTAGCGTTGGGATTGTAGTGGTGCGTAATGAAATAATTGTAGATCGCTTCTATAGCTTGATCCATCCGGTTCCCAATTACTATGCCCCTACTAATATAGCCATTCATGGTATAACCAAAGAAGATACTGATGCAGAAGATTATTTTCCGGAAGTATGGTCCGGTGTGGAAAAAATTATTGAAGGACTTCCTTTGGTCGCTCATAACAGCCGTTTTGATGAAGGATGCTTGAAGGCTGTCTTTAAACGATTTCAACTCGATTATCCAAATTACGAGTTTTATTGTACGTGTACGGCTTCTCGCAGGCATTTTGGTAAATCATTGCCGAATCACAGACTCCCCACAGTCGCCAAACGTTGTGGCTACAATCTGGAAACTCACCATCATGCTTTGTGCGATGCAGAAGCGGCCGCAGTGATTGCCATCAAGATTCTTTAGAATGGACGGTTTCTGTCATTTTTAGTTTGTCATTCTTGCTTTTGAATATTTTGGATGTAAATGCAAACCGAACTAATAGATAGTTTACGGGGAAACAAATTGCTATTGCGGGTAAAAGGGCTAATGTCGGCCCTACTATACCTTTAAAGATTGCAACTAATCCGGTCTGCAGACCCATATTAAAAAGATGACTTAGAGTAAATCCCAATCCTTTTTTTGCATTCGGACTTGAATGAAAGGTGAAGTAGCTTGATAAAAAGAAGTTGAACACGAAGCTTATGGCATAGCTTATTAAAGTTGATGGAACAGCCGGTACTTTAACGGCATCCACGAACACTACATATAAACCATATTGCAACAGGGTCGCCAGTCCTCCTACTATTCCAAATCTAACTATTTCTGAAAGCCGGCTTTCGGAATTTATACGTTTTTTTAAGCCCATGGAAGATTTGAGGTAAATTTGAGTCGAATTATTGAGTCGGTTTATTCGTCAGCTGCGGAGCCCACGATAGGCAAAGTGGGAGTAGAATTAATATTTGAAATAAAATCAAGCAATTCTTCACGACCTTGTTTCTTTTCTGACGATGTGATGAAGATTGGTGGGAGTTCTTCCCACTCTTTTAAAAGTTCTTTTTTGTATTCCGATACATTTTTTTCTGCGGCCGTTTTGCTTATTTTGTCGGCTTTTGTAAAAATTATTGCAAAAGGAACATTGTTTTCACCAAGCCAATGCATAAAACTCATATCAATAGATTGGGGTTTGTGGCGTATGTCAACCAATACAAAGAGGCAGCTCAGCTGGTGACGATTAAGGACATAAGATTCAATTATCTTGCGAATCTCGTCTCTCTGTTTCTTACCACGTTGCGCATACCCATATCCGGGAAGGTCAACAATATACCATTCTCCGTCATTGATACTGAAATGATTGATTAATAGGGTTTTCCCGGGAGTTTGTGATGTTTTTGCAAGGCCTTTCCGCCCGGTCAACATATTTATCAATGATGATTTCCCGACATTCGATCTCCCAATGAATGCATATTCATGAACATTAGTCTGTGGGCATTTGTCCACATCTGTATTACTAATCAGATATTTAGCGTTCTTTATTTCCATTTTTTCAGGTCTAATGTGTAAAATGACAAATATGGGAGCTTTTTCAATCGAAGAAGAGTTCGTGAACACATTTAAGAGCCTCTTTCGTTACTTCTTCGTCCACTACACAAGCATACGTTGCAAAAGCAGCACCCTGCGAAGAGGCTCTTACAATTATACCGTGGCGTTCCAATGTATTATGCACTCGCCACCCAATCCCAGGGGCTTTTCCAATGCCTTCACCCACTACCGCAATTATCGACATCGAGGGTTGAAATTCAATTCCAGTGATGTCTCCATTTTGTATGTCGGGAGCAAATTCACTCGTCAGAATTTCATTTGACTTTTCGCTATCATTTGCTCCAACTACAAAGGAAAAATGCGGATCGGCGGTAGGTGTGGAAACTAATAAAACGGAGATACCGTTCTTTGCCAACGCATTATATGTGCGAGAATTAATCTCCGGTAAATTTTCTACCGTTTTACCTTTTATTGTCACAAGTGTCACCTGATTTAGAGAGGTTATCCCTTTTACGTTGACTTCGGATTTTGGGATCTCCTTTCGGTCAGTTATCCATGTGCCGGGAGCTGTGCAATTAAAGGTGTTTAAGATACGAATTGGGATATTTTTATGAAAAACGGGATAAATAGTAGGAGGATATATGACCTTAGCTCCAAACGAACATAATTCCATGCTTTCCACAAAAGAAAGTGAATTAATAACTTTTGCAGAAGGAATTATTCTAGGATCTGATGTCATAAAGCCATCGACATCGGTCCAAATCTCCAAACACTCAGCATCAAGCGTTGCAGCAAATAAAGCAGCTGTATAATCACTGCCTCCTCGGCCAAGATTGGTTATTTCTCCAGTCTCACGATCTGTTGAAATAAATCCCCCACATATTACTGGTCCGTTAAAACTATTTTCTTTAAAGTACTCTTTAATTAATTTTTCGGTTAAAGCAACGTCAGCCGTATTCTTATTAAACCATTTTTCCGTTTTGATAAGGTTGAGAGTGTTCAAATGTCTTGCGCCACTAATCATATTAGTTACGATAACCGATGACATTCGTTCACCAAAACTCACAATTTTGTCAAGGGTGGAGACGGGTAAACTCCCAATTAATGCCACGCCATCATAAAGGTCGGATAACTCATTGAGGAGCTTTTCAATATCATCTAAAACCGAGAGCTGTTTTTCCTTCTCAATAACACTGCTGATCACAGCGTAATGTCGATTTCGAATTTCTTCAACATGTTGAATATAAATATTCTGTCCACTGGCTGCTTCCTTTGCAGTAGAGATTAATTTGTCCGTCAGTCCTCCCAAAGCAGAAACCACTATAAGGGAGAACCCATTAATTTTCTCCACTATTTGTTTGACATGAGCCAAACTTTCAGGTGTGCCGACAGATGTCCCTCCGAATTTTAATACTTTCATATCATAAAATCGAACTCGACTCTTTAATTTATAAGCAAAATTACAAAATCTTTACCTATGTAACAAGTTTTTGTTATCATTCTCCCGATATTTTCTTATCATTTTTTAATAAAAGAATGGCAAAGAAAAGACGGTGATAATAGATATTCTATCTCTTTCCTGTATTTCATCGTTTATTTGCAGAATTATATTAACCAAAATTAACAGCTTGTAAACCTGTGGTTATTAGGTTGTTGTAAAAAGATGAACAAAAAAGACAAAAAATTGTTG
>CAZNMC010000013.1:0-43773 GCA_964574285.1 uncultured Sangeribacter sp. | reverse complement strand
GTTTCTTCCATTTTCGTTACTTTTCTAGTGTAACGCTATTTTAGGACTTGACAAGTAGACGAAAAAAAGGGGGAGAGCTCGAAAACTCTACCCCTTTTTCATAAAATAAGCAAATCTGTTTTATTATTTTATGGAAATTTTCTTGGAGAATTTGTGGCGATTTCTATTCGTCGGGATTGAGGAGGAATTCACACCGCTCCCGGTATGAAGTAGGAGAGAAAAGAGAGGGTTATTTCCCGAGACGAGCTTTTTCGCGTTCGATGTATGCATCAATTAAGATGCCGTTGCCAAGCTGAAATTCTGGATATTCAGTTTTGATTGTTTCGTAGCATTTCAGAGCATCGGCATATTTTTTCTGTGCATCGTAGATGACAGCTTCCTTCAGCAGAGCGCGGGGAGCAATCTGAGGATTTCCTTTAGCACGGCTGACTGCTTTTTGGAAGCATTTGAGAGCTTCGGGATATTTCTTAAGATTTACATAGCAGTCTCCTTCAAGGATGGTTGCGTTGGCATCAAGAATGGGATCGTCGCAAGAGAAATCTTTGAGACTTTCGAGAGCTTCTTTGTATTTCCCTTGGTTGTAGTATGCTTCTCCGGCACTGAGCAGAGCAAGCTTCCCTGCATCGGTGCTTCCATATTTTTTTGCCACATCGCGGTATTTGGCGGCAGCGATGGAATCATTGCCCATTGCATCGAGTTCTACCTGATTATAGGCTTCAAACGATTTGTTGAGCTGAGGATTGCGATAAATGAAGAAGTAACCGGCAAGAAAAGCACCAATAACTACTACAATACCTACACACCAATAAATGATTTTTTTGTTGTCAGCGATTTTTTCGCTGGCTGACTTGAGATGGCTGTCGAGATTTTCGATGCCGTTAAGTTCTTCGTTTGACTTATTATCTTGTGCCATGATTGTATTTTACGAAATTTGGAGTTTTGATGTTGGGATTTTTACTGTGGATGATCGAAAAATTCCCTTTGCTTTTTCAATTTGCAAAATTAAGTATTTTCACCGGTATATAAAAATTTAAGTGCTATTTTTTTAGAGAGAAAATATTTTTTTTGCCGTTGAGTTGAATTTCCGACTAAAAAAGAGTAATTTCGCATCAATTTCTTTTGTCTTACAATGGCTCAACAGACCCTTGATCAGACTCAGCGTACGGTGCAGCGGCTAACGGCTCAGCAACTTCGTTTTGTGAAGTTGCTGGAGTTGTCCGCGCCCGAGTTGGAGCAGGCTGTTGAAACGGAGTTGGCAGAAAATCCGGCATTGGAAAGTGTGCCTGTGGAGGAGTCTGAAGTGGTTGCGCTCACTGACGATGGGTCTCCTTTCACTGAAAGTTCGGATCAAATGCAGGCTGCGGATTATATTAATCAGGAGGAAATCCCCCATTATCGACTCGATGCCCGCAACGCTTCGCCGGATCAAGAGAGAGTGGATTATGCGCCTGCCGACGATGGTGAATCCATTTATGATAATCTGGAGCGACAGCTGTCGGAGCGGACTTTAAGCCCGGAAGTGGAGGAGACAGCCCGGTATATCATCGGGAGCCTGGACTCAAACGGGTATTTGCGACGGTCTAAGACTCAGTTGCTCGATGATATGGCTTTTTCTATCGGGTTCGAACCTGACGATGCCACGATGGAAAAGGCCTTGGCGACGGTTAAAAGTCTTGACCCTCCTGGAATTGGAGCATCTGATTTGCAAGAATGTCTGATTCTTCAGGTGAAGGCTCTTCCTCGGTCTCAAGAGACGGAAGACGCTCTGACCATTCTGCAGGACTATTTCGAGGAGTTTACGATGAAGCATACGCATAGAATCATCACGCAGATGAAAATTTCTCCTGAACGTGTGAGTGAGGCTATCGATGTGATTCTGAATCTCAACCCCAAACCCGGGGCTGCTTTGGGGAGTGGGGTAAGGGAAACTGCGGTCGGAATAGTGCCCGATTTTATCATCACTCCGGATCGGGATGACATTATCGTCTCGTTGCCGGGTACTCCTGACCTGACCATTGAGGAATCGTTTGAAAATGCCGTCAGGCGAATGGAACGCAATGCGCGTACGAGAGCCGCTCGCCGTGGGAATGAATTTATCATTTCGCGCTATAATGCTGCCCGCGATTTTATCCAGCTTATCAATCAACGCCGGGAGACTCTTTTTGCGGTGATGACAGCAATTGTAAAGATTCAGAAGGAGTATTTTCTTACTCGCGATGTTCATTCTCTCCGGCCCATGATGATTAAAGATATTGCTGCTCTCACCGGCTATGACATCTCCGTTATTTCGCGAGCTACTAATAATAAATTTGCTTCTACTCCCTGGGGAATTTTCCCACTCCGGTTCTTTTTCTCCGATAATCTCGGCGACCATGAAGATGAGTTTACAAATCGGGAGGTGGAGGAGGAAATACGCGACATTGTGGGGAGTGAAGACAAGCTCCATCCTTTCAGCGATGAGAAGATCCGTGCCTTACTGGCTGAAAAAGGTTACGACGTCTCGCGTCGCACCGTGGCCAAATATCGCGACCGGATGAAGATTCCCGTGGCCCGGCTGAGAAAAAATTTGTAGCATCCCTATTTTGAAAAATCTTTTTACAGACAGAAAAATGAAATATTCAATCTTTTTCCGCATCGTTCTAATTTGCAGTGTCTTGTGTGGTGGGCTATCGGTTGCTCATGCTGTTACGGACAAGGAGATGGATCAGGCTCGTGCAATAGCTGCCCAGTGCTATCTGCGCTATGCTAACGATGGTTCGGGTTATTTGGACGACTTTCAAGCCACATCAATGAAAGAACTTGAAGGAAAGTTGAAAACTAAGGAAAAAGAAAATCTAAAGGCATTTCTATCTGTTGGTGCTCCGAGCGACTATGCTTCATGGGATAAGGCAAAATTGGTGGAATACTGGAGTGTTACCGTTTTTTCCTCTCCAAAACTCGAAGCAAAAGGGAAAGCTGCAAAAACGCGTGTCAAAGCCCGACTGACGGCTATGAATGTCAAAGCTCCCGAGAAAGCGGAAGAAAAAACACCCGTTGAAACAACCGCTGAACAGTCGACACCAGTCCCGGAACAGGCAGAAGTCTCTTCCGATCCGACCTCTCCAAATGATATAGCCGATCAGTTGGCGGATGAGGGGAAAAGTGCAGTTGCAGCAATCGACAGTCTCCAAGCTGAAATAGAAGAGGAACAATTGCAGAAGCTCAATGCTGACGAAACCCATAATTCTACATGGATTTATGTAGCAATTCTTGTAGTGTTGATTATTGTCGTCATTATCTTGGTCGTCTACGCAGCCAAGTCAATGAAAGGGGGAGAGACTGCGACCACTCCAAAATCTCAGCAAGACACTGATCAGTTAGACGCAATGCGTGAAAAGTTTACAAAAACGCTTGCAGCGAAGAATGAAGAATTACGTTCAGCTACTGAATTGTTCAAGGAGGAAAAAGCTCGGGCCGATGAAGCCGAGAGACGGGCAAAAGAATCAGAAATACAATTACGGGAGGCAAAAAAAGAGATCGACCTTCTTCAAGCTCGTTTGATAAAAACTGAGGAGAGCGACCAATCTGTTGAGCCGGTTTCCCGAAACATTAACCGGGAAGAACAGCCGGCTCCCCGCACTCGAAAAATTTATTTGGGTCGTGTCAACCAACGTGGTATATTTGTTCGGGCAGATCGCGGTTTTGATCCGTCACACGACGTATATTGTCTGGAGACCTCAGATGGTATTACCGGGTCTTTCTATGTTGTCCCTGATGAGACTCTTTGCGAAATGATTCTGATTGCGCCCGAGCAGACCTTGGGCCTCGGAGCAGAAGGGAATTTTAAAGATGCTGCCGGTGCGGAAAGAGTCGAAACGGAAATGAGAGGAACCGCTCTATTGGAAGACGGTCGTTGGAGGGTCGCCCGCAAGGCTCGAATACGATTTGAATAAATTCAGGCGGTAAAATTATTTCCGACGAGGGGCAATCAGTTCCGGATGATCCTTTATAAATTTTTTCCACGACGTCCCTCCTCGGATTTCTGCCGGCTTCCCGCTCTCGTAGAAGTGAGTGAGGGCCACTGCTAAAGCATCCGTAGCGTCAAGCAAATGAGGCATTTTTTCGTCAGGAATATTCAGGATATATTTTAGCATATTTGCCACGCGCTCTTTGGAAGCCGACCCGCTACCTGTCACAGCCTGTTTCACCTTCAATGGCGCATACTCCGCTATGGGGATGTCACGCGAAAGGGCCGCAGCCATAGCCACTCCCTGCGCCCGGCCCAATTTGAGCATCGACTGCACATTCTTGCCATAAAACGGAGCTTCAATCGCCACCTCGTCAGGCAAATACTGACTTACCAACCCCAAAACCCTTTGATAAATCCTGTGGAGTCGCAAGTAATGCGATTCAAAGCCGTTGAGTTTGAGTACTCCCATAACTATGAGTTTAGGCTTCTTCCCATTGATGCCTAAGACACCATATCCCATCACATTTGTGCCAGGATCAATCCCCATGATTACTCTTTCGAATTTCGATGGCGGATCCAAAGACTCCTCTGATTTCATCACTTTAATGGCAGGCAACGAAGCAAAGTGGCAAATATCAGTGGTTCAGGGGCAAAAGCGACCGAATAGTCTTTCATCGTTTCTACAAATCTTGCCGCTTCCCAGCGCTCAAAATCTTCAAGCGAAGAAAATTCAAATTGGAGAGCCACGCTTTCCGCGTTAGATTCCGATCCAGCCGTTTTTTCTATCGTGGCAAGCCGGGGCGAGCAAGCGCCGTCCCCTTCCAGGCGGGGAAGCGCATGAGTGCGAATCCAGTCGAAAAGCTTTTCAAGCCGTGACGGTTCGGTGACAAAAGTGATATTATAGATATACATCCGCAGTGAGGTTAAAAGGTTATTATCTATCCCTAAAAGAATAGATAGAAAAAAACGGCATGCTTATCACTAAACATACCGCCAAAACAAAATTATGAAAAACATTCAACGCTAATGCTGATACTCAGCATTTTGAGCCTCTTGTCGGATTCGAACCAACGACCCCGAGATTACAAATCACGTGCTCTGGCCAACTGAGCTAAAGAGGCAGAGTGGGCGAGCAAACTGCATCGCACCCGCTGCGACCTACTACCCTTGCTTCGGTCAGGATCTGGGGGATTCATAGGGAGCAAGTCGTGTAGAACTCACCCGGGCACAAAATTACAACCATTTTCCGACCTAACCAAATTATCCGCTTAATTTTTATATTTTTTCTGATTTCTGGCTCCTTTGCTCCATTCTATACCTCGCTATAGTTTGGTCCCCAACCAGTAGCCGATGGCACAGAAAAATAGACCGCAAAACACTGTTAACGTCCCAAATATCAGCCACGTAGTAAAGTGGCCCGCTTCGAAATATTTAACTGAATCAAGTGTGAAAGAAGAAAAAGTGGAAAATCCTCCGCAGAATCCCGTCATGGTTGCCAAAGCAAAACCCGTCTTTAGATCTGAATTCCACGACGACACGACAAGCCACCCCGCAAACAATCCGATCAGCAGACAACCAAGTGTATTGATAATCCAGGTCGATAATCCCATCCATAGGCCCGTCGTGCGAACAGCGTTTTCTATAAACATCCGGCAGATGGCCCCGATGCCTCCAAATACCCCTACCAGTAAAATCTTGATTCCTAACGACATCTCTTGTATTTTGCTGTTAACAATTTATTAATCTATCAAAAAATATGTTCTTCAAATGGCACTTCCCCGATTTCTGCTGCAAACGAAGGAAATCCCGATCGGTACATCTTTCCGGTGCGCATTAACCAGACTTTCCGGGCTCCGCTGATAAGCAGTTGATCCACAAATGTCTTACGCCACGCCGAATCCGGTGAATCCGGGTTGACATCAACATGACCGACCGGACCCGGCACAACATAAATTCGTGAATCCAAAGTAGGGGCAATCGATAAAAATTTCCGACTGTCGCTCGCCACCAGGGCTTTCCATCCTTGCGGCAGTTCGCCAACCATCTTCTTTAATTCCGTTGTGGTCCGTTTCAATAATTCCTCTTGGGCACCGGACGATAAAGTTTCCCCACAAATGTCTTCGAAATCCCCAAGCAGCCGAAGAAATCTGAAAGAAAAGGAGACATAATTCGAGCCAAGTGCGCGTCTGTGGATCTCTAATTCATCCAACACCATTTTAGAGGGTCGAAACAGTTCCCGGAAGAGATGTGCATAGGATCCTGCAGCATTATTAGAGTTGGAATATACATGCGTTTGACACAACCTGTTGCTCAGCGCTGCTTTCAGACGCCGATCATTGACAGAGCGACTGCAATCTTGTATTACAACCGGAAGCGAATCCTGGCGGCTATAACTGATGTTATCCGCAGAAATTCGCCAGTCAGTTTCAGAGGGAACTAAATAATCTTCCAGACGGAAAGGGTGAACCCAATGAATGTAGAAAGGAATTCCTTGTTTTCGGGCCTCGGCATAAGTGGTCAGAAGCCCACGCAGACGGTCCGTGAGTCCCCCGTGGATGATGCGCCCGTCATACATACATATTATTCCCGAACGATAACGCCTATCTGTCTCGTGGGGTGAATAATATCTATCCCAAAGAAAAAAAGTTTCAGTCCCCGGAGTAAGGCGATGAGTCTTCAGCCCGCGTTCAAGACGCCTTTCAGTTAGGTAATCATTCGTAAATTTGCTCACCCTCTTGAATAGACGGTAAAGCCCGGGCACATACGTGCGTCCGAGATTGCCGAGTCTCTTTTTGATTGGCGAAGTCTCCATCCTGAAAGGGTAGTTGTTTGGCTTATTCCGGCCGGAAAACATAAAGACGCGTGGCATCGTAGCGTGGCAAAACAGACAACTGGACATCCGCTTCCCGATCTTGAAGTGTTTCTTGGCCGGTGCCTACTTGCAGACCCACCCCTTCCAACGCAGCCCGCACTGCCGTTAATGCTTTCTCAGGCGTATTGTTATCTTGTGATAGATGGCAAAGGAAAATATACTTCAATCCCGGGTGCGCCACTTCAGCTAATATCGCTCCTGTCGCCACATTATCCATGTGCCCTATTGCCGTCTGGATGCGGGCTTTCAAATAAGCGGGATATCGGCCAAAACGTAGCATTTCCAGATCGTAGTTGGCTTCTATTACCAGATAATTAGCTTGGGAAATATAATGTCGGGCTCGTGGTTGCACTTCTCCCATATCGGTAGCCAATACAAAGTGCCGTCCGTCAAACTCAATTGAGAATCCCATACTGTCTGAACTGTCGTGCGACACTTCAAAAGCCGTGATTTCGAAATCAGCGATTTTGAAAGGAATCTCCTTGAAGATGGCGTGATGATATTCCCGGATGCGCTTGGATATGGAAGTCCGGCGCAAGATCCCCCCGATAACACGATTAGTGCAGAAAATCCGGATATGCTTATATGTCCGAGCGATTGAATAAGCATATTTCACATGGTCCGTATGATCGTGGGTCAGCAGAATGGCCTTCACTTGATTCATCCCGATATGATGACTTTTCAAAAACTCTTCCACTTTCTCCGGGCGCACTCCCGCATCAATGAGTATGCCCCCTTTTCGGGTGCCCACATAGCAACAGTTGCCGCTTGACCCCGAACCCATTGACACATAATAGAGCAATCGGTTCGCGGCTTCTTGGGCTGTCTCCGACGAAGTAGAATCCGCCAACTCACTCCCCGGCTCGTTTTGCGTTCGAAAATGACCCGTTGATTCCTCTATCCTCTCTTGGACAGAATCATATTCCAAATCGTCAAACGGAATTGTCGGTTGATTGGCAAAGCGTTTATGTGAGACTCGTCTTCCCATGCTATGAGGTGTGAATCAAATAAATAGCGGGAATTTTTGAAAAATCATATTCTCGTTTTCTCCATTCTGAAGCCGGAAGACTTATAATGGATTCACGCTCAGGATCCGTTATCCCCGAAGCCACACAAACCATTGTTGTTGGGCGCAATGTCGTTGACAACAGTGCGACTGTCCGATTGTTGCGATAAGGAGTTTCTATAAAAATTTGAGTCATCCCCGTGCGTGCCGACACAGACTCCAATTCTTTGATTCTTCGGCTCTTTTCCTCTTCTTTTACCGGCAGATACCCGTGAAAACTAAACCCTTGGCCATTGAATCCCGATGCCATCAGCGACATCAATATGCTCGACGGACCTGCCAATGGAATGACTCGAAGCCCTTCCCGCTGCGCAATTGATGCTACCGCAGCTCCCGGATCAGCTACCCCCGGACAACCAGCTTCGCTCATCATCCCTATGGGATGACCCTCTCGTAGGGGAGTGAGAAATGAAGATATCGATTCGATAGGGGTGTGCCCGTTAAGTTCTTGAAAATCACATTCGTCAATCGGAAAATTGCGGTCACATCTCCGAAGAAAGCGTCGGGCCGTCCGGGTGTTTTCCACTATAAAATGACGAATTTTACGCACTAACTCTATATTACCCAACGGAATAAAATCCGTAGGCTGAGCATCGCTGATAGCGACCGGGATCATATAGAGGGCTGGCTCGCAATTCATCTTTCGGGCAATTGTTTGTGCAAAGTTAATAAAAATGTGTAAATTTGTTCTCATTTTGAATATCATTTTTCCAACTATGGCGCAGAAGAAAGTGACAAAAAAAACTCTTTCATCCCCCGGGATAACACCTCTTCCCGACCCATTCATTGAGTCCATGAAGGCTCTACACATTCCGGAGGTGAATCACCTTTTCGCTGCCCTTGATGCTCCTCCCTCTATTGGACTGCGATTTAATTCTCGCAAGCCGTCAGACATAAATTTTGTTGACTCCCGACCCGTTGAGTGGTGTCCTGTCGGTATTAGGCTGAAAACCCGAGCTGTCTTTACCCTCATGCCCGAGTTGCATGCCGGCGCTTTCTATGTTCAGGATCCTTCTTCGATGATTCATCGCGAAATCATCAGACGCATTGCCCCGGCCCCCGTCACTTTATTAGATCTTTGTGCAGCTCCAGGAGGTAAGACCACCGCTGCAATTGATGCTTTGCCGGAAGGTTCTGTGGTGATTGCCAATGAGTTTGACTCCGTGAGAGCCACTGCCCTTAAAGAAAATTTAATAAAATGGGGCTATCCCCATGTCGCAGTCACTAATGCCGATACTTCCGTTTTTCGCTCTCTGCGTGGTCGTGTCGATATTGTCATAGCCGATGTCCCATGTTCCGGAGAGGGGATGATGCGCAAAGATGCTGTTGCTCGATCGCAATGGTCGGAAAATCTCATTCATCAATGTGCTGCCATTCAATGGGAAATTGCTTCTAACGCCATTCAGGCTCTCCGGCCCGGTGGATTCCTGGTTTATTCCACCTGTACCTTTAATCCTGTTGAAAACGAACAGATGGTGCAACGTTTGGTCGACCGATTTGGTCTTGAATGTATCGACCTCAATCTTCCCGCAGAATGGGGAATACTCCCTTCCCTTTCTAATCAGCCCGCCATGCGGTTCATGCCTCATAAGACTGACGGTGAAGGCCTTTTTGTCGCTGTAATGCGAACTCCGGAAGCTCATTCCGAATTGACCCAACCTCAGTTCCGCTTACCCAAAGGACACTATTCTGGTCTAGAAAAAGAATTTATTATAGATGCCGATAAATATCTTTTCCGACAAACAAAAAACCGCCTGGAAGCCATCTCTCCCCGATTGATTCAGCTTCTTGATCTCCTTCCCACTCAAACTAAAGTGCTTATGTCGGGCGTTGAAATAGGAGAGACAAAAGGGAAAGATTTCATTCCATCTGCTCAGTTGGCACTTTCATCAGCCCTCAGAAAAGAATATTTTCCACATGCTGATCTCTCTAAATCAGAAGCTCTATCTTTTTTGCGGCGCGAACCATTGGTCTTGCAAGCCAATGCACCGAAAGGAATAACTCTTGTCAGTTATGACGGACTTCCTCTCGGATGGGTTAAGAATATCGGACTTCGTGCAAATAATCTTTATCCTCAAAAATGGAAAATTAGATTATAATATACTTTAATAGAATAGTCATATCAATTTAATACTTATAGTAAAACAAAATCATGGCTAAAGTTATACTTCAATCAGAAACTTATCCTGTCCTCGGCATGATGTGTGCTGTTTGTGCCGCTACCGTCGAGAAATCTCTTCGCGATTCAAAGGGGGTGACTGAGGCCAATGTGAATTTTGCTTCCAACACTGTCACTATTGTGTGGAATGCAAAACTCACCTCCCCCGATACTTTAGCTGCTGCAGTCCGACAGGCCGGTTACGAGATGATTATCGCTCCCTCTGCCGAGGAAGCAATTCGTCAGCAAGAATGTCAGGAGCGAAAAATCTATCGGACCATGCAGGTCAAAGTGATTGTAGCATGGGCACTCACGATTCCTCTCGCCGTGATCTGTATGGCTAATTTACATTTTCCCGGTGCACCATGGATAATGGCCCTCCTTACTTTGGCTGTCATGATTTATTGCGGAAGCGCCTTCTTTGTTAAAGGAGTTCGTAATTTATTCCGGGGAGCTCCTTCCATGGAAAGCTTAGTGGCTGTCTCAACATCTGTAAGTTTTTTGTATTCTTTTTTTAATACCGTTTTTCCGGAGTTTTGGACAAGTAGATCTCTTTCCGTCGACCTTTATTATGAAGGGGCGGCGATGATTATTGCGTTTGTGCTCACCGGTAAGCTTATGGAGCTCAGAGCCCGACATTCAACCGGAAGTGCTTTGAGAGCGCTCATGAGTTTGACACCCGATGTGGCACATCGCAAAATGTCCGATGGTACAATCCTGGAAGTATCCACATCGGCCTTAAAGCCAGCTGATACTATTGTGGTTCGCCCTGGTGAACGGATTCCTGTCGATGGGGAAGTGGTAAGCGGAGATTCCACTGTCGATGAAAGTATGCTCACCGGTGAATCCATGCCGGTAGAAAAAACTGTTGGTGATGAAGTGACCGCCGGTACACTCAACGGAAACGGTACGTTGGAGGTGTGGGTGCAGAAAGTCGGAAGGGATACGGAACTGGGGCGAATCGTGCGTAGCGTGCGGGAAGCACAAGGATCGAAAGCCCCCGTACAATTACTTGTAGACCGCATCAGTCTGGTTTTTGTTCCAACCGTTATTTCTATAGCCGTTCTCACATTTATCATTTGGGTCGCTGTCGCTCCTGGTAAAATCCCCTTGGCTGTGATGGCTGCCGTATCTGTGTTAGTGATCGCCTGTCCCTGTGCATTAGGGTTGGCAACTCCTACTGCCATTATGGTCGGAATCGGAAGAGGAGCCTCCTTAGGTATTTTAGTTAAGGATGCTGCTGCTTTGGAAACTCTTTCTAAAATCAATATCATTTGTCTTGATAAGACGGGCACAATCACCGAAGGAAAACCTAAAGTATTACTTGAAGATGGCCTGAAATCATTCGATGAAAACGGAGTTTTTTTAGCTTTGGAGTCTCGAAGCGAGCATCCCTTGGCTCAGGCAGTCGTTAACTATTACAGCTCTTTAAGCATTGCTCCTGCAGAAGTTGACGACTTCAAGTATTTCCCTGGAGAAGGAGTTTCAGGGAGGAATAAGGGTAATTTGTATTGGATTGGAAATACCTCATTGGCAAAAAAAGTGGGAGCAGATTTCCCCGATTCCCTGGCTGCCAATGCTCAAAAGTGGTTGAAAGAGGGAGCCGGAGTCGTTTTAGCCGGGACATCAGAAAAGGTAATTGGAGTTTTTAAAATAGCTGATTCCCTTCGTCCCGATGCCTACGATGCTGTCTCCCAGCTTAAAAAATTGGGGATTATTCCCATTTTGCTTACCGGCGACAGACGCCTGACCGCTTTGCATATCGCTCAAAAAGTGGGCATTGACCGGGTTGAGGCCGAAATGCGTCCCGCTGGCAAAGCAGATTTGGTTAAGAAGTTGATAGAAAAAGGAGATAAAGTCGCTATGGCAGGTGACGGAATAAATGATTCCGAAGCACTGGCTCTTGCAGATGTCTCTATCGCAATGGGTACCGGCTCCCAAATCGCTATGGAATCGGCTCAACTCACTTTGGCAAAATCACGTATTTCCGATATCCCTCGGGCCATTGGACTATCTCGTGCCACACGCAAAATTATTAAGGAAAATCTTTTTTGGGCTTTCATATATAATGTATGCGGAATCCCTCTTGCCGCTGGGCTGCTATATCCATTTGGAGGTTTTATGCTAACCCCGGTTGTCGCTTCGGCTGCTATGGCTGTTTCCTCGGTTTCTGTCGTATGTAATTCCTTGAGATTAAAGAACATATCGCTTAAAATTAAATAAAAACATTAAACCATAGTAATTATGAAATTTCGCACCAATGCCAAATGTGGCGGCTGCACGGCTGCAATTATGAAAGCTCTTTCCTCCCTCGCTCCTGAAGATTCTTGGACTTTTGACCTTTCTTCCCCCGATAAAACACTTACATACATCGGTGCGGATAAACTTTCCGAAGCTGAAATTGTGAAAGCAGTGGAAAGTGCTGGATTTCAAGCTGTGCCCCTCTCATGAAGATGCCGGAAGGATCCTATTCCGCTGATCCCGCCAACGAATCCTGGGACGACCGGACAAAACGTCTCATAGGTGATAACCGGCTCAAAGCTCTCCAAGAAGCCTCCGTCCTTGTTGTGGGAGCGGGTGGAGTGGGTGGTTATGCCGCTGAAACGCTTATTCGCACAGATGTGGGGCGACTGACCCTTATTGATGCCGATAATATAGCCGCCAGTAACCTTAACCGACAGCTGATTGCAACTCGTTCTTCTATCGGACTTCCGAAGTCAATCATGTATGCCGAACGATTTCACGACATTAATCCCCATGCTTCAATCGATGCCCTTAAAATGTATCTTTCTTCCGAAAACATCGAAGAGGTTTTGGATGCAGACTTTGACTTCGTCCTCGACTGCATTGATACCGTAGCGCCAAAGACTGAGCTGATTTATCGTTGTCTATGTCGTAAAATTCCAATTATTTCCGCTATGGGCGCGGGGGGACGACTGGACCCATCCAAAGTGGAATATTGTGATCTTTGGAATACTCGCGACGACGGCTTGGCGCGTGCAGTACGACATCAGTTGAAGAAAAAAGGTATTCACCGCTCCCTGATGACTGTCTGTAGTTCCGAATCTGTCAGAAAAGAGTCCCTCATGGAAATCAATGAAAAAAACAAACGTTCCTCTTATGGTTCCGTGATGGCTGTCCCCGCTGTATTTGGAATTTTCATGGCCTCATACGCCATACGAAAAATTTTAGATTCTAAATGTCCCAAACTATGATACGTCTGGAAGCCATCAGAAAAAAATTTGGAAACCTTGAAGTGTTGAAAGGAATCGACCTGAATGTTAATACTGGAGAAATCCTCGCTATTGTCGGTCCGAGCGGTGCCGGGAAAACAACGTTGCTCCAGATTGCCGGGACACTTGAAAAAACCACATCTGGAAGAGTTCTCTACGACGACACGGATATTACCAAACTCAACGACCGGCGACTCTCTGCTTTTCGAAACGCCAACATCGGTTTCGTATTTCAATTCCATCAACTTTTGCCCGAGTTTACCGCCCTTGAAAACACCGCAATTCCCGCTATGATTGGGGGCAATCCCAAATCACGCGCCGAAAAAAAAGCCCGGGAAATTCTTGACATTCTCGGACTATCCGCTCGACTAAACCATAAGCCCGCTCAGCTATCAGGTGGAGAAAAACAACGCGTGGCAATCGCACGCGCAATTATAAATCAGCCCGCAGTCGTCTTCGCGGATGAACCAACCGGTAGTCTTGATTCACGCAATCGGGATGAAATACGTCGCATCATTCGTTCTCTTCGCGAGCAGCTTGGTCAGACATTCGTAATTGTGACTCACGACAACTCCATTGCTGCTTTCTCCGATCGTACTATAACCCTCACCGACGGACTAATCTCCAATATAATAGATTCCCATAATATAAACCTTTCCGAACCGCCATTCCCATCTTCCGACTCCCCGGAGGATATTTCGAATTTGATAAAATAAAAAAAATTATTTACCTTTGTACTCTCCTTGTTTCATCCGAACGGCCATTTGGCAATACTTACATCCGGAGGAAACCAAAATAACACCTTATAAAATATAACACCTTTTTTCAATCATCCAATTATGGCACAACAAGAAAACAAAAATCAACTCCAGATTCAACTCCGTCCCGAAATCGCTGACGGTAAATATAGCAACCTTGCAATGATTGGCCACGGCCCAAACGAATTCCTTATGGACTTCATCTTTGCTGCTCCGGGTATGCCTCAGGCACCCGTAGTGAGCCGTATAATCATGAGCCCCGAAAACGCTAAACAATTAATGTTTGCCCTCACCGACAATATTAATAAATACGAGGCTCAGTTCGGCGAAATCAAACAGCGTGCGCCAAAAGGTGGAATGCAGATTGGTAACAACTAATCCATTTTCCCAACGGATTATATCCCAAATTTTTTCTTCGGCGGGGCAGCCAGCTGCACCCGCCGGATTTTAAAATAATTATCCTCTACTCTCAAATCATTTAGCCACTCGGGTTCATTCAGAATGGAAAATAATCTCGTCATCTACAATACCCTATCCCGCAACAAAGAACTCTTCAAACCCCTTCATGAAGGTCACGTCGGAATGTACGTCTGCGGACCAACCGTCTATGGCGACGCCCATCTTGGGCATGCCCGTCCGGCTATTACCTTCGACATACTTTTTCGTTACCTCCGACATCTCGGCTTAAAAGTCAGATATGTCAGAAATATAACCGATGTCGGACATCTCGAACACGATGCCGATTCCGGTGAAGACAAAATCGCAAAAAAAGCAAGGCTCGAGCAACTCGAACCTATGGAGGTAGTCCAGATGTACCTCAACAGATACCATCGCGACATGGAAGCCCTCAATGTCCTTCCTCCTTCAATCGAACCACATGCCTCCGGACACATCATCGAGCAAATTGAATACATCAAAAAAATACTCGATGCCGGCTTCGCTTACGAAAGCCAGGGTTCGGTTTACTTCGACGTGGAAAAATACAATCGTTCTCACCATTACGGAAAACTTTCCGGCCGAAATATCGACGAACTCCGAAACACCACTCGCGAACTCGACGGTCAATCCGAAAAACGTAATCCTCTCTACTTTGCGCTTTGGAAAAAAGCCGCCCCGGAACACATCATGCACTGGCCTTCCCCTTGGAGCGAAGGATTCCCGGGTTGGCACCTCGAATGTTCAACGATGGGGACAAAATACCTCGGTGAAACTTTCGATATTCATGGAGGGGGACTCGACCTGATGTTCCCTCACCACGAATGTGAAATCGCTCAAAGTGTCGCCGCACAAGGTCACGAAGCTGTAAGATACTGGATGCACAACAGCATGATTACCATCAATGGTAAAAAAATGGGTAAGTCTTATAATAATTTCATTACTCTCGAACAATTTTACGACGGCTCCCATCCAGCTCTCTCTCAACCATATAGTCCTATGGTGATTCGCTTCTTCATCTTGCAGGCCCACTATCGTTCCACTGTCGATTTCAGCAACGAAGCTCTACAGGCCGCTGAAAAAGCTCTTCAAAAAATGCTTGATGGATACAGAAGATTGCAAAATCTTTTGCCATCCGAAAAATCAACCGTTTCAATCCCCGATTTTGCCACACTCTGCTACGAGGCTCTGAACGATGACCTTAATACTCCACAAGTTATCGCAACTCTCTTTGAAGCAATTAAATACATCAATCAGTGTGCCGACGGCCTGATTAAACTGGATGCTGACGACATCGCTGCGCTACGCCATCTTTTCGATACATTCCTCATCGACCTCCTCGGTATTCGGGTGGCTAACGATACCGATTCTCGAAATTCCACTAAACCATTCGAAGGGGCTGTCGACCTTCTTATGGAAATTCGGGCTAATGCAAAAGCTAACAAGGATTGGGCTACTTCCGACCTTATCCGTAACAAACTTGCTGAACTCGGATTCAACGTAAAAGACACAAAAAATGGTGTCGAATGGTCCATCCATTAACTCCCCTGGATTCTCCACGGCAAAAATTCCCTACCCTTGACTTTTTCTCCCTCAGTAGGAGCGGAGTATGTTGATTCCCGAATGGAAAATTTACTCTCCGACAAAACTTTTCCTTGAAATGTTTTGTCGGAGCTTTCTGTTTGATAACCGGAACGCGCCTTCTGCTCACCTCTTTAAACGAGTTTTAGACCACCGTTAGTCAGCGACTAAAATCAGATGGTGGCTTCCCTTCACTTTAAGATGTGGATTCCCCCGAGAATTGATAGTCCGGGCATGCCCACTCGGTTTCGTACCGAAAAAATTACAAAAAAATATCCCTAAATTTTGAATATTCCAAAATTGAAACTAATTTTGCAGTTAACCCCTATAAGAATTTATATAGAACCCCTTAAAACTCTAATACACAATGAATCTGATTTAAAAAATAAAGGCTCGGATAATTAACATTTGAACAACCTCTCCCTCTAAAACGTTTCTCACTTATAAGTGAGACTATTCCCGCTTGTTAATTTTTTATTCAGATTCAAATCAATAAAACCATATTTAACTATGGACAGATATCAGAAGGCAATTGCCGAAAGTAAAGTGACGGAAAACGACGCCACTGTCGCAGCTGAAGTGGCTAAAATTGTGGCTGAAGCCCCTAAATTAGCTTCCCCCGAAGTTTATCAATTCCTTTTTAGCTCAATCGACCTAACTACACTCAGTACCGAAGACTCCCAAAAAAGTGTAGCCAAATTTACCCAAAGAGTTAACGACTTCGACAACGATTTCCCTCAATATAAAAATGTCGCTGCCATCTGTGTCTACAGCAATTTTGCAGAAGTCGTCAAAGCTAATCTCGATGTGCCTGGTGTAGACATTGCTGTCGTGGCAGGTGCCTTCCCCTCTTCCCAAACTTTTACTTCCGTCAAAATCTCCGATGCTGCTCTCGCTGTCGCTGATGGGGCCGATGAAGTAGATATCGTGTTCAACGTCGGAATGTTTCTCGATGAAAACTACGAAGATCTTTGCGATGAAATCATTGAAATCAAACATGCCGTCAAGAATGCAAAACTAAAAGTGATTCTGGAAACCGGTGCTCTCAAAACCGCCGCTAACATCAAAAAGGCTTCTATTCTATCCCTTTTCAGCGATGCTGATTTCCTCAAAACCTCAACCGGAAAAATCTATCCCGGAGCATCCTTGGAAGCCGCTTACATAATGTGTTCCTGCATCAAAGAATACTACCAGCTCACAGGACGCAAAGTCGGATTCAAAGCATCCGGCGGGGTGCGCTCTTCCGAAGAAGCCCTGCAATATTACGCTTTGGTAAAAACTATCCTGGGTGATGAATGGCTCACTCACGACCTTTTCCGGATTGGGGCAAGTTCCCTTGCAAACGCACTCCTCTCTTCCATGGAAGGAAAAGAAACTCGATTCTTCTAAATTAATTCTTAAGACAGTTCGCTAACCCTTCATCGGGCAAGCGTACTGTCTTATCTATTATATCTCTACTTTTTCAACATCCCTCTAATTGAAACTGCGAACTAAATGAAACTGCGAAAATTTTTCCTTTCTCTACTCGGGGCTGCCTTCATGGTGGGCGCTATCCCAACTGCCGCTCAGTCAACCGAGTCTCAATCCCGTGTCTTCGGTGTCGCTTTCTACAATCTTGAAAACCTATTCGACACCATAAACAACAACGGTAAATACGACCATGAATTTTCCCCGGAAGGAAAAAACAAATGGGATTCTTTCAAATATAATTCCAAACTAAAAAACCTTTCTACCGCGATTGCCAACCTAAAAACAAAAAACACTCCTAACGGGCCCGCAATCATCGGTGTGAGTGAAATTGAAAACATCACAGTCCTCCAAGACCTCGTCCGGACTGAAGCAATTCGCGACAGAAACCTCCAAATCGTCCATCACGATTCACCCGACCGCCGGGGTGTCGATGTTGGAATGCTATACGATCCCACGCAATTCCGTGTCATAAACGTCACAAACCACTTTCTCAGCATTCCACAGCTCCCTAATTTCAGAACGCGCGACCAAATGTGCGTGTTTGGCCTTCTCGGTGGTCAGAGAATCGGTGTTATTGTAAATCACTGGCCTTCACGCCGGGGTGGGGACAAACAAAGCAGTTGGCTTCGGGAGGCAGCTGCTCAACTATCCCGAAACATCGCTGACAGTCTCCTAAATATTTATCCCGACTGCGGAATCGTGATAATGGGCGACCTCAACGACGATCCATCAAATAAGAGCTGCGCCGAAGTCCTCGGTGCAAAAAAAGACATGAACAAAGTCGGGCCCGGGGGATATTTCAATCCCTTCTGGAAAAAACTCGACGACGGAATCGGGTCTTACACATACCGGGGCGGCTGGGATTTGTTTGACCAGATCATCGTAAACTATAACCTCCTCCCAAAAGGAAAATCTCATTTGGTCTATAGCGGTGCTTTAGTGTGGAATAATCTCCCCTTCCTCCTTCAGGCCGACGGACAATACAAGGGATATCCACATCGCACTTTCTCCGGCGGTGTTTGGACTAACGGATATTCCGACCACCTCCCGACCGAAATATTCCTGACAATAAAATAATCGCTTTTCCATGCTTTCTCCTCGTTTTCCATTACCCTGAATCAATTAACATTCAAATATCAGAATCCACTTTTTCAAAACCCAACAGAAATGCGAGTAAAACTATCTCTTCTGCTGTTGCTGGCTTTCGCTCTGCCATCCCTCGCGGCAACAGGGCTGAAAGGCACTTTGGTGGATGCAGGCACCGGTAAACCGGTTCCCGACGCCAACATCTTCCTCAAAAACCAGTCCATCTACGTTATGGGCGGTGCAGACGGCCACTTTACCATCTCTAATGCTAAAGCCGGTGACGATGTAATTCAAATTTCCGCCTATGGTTTTAAAGACACCGACATCGATGTCAAAATCACCGACGGAAAAATCCTCGACCTCGGCCAAATTAAAATTGAGGCCGCCGGTTCCACTTCTCTTCGTGCCAACAACGAAGACTACAACATGGACAACGCCAACGAATTTGAAGACGAAGGCGCACTCCAAGGAATCGGTACAATTCAAGGCGCTACCGACAACATCTATTATCAGTCAGCCAACTACGATTTCTCCGTCATGCGTTTCCGATTCAGAGGTTACGATTCAAATTGGAATATCGGCTACATCAACGGCTTCGACTTCAACGATGCAATGCGTGGGCGCTTCAACTTCTCCGGTCTTGGAGGAATGACTTCAAGCGCCTTCCGAAATCGCTCCGTTGAAATCGGAATGGAAGCAGCAAACTATGGCTTCGGAGGAATTGGAGGTGCTTCAAATTTCACGACATACGCTTCCGAATACGCTCCCGGTTTCCGTGGAAATGTTTCATACACCAATTCAAACTACATGCTCCGCCTAATGCTGCAGTATTCAACCGGTCTCAACAAACACGGATGGGCGTTTTCTGCTTCTGTAATCGGTCGGTATGCACCCGAAGGTGTGATCAAAGGAACTTTCTATAACTCATTCGGATACTCACTCTCCCTTCAGAAAGTTTTCAACGAAAAACATTCTCTCAACCTGACTACATGGGGCGCTCCCACCCAGCGGGCCACTAATTCCGCCGCTACTCAGGAAGCATACGATCTTGCCGGAACAAACCTCTACAATCCATCATGGGGTTACCTCGACGGAAAAAAGAAAAGCTCCAAAATTGTCAACTCCTTCGACCCCGCCGCTTTGCTCAACTGGATTTGGAAACCTCGCCAGGGTACAACCATCAATACGGGTGTCGGTTTCCGCCACAATGCATACTCTTCTTCGGCGCTCAACTGGTATCAGTCTGCAGACCCGCGTCCGGACTACTATAGATACCTTCCTTCATACTACAATCCTAACAACTCTTGGAGCAATCATTACATGACTGAGCTTGAGCGTCAGGCGAATCCGGATCTGTGGGATAGTTATATGACTGATTATCAATATTATCGCTATCTTTGGCAGAGTGATGAGAACGTGCGCCAGCTCGATTGGGATGCCATGTATCGTGCCAACCAACTCAACAATATTTATTTCGATCGCAATCCCGAGCTTCGTGGTCAATCCAGCTACATCCTGGAAGACCGCCACAGCAATCAGACTGCATGGATGTTTAACTCCTACGTTGACCATCGTCTCAACGATGTAATGACTCTTCAAGGCGGTGTCAGTGTCAACTATACTGATGCTCACTACTTTAAGACTATCCGCAGCCTTCTTGGCGGGGAATTCTGGCGCGATATTGACAACTATTCCGAACGCGACTTCCCCGGCAACCTCGAAATTCTGCAAAATAATCTCAACGACCCCAACCGGAGAGTGACGGAAGGCGACAAATTCGGTTATGACTATCATATCCGTTCCCTTTCCGCAAAAGCATGGATTCAGAATCAGATTGTCACGCGCCACTGGAACGTGAACTATGGTCTGGAAGTTTCCTACACCAACTTCATGCGTTATGGCGAAATGCGCAACGGACGTGCACCTGAAAATTCATACGGTGCCGGTCGTCGTCACACTTTCGACAACGCTGCTGCTAAAGCCGGTGCCACCTATAAGCTTAATGGGCGTAATTACTTCACAGTCCATGCTTCCTATGGCACACGGGCTCCGCTGCCTGACTACGCCTACGTTTCACCGCGCATCAAAGACACAGCGGTTCAAGGTCTCAAGTCTGAGCGTTTCCTCTCAGCCGACATTGCCTACACGTGGAACTATTCTCGCTTCCGTGGAAGTGTGTCTGCATTCATCACTGAAATGTGGGATGGTATCAAGCGTTCCGGATTCTACGACTATCAGCTCAACACTTTCATGAATTACGCCATGAGCGGCATCCACACTCAATATCGTGGTGTTGAAATCGGTCTTGCTTACAAAATCCTTCCGTCGTTGACAATTTCGGGAGCTGCAACTATCGCAAATTATCTCTACAAAAACAATCCTCTCGGAGTGCGCTCGTATGAGAACGGTTCGCAAGAGGATGTCACTCGCCGGGTTTACATCAAGAACTATCACCTCGGCGGGACACCCCAACAGGCTTATAACATTTCGCTCAACTACAACGCTCCCAAAAACTGGTTCTTTGAGTTGAATGCCAACTGGCTCGGCGACGCTTATGTTGACCTTGCTCCGACACGCCATGAGGAAATGCCGGATCTATATACTGTCTGCGCTCCGACCAAACAGCAGATTCTCGACAATCCGGGTATGACCTCTTATGAGCTTATGCAACAGAACCTGGAAGAGAAGCGTGCTGAAATCACTAACCAGGAGAAGCTCAAAGATGCATTTGTTCTCAATTTCTCTGTTGGTAAACTCATCTATACCAAATGGGGTGCTCTCAACTTCAACCTCTCGGTCAATAATCTTCTTAACAATCGTAATATCCAAACCGGTGGATATCAGGAAGGTAAGTTTGACTATACAAATTACGACATCAACAAGTTCCCCAACAAATATTACTATGCTCAGGGAATCCGCGTTTTCTTCAACTTCGGAATTCGCTTCTGATGATAGTCTAAAAATTTTTCAATAAAATATTATCATTACGAAATGAAAAAAATAAATATATTTTTCTCGCTTTTGATGGTGGCGTTGCTCGGACTTACCTCATGCAGCGAAGACAAGGACTATCCTCCCTTGGTGAATCCGGAAAAACCGGATCAAACCTATGGTACAGGAGAATGGAACAGCCCAATCACTGTGTCTCAACTTCTTGGAGGCACGAAGGCAAACGACGCGTGGTTCACGGGTTACATTGTAGGTTGGATAGATACGAGCAATTCGAACACTTACAGCGTGGAGAATGTCAAATTTACCACTCCTTGCAGCAATGCTTCCAATCTTGTGCTTGCGGCTTCTCCCGACGAGCGTGACATCTATAAATGTATTCCGGTTCAGCTGGTCAGCGGCACGGAGGTTCGAAGCGCTTTGAATCTCAAAGATAACCCGACGGTTTTGGGTAAGCTCGTGTCTATAAAAGGTGATGTGGAAAAATATTTCGGCCAAGAAGCTGCAGTGAAAAACACATCAGCCTATAACTGGGGTGACAAGGGAACGGAAGGAACTCCGACCCCTCCTCCGGGTGACGATAAAGGGAATGGCTCAGCAGAAAAGCCCTATTCGGTATCTCAGATGCTTGGTGGTCAATCAGGCACAGGAGTATGGGTGAGCGGTTACATTGTCGGATGGGTTAAATCCAATCCGGACGGAGCAAGCACACTCACAGAGCAATTTGCGATGTTTACTGCTGAAGGGGCCGTCGCTTCCAACCTCATGCTTGCGGACAGCCCAACAGAAACCGATTATTCCAAGTGTACGGCAATCAATCTGCCAACGGGAGCTATTCGGACCGCTCTAAATCTTTCTAATAATCCGGGAAATCTTGGCAAGCAAGTGTCGATAAAGGGAGATCTTTCGAAATACTTCGGTGTCAATGGTCTACGTAATCCTACTGAATATAATTGGGGACCGACCGGAACCACCGGAGGATCCACCCCGGGAGATGCCATTTATTCCGGTTTAAGTGAAACAGCTTCCTCCATCGACTGGACATTTGACAATATCGAGATGCCTTCTGCGCTTTCATATATTTGGAGTTGGAAATCTTACAGCAACAAATATTATTTGAACGCCAGTGCATTCTTGAATAACACTCCTTATGCGTCTAAAGCCTGGGCCATCTCTCCGGTTATTGACCTATCGAATGTCAAGACTGCTTCAGTTGAGTTTGAACATGCTGCTAAATTCCAGACCACAGTCACTACACTGTGTGGCTTTGGAATCCGAGAATCGGGCTCAACTACATGGACAGAACTTTCCATTCCGACATGGCCCACAGCGGGCACATGGGACTTTGTTTCCTCGGGAGCCATAGATATAAGTGCGTTTGCCGGAAAGAAAGTAGAGATTGGCTTAAAATATGAATCTACTTCTGCTGGTGCAGACACCTGGGAAATAAAAAATCTCGTAATCACCGGAACCAAGTAATCTATCTCATCCCCAATACAGAAAAAGATGAAAATCACAAAAAACATATATCTTGGACTGGGAGTGCTTGCCTCAATGGCACTTGCCTCATGCCAGGCCGATATGGACACCCCGGAGTTGGATAACCCGGTTCCGGCATCGGTGCCCAACACCACAATAGCTGAACTCAAGGCAGCCATGTGGCAGGATGCCACGAACTATGCAACCGAACTCGGATATAAGGATGAAGCAACGAAAACTCCTTATATCATAAAGGGTCGCGTTATCTCTTCGGATGCCACGGGCAACATCTATAAGTCGATGTATATCCAAGACGAAACAGCGGCTATCACACTGTCGGTCAATCAATCAAGTCTTTATAATTTTTATCCATTAGGTCAGGAGGTGGTTTTGAATCTATCTCCACAGGATTTCATGTATCCCGACTATGAGAATGGGGGAGAACTTGAAAAGAGCGCTCGATTCTGTATAGGTAAATATGCCGGTCTTGAGCAGATAGGAGGCTTGGGCATCTACAATGGCTCGTATCAGGTAAGCTTTATGCCATTTGAGCTTCTGCGCCATGGCATGGAACTTAGCGGAAATCCTGATTTGGATGTTCATTATATTCCATTTGGTCAGCCTTATCCTACAGACGGAAAGATGTATTGCATCCGAGCTACCATTGCTGACATCAACGGTTGCACTTCCACTGAAGATATTCAGAAAATGCAGAGCCAGTTTGTAGAACTCCAGAACGTGCATTTTGAAGATGGAGGGAAAGCACCGTATGCACCCTATGAAGAATCGGTCAGCCGCAATCTTTTGGACGCATCGGGGAATACCATCATAGTCCGCAATTCGGGTTATGCATCGTTCTATCATCAGATGTTGCCGGAAGGCACGGGTAATGTGCGCGGTCTTCTTTCATACTTCAAGGGCTCGTGGCAGTTAATACTTCGTTCGGCAGCGGATTGCATCTTTGACTCGAAAGGGACTCAATCGGAGCCTTACAGTGTAGAGGAAGCCATCGAGCTGGCCAATACAGGGGCCAACGGCTGGGTAGAAGGGTTCATCGCCGGCACGCTTCGTCCGGGCGTTCAGACCGTAAGTTCGAATGAAGATATAGATTGGACCGCTTCAGATCCGACCGATAATAATCTTGTGATCGCTCCGGAAGCCGGAGTACGTGATTATACGCGTTGCCTACTTCTTCCGCTTGCTCAGGGAAGTGTCCTTCGTGAGAAAGGGAATCTGGCGGACAATCCTTCCAATCTTGGAAAGAAGGTCAAAGCTATCGGTTCGTTTGTTTCGATGGACGGCATGGTAGGTCTCAGCGGAAATAACGGTTCGGCCTCAGAATTTGAAATTGACGGAGTGAGCACGGGAGGTGGCGGTACGACACCGACGGGTTCAACACTGTATTCGGGCTTGAGCGAAACGGCCTCCACAATCGATTGGACCTTTGACAATGTAGAAATGCCATCGGGACTTTCATATATTTGGAATTGGAAACTCTACAATGAAAAATATTATCTGAACGCCAGCGCATATTCAAGCAATACGGCATATTCATCGCTTTCGTGGGCAATTTCTCCTGTGATAGATCTGACGAATGTGAAGAGTGCATCGGTAGTGTTTGAACATGCAGCTAAATTCCAAACAACGTTGACTCAACTTTGCGGTTTTGGAGTGAGGGTGGAAGGTTCGACAAGCTGGACTGAATTGACCATTCCGACGTGGCCGACAGCGGGGTCATGGACCTTCGCATCATCGGGTAATATTGACCTCAGTGGCTTTGCCGGAAAGAAAATTCAACTTGGACTCAAGTATGGTTCGTCGACAGCTGGAGCGGATACCTGGGAAATCAAGAATTTGGTAGTCACAGGAGTTAAGAATTAAGATTATTCAATAGATATCTAAAGGAGGGTGTTTCAAAATTCCTCATTTTGAAACACCCTCTTTCCGACTGTCTTGTGAACTACTTGGAATGGCCGGATGTTAAAAAAATCAGAAATCTTCATTTAAAACCGGGTTATGAAAAAACTTATACTATTCTCTATTTTGAGCCTGACATCAATGTGGTTCGTATCTACAGCTGATGCTGTCTATAAACCGGGCTATTATGATAAGATGAACGGCTTGAAGAAGGAAGCGTTGAAGACAGCCGCCAAGCAGTGTGTGCAGAATCATACCATGTTAGTTTACAGTCAATTGCCGAGCTATTGGCAATATACGGATGTTTATCCCGATCTGTATGAGGGCTGCAAACGGTGGTGGGATATGTACAGCAATAAAATTCAATTAATCCGGTCGAATCAAAATGCGTTCCAAAGTTTTTCGGGCAATGGAATGAATAGGGAACATTCGGTTCCCAAATCCTGGTGGAAGAAAAACGGGGATGTTGAATACACTCCTGCGTATTCAGATTTGTGGAACCTTTATCCGTCCGACGCTACGGCTAATTCGGCAAAGCTCAATTATGCTTTTGGAATATGCAAATCGACTACGTTTGACAACGGTGTGACTAAAGTAGGTCCGGCCGCCACCGGCTATGGAGGTGGGTCCGGAATGGTGTTTGAACCGGCTGATCAATACAAAGGAGACTTTGCGCGGGGTATATTCTATATGGCGGTAGTCTACGATGATCTCCCTTGGGTTGTCAACTATATGTTCCGTCAGAATGAATGGCCTACCCTTCAACCATGGGCTTACGATATGCTCTTGAATTGGGCCCGTATGGACCCGGTGGATCAGAAAGAACTGGACCGGAACGAGAGTGTTGAGAAGTATCAGGGGAATCGTAACCCGTTTGTGGATTTTCCGGAGTTGGCAGAGTACATTTGGGGAAGCCGGACGACAGAAACTTTCTATATCAGTGAACAGGGAGGCACAGTGACACCTCCTATTACAGGCGATCCGGAGCTATCGCGTCCTATCAATGGAGAGTCGTTGAATCTTGGAGAAGCCGCAGTTGGCCAAACCTTGGTTATGCCATTGGAGATAGACGGCAACAATCTGACGAGTGCATTAAGTGTCAGAATTTCCGGCACGGATCGGGCTATGTTTTCAATTCCGACGAATTCGATTCCTGCGGCTACTATCAACTCCACCGATGTTTATATGCTTCAGGTGGAATATCATCCTACTCAGCCCGGGTCTCACACGGCAACACTCCGGCTCTATGACGGAGGATTGCCACTTTCGCAGGATGTAGCCGTTACCCTTCAGGGGGAGGCTTTTGAAGTTCCGACTTTGAGCACACTGAAAGCAACCCCGGCCACAAATATCTCGGCCGACAGTTATCAGGCCAATTGGGAGGAGTCGCCGGATCAAATAGATTATTATGTAGTGACTCGCGTCCGGTATACATCGGAGGGTCCGCAAGCATCAGTTTTAACATCAGATTTTAATTATTTGGTTATTGAGGACCGGGATCCGGAAGTTGCAGAGTCGTATACGGTTCAGGCATCGCGTTTGGGAATTCTTTCTCAGCCGTCTAATTCCATTCAAGTAGGCACCGGTCAAGGGTCTGTGGGAGAGATCACAGCTCAACCCCTGACGATTGGGTCAATAGAGGGTGGATTTGTGGTGCTGCTTGATGAAGAGCAATCCAATCTGACAGTTTTCGACATGACCGGAGTAAAAGTATGCACTCTCGGAACAGTGAAAGGAGGAGAAACGGTTATGCTTCCGCAGGGGATTTATTTGATAACGACCGATCAGTCGCAGCGTCCAGTAAAGATAATCATACGGTAAGACCGGGAAGGATCTTTTCTTGATTTCCAAGTAGAAATAATAAAATAGGAAAAGGAGCATCAGCATTAGAACCGCTGATGCTCTTTTACTTATACACGTAGAAAGTAATGAGTTATGGAATGGGTCATACCGAAACCAGCTTATTTCACAGTTGGGAAATTTTTGATGAAGTCGTAATTTTTCACTAATTTTGCAGCATGGTACACAAAGTGCCATCCCATATGAATAATATGAAGACTCATTCCGGCGAGAGACCGGCAGCTGTTAGAAATTACGCCTATAAAGAAAATTGGAAGAGTACACAGTGATTAACTGAGCTGTGAGTTTAAATCCTCGGGCCACGGAATAATGTGGCGTTTGAGGAAAGATTAAATTATCCCCTAATAACTTATTGGAATAAACAAGTTGTTTCTTTGCGAGAGCAAGGGGGCATGGGCTATTATGTTGAGTTTCTGAAAAAGAGGCCCATAGGGGAGGAGGTATGTTATATAAATCAATAATCAATGAAATTTCGAGAACTTGTCGTGACGATTACCGTAACGACACTATTATCAACAGGGTTTACCGGTGTTTCAGGCACTCCGCAGACTCTTTCTCTTGAGAAGCTATTTGAAATATCGGAGAAGCGGAATTCACAACTTCGCACCTCGATTGCATCGGAGGAAGTTGCGCGTTTGGAAACGGAAGTTGCAAAAAGCGCACGTCTTCCGGAGATAAAAGCGTCCTTATCTCTAAGTTACATAGGGGACGGTTTTACCACCGCGCGCAAATTTTCCGATGTTCATCGGGCTGCCATTCCCCATTTTGGGAATGGAGCGGGTATCAAAATAGAGCAGCCCTTATTTACGGGAGGGGCTATCACGCGATCGATAGAAATGACAGAGTTGAAGTCGACAGCCGCCCGTTATTCCACAGAATTGCAAAGGGACAATATAAGATTTCAATTGGCGGGCGCGTATCTGGACTTGTATAAATGTCGGAATTTGCGCAAGGTGATAATGGCTAATTTAGAAAATGCGCGTACGCTTCTTCAGGAGATGAAAGCTCGCTTTGAGCAAGGAGTGGCGTTGCAGAATGACATCACGCGCTATGAGCTTCTTGAGTCGAATCTTGAACTGCAGATGATAAAAATCGACAATACTTCAAAAATTCTGAACGATCAGCTTGTGACGCTTTCGGGTTTGGAACGTGGTACAATTGTGGAGCCGGATTCGACTATATTGGAACGTTCCCTACCTTTGACTGACGAGCAATGGTGGCAGTCGGAGGCGACCAGCCATTCGCCCCGTCTTCGTCTTGCTGACAATGCCATCAACATGACAAAAAAGGGAGAGTCGATTGTTAAAACTGACCGGTTTCCAAAGATAGGTCTTCAGGCAGCGTGGAGCATTGACGGGCCGATTCTCACTGAGGTTCCACCGATCAACAGAAATTTGAGTTATTGGTATCTGGGTCTTGGAATCAGCTATGATCTTTCTTCGCTCTATAAGACCAATCGGAAACTTGCGCATAGCCGGGCTGCCACTTTTCAAGCAAAAGAAGCGTATGCCGCGACGAAAGAAGATCTGGAGCATGAGATCCGGAGTGATTATATACGATACCTTGAAACGTATGAGGAGCTTAAGACGATGGAAAAAAGTGTTGAGCTCGCGTCTCGGAACTATCATGTTGTTTCGACCCGTTATCTGGCGGATATGGCATTGATCAGCGATATGCTTGATGCGTCCAATTCGCTACTGGAAGCTGAGCAACAATTGGAGAATGCGCGTATAAATATCATTTATTATTATTATAAATTACTTTTTACCTCGGGCAAAATATGAAAAAGGGAGCCAAAAAAATTGTATCTTATATTCTATCACTCATAGTTATCTGTGGAGCAGCCTTATGGGTGGCCGGAAAGTTTTATCATCCGGGGAGAGTTGAGTTTACGGATAATGCACAAGTCTACGAACAAATTGTTCCGGTCAACACCAGAGTGCAAGGGGATATATCGGAAATACGTTTCCAAGAGTTTCAACCGGTTAAGCGAGGGGATACGTTGGTGATTATAGATGATTCGGCGATGCGTCTGGCTTATGCTGAAGCCTGCGCAGACTTGCAAAATGCTCAGGCAGGCCGCGATGTCGCAGACAAAAGTGTCGGTGTGGCTTCCGCGAATGTTTCGGTAACGGAAGCTACCATTACAGAGGCGAAAGTATTGATGGAGCTTGCGGCATCTGATTATGCGCGCTATGGTAAGCTTTTGGAGCAGGATGCAGTGACGCGGAGCCAGTATGATGCTGTTAAGACAGATTATGAGTCGAAAAAGGCGAGATATGAAACGCTTGAAAGACAGAGGGAAGCGTCGAGCAGTGTTGTCGCTGAGACCCGTGGGCGGATTGCTCAAAACAATGCCGGAATAGAGCTTGCGAAGACGCGAGTGGAGTTGGCAGCCCTCAATCTGAGTTATTGCGTCATAGTTGCGCCGTGTGACGGATATGCTTCCCGGAAGGAGATTCAAGTTGGTCAGCTGGTACAGCCGGGCCAGACGCTGCTCGAGGTTGTAGATACGTCGATGACCTGGGTTACAGCTAATTATAAGGAGACCCAATTGCAGCATATTCATGTGGGGAGTGAAGCGGAAATAAAAGTGGATGCGATTCCGGGAGTCATTTTCAAAGGACGCGTTGAATCCATCTCGAGAGCGACGGGCTCTTCTCTCTCTGTCTTACCCCAAGACAATTCAGCGGGGAATTTTGTTAAAGTTCGTCAGCGCGTTCCGGTGCGCATAGAGTTTTCGAGAGAGAACGACGCGAAGGCCATGTCGCTTCTGCGAGCGGGCATGAATGTGGAATGCGAAGTTAAATATTGATATGGAGCATTTGGAATCCAATCGACGGTTTGATATCCCGGAAGTCAGGGATTTTATTCCCCGCCGGCTGAAGCCATGGCTTTTTATAATTTATGTTGTCATCATACAATTTTCCGGAGGCGTCTATCTGGCTGCCGCTACGGATATGATAGGCACAACGGCAATGATGCAGGAAGATGTCTTGATGGCGGGGTATGCGTCGCTTGTGGGCATGTCGCTGAATTTCGCGGTGATGTTTCGGATCAAATTCAGATTTTCCACTTATACGCAGCTATTGGTGAGTTGTGGGGTTCTAATTTTGGCCAATATAATTGGGGCGACCACAGATTCAGTTCCCCTTCTGGTGTTTGTCTGCTTTGTAGGAGGATGGTTCCGGATGCAAGCGACCTTAGCGTGCAACTCGACTATCCAGCTATGGTTGACACCGGTACGGGATATGTCGATATTTTTCTGCTATGTTTATCTTGTGGTTGACGGTGTGATACAGTTGAGTGGGATTGCGACGGTCTATTCAGCGTTTCATTTTCAATGGGAAACGATGCAATGGATAATGACAGGTTTGCTGGGAATCATGATGCTTCTTGTGCTTATCACGTTGCGTCCGCTTCGTCCGTATATGTATCTGCCTTTGGTGGGAATTGATTGGCTTGGATCGCTTCTATGGGGAGTTTTCATGCTTTGTTTCACGTTTGTTTGTGTATATGGGAATTATTTTGATTGGTGGAGTTCGTCGGAGATATTATTCGCGTCGTGTCTTGGCTTGATTTGCTGTGGAATAAATCTGTGGCGAGCTACGTTTCTACGCCATCCTTATATTTCGTATGCCGCGATTCGGAACCGGAATGTGGTAAAGGCCGTTTTAGTGTATGTTGTGTTTTTTACGTTGCTGGCAACCGAACATGTTTTTGAACATAGCTATGCATCTACGATATTGGGATTTGACGAAACGAATCTGATAGACTTGAATTGGTATGTTCTGATGGGGATAGTTTTGGGTGTAGGATTTACGTATTATGGATTTGCTCTACGCAAATGGGGTTACGCATCAATGACAGCGGTAGCTTTCGGTTTGGCCTGCGGATATTTGGCATATTTTTATTTTTTGATAGATTATGGGGTGGAGAAAGAGATGTTGGCATTTCCGTTGATGATGCGAGGAGCGGCGTCGGTAATTGTCTCGATAGTCTATCTGACGTCTGTGGTCCAAAGCGGTTTGTCGTTTCAGGTATTTCCACAGGCCCTTGTTATCAATGGTTTTGGGGGAGCGGTCGTGGGCGCGACGCTTGGTCCGGCCTTGATTGGAGAAATGCTCAGGAGAGTATTTTCTTCCAATCTGGCATTTCTTGTCAGCCAAGCAGACCGGGCTAATTGGTCAATTGCGGATATTCCGGTCGCTGGACTATATGGAAGGGCTGTTGAGCAGGCTTTAGTTGTCTCAATGAAAGAAATTTATGGTTGGCTTTTGGTCTGTGGATTGACAGCTTATGTGTTAGTTGTCGCACATTTCATAAATAATCAGAATTGGGAAAATATAAAAGGAAGAGTTAAAAATGTAAAAGGTATTCGTATATTTGAAAAAATTTGATTAACTTTGCATTGATTTTATAATATATTATAATTGAGAGTAAATTAATCAAATAATAGGGTTAGATATGGGATTGGAAATAGGGGGCAACGTGTCTCGCGATGGATTTGGTTACAGTTATTTGAAGAGGAAGTATCCGATAGGAATTCAAACTTTTAAGAAACTAAGAGAGGGGAAGTGTTTTTATCTGGATAAGACGCGTATGATAGGCCGTCTTGTCTCGACCCCGGGGAGTTATCTATTGTGTCGTCCTGCTCGGTTTGGGAAGAGTCTGTTGTTATCGACGATATCAGCATATTTCCAGGACAGTTCGTCGGGGTTGTTTAAGGGGACAGCCATTGATGATTTAAGGCGAATTGACGGTCGACAACGAGCAGTGTTTCATTTTGATTTCGGGTCTCGGTGTTATGGTTCTGTGTCGGATCTGACGAATGTGGTCGAGGGGATGTTGAGTGGTTACGAAAGGGCTTATTTCGGGAAGCCGGTCAGGGGGAGCCGGGAGGATCGCCTGATAGATGTGATAAGATTTGCGTCGGCGCATACGGGCCGTCGGGTGGTGGTTTTGGTGGATGACTATGACAAGCCACTGACTATTCCGGATGAGAATAATGGTATGCGTGAAAAGTGTTGCGAAATACTGCGGGGATTTTATATGGCGCTGAAGTCAGCGGATGCAGATGTGGAACTAATGCTTATAGTAGGTCGCAGCCGAGAAGGCCTGGAGAGAGTGATGGGGGATCTTCATGTCAATGATGTGAGTGAGGATCCGGAAATGGATAGGGTTTGCGGTGTGACGCGTTCGGAGTTGCATCGGAGTATGCGAAGCAGTGTTGAGCGCCTTTCCCGACGCCATGGACTTAGTCCGGAGGAGACGGAAGAACGTCTTTTGCGTCTTTACGGAGGTTTCCGGTTTTCGGATACGGGTCAGGAGGTAATGGAACCATATAGTCTATTTAATGCCCTTTCTCATGAAAAATTTGAAGATTACGGGCTGCATCGCCAGGCTGAGAAAAGTGGTAAGACAGAATCGAAGGAAGAGATGAAGGAGAGTCTGCGAGGAGAATTGAGGAGGAGCCTGGTGGTGGGTAAATGGTTAAAGACGTTGAATTTGGGGCTGGCGGATGAGTTTATGAGGGAGATGCAGAAGTTTTTTGCCGGTATACCGTATGATGCTATTTATCTGGATAATATAGAGCGACATTACAACAATGTGCTGTATCTGGTTTTAAGGCTACTTGGGGTGGAGGTGCATACGGAATACCGCACGTCGAACGGTCGGATAGACTTGTTGATAGCCACGGAGAAGTATCTGTATGTAATTGAATGTAAGATGAATTCAACGGCTAAGAAGGCGTTGGAGCAAATAGAGTCGAAGGACTATGATTTGGGGTTGGAGACGAAAGGCCGGGAAGTAGTGAGGATAGGTGTGAACTTTTCATCGGCCACGCGGTCGATTGATTCGTGGCTAATCTCCCGAGGAGAACGGGGAGGGGAATCAGGAGTTAAGGAGGGATAGTGACTCAGCGCGTAATCGATGGGCAATTTGGGCCGGCGAAAGCCCTTGTTGTCTTAAAGAGCGGACGTCTATCGGTTGTCCAAACCGGACTATAAATTTTTTTCCTCGTTGTTTGAAGATTTCGGAGGGAAGAAGTGCTTGCTCAAGATTGACTTTGAGGCCGGTTTTTTTGCGAAAACGAGCAATGCGATAGAATGTGGTTGAGTTCAGGGCTTTGAATGCGACAGGGACAATCTGACGGTCGAAATCTAAGGCTTTTGAGACAAAAGTTTTTTGCCATTCGAGATCGCGTATTTTCCCGTCGTCGTGGATTCGGGAGACGAGTCCGGCAGGAAAGACGCAGATGTTGAGGTCGGACTTGTAGGCGTCGTTGATTAGTCGGGCTGCGTGCCGGGCCTGACTGCCGTATTTATTTACGGGGAGAAAGACGTCGGCGAGCGGTTGGACGTTCATGAGAATATCGTTGACCAGGACACGAATATTTTTATCGCCGTAGAGACTTCCAAGGAGATAAACTAAAGCGATACCGTCGAGTCCGCCGAGAGGGTGGTTGGAGGCAAAAACCAGCTTGGAGCGTCCATTCAGGCGCTCCAAACCGTGGGAAATAACCTCGATGTCAAGTCGGTTAAGAATCTTTTGCGCAAAATGCGAGCCTTGCGCTGGAAAAGCAAATCGGAGGAGGTCGTTTAGCTGGTTCTGGCGTATAAGGCGTTCCAAAGGGTAGAAGAGAAATCCGGGGATGAACCGGCTGAATTTCTTTGGAATCCGATTTCGCAAAATGGAGCGAAGATGGAGTTGGAGAGGACTGGAGGGTGCATCCATCGGCAAAATCAGAAGTGGGAAGAACCGTCGAAACAGTGAGTGCAGATTTTACATTTTGGGAGCCCGATAGCCCTGACGAGGGCATCGAGGGAGTTGAATTTAAGTGATGTCAGCCCAAAACGTTGTCGAATGATGTCCACCATTTTTTGATATTGCGGGGTATCGGCGGAGGCATATTTTTCCAGATTCTTGTCGGGGTCACCTTCGAGTTCTTTGATTATTCGGCGAGTGATCAGTTCGAGGTCGCTTTTAGAAGCACTAAATCCTACGAAAGGGCAGCTGTAGATCAGGGGGGGACAGGCGATGCGGATATGCACTTCTTTAGCGCCGTATTCAAATAGGATTCGGGTGTTGTCGCGGAGTTGAGTTCCGCGCACGATGCTGTCGTCGCAGAGGAGGACACGCTGTCCGGAAAGAATAGTCTTGTTAGGGATGAGCTTCATTTTAGCGACAAGGTTTCTAAGTTCCTGTCGTGCCGGGGTGAAGCTACGGGGCCAGGTAGGTGTATATTTAGCGATGGCGCGTTTGTAAGGGACCCCTTTACCGCACGCATATCCGAGAGCCATGCCGACTCCAGAGTCGGGAATACCGCAGCAGCAATCGATCTGAGAGTCGTCGGAGCGTCCCATTTCTTCGCCGAATTTGAAGCGGGTGTCTTCTACGTTTTTGTTTTCGTAGGTGGAAGTGGGAAATCCATAGTAGACCCATAGGAAGGAGCATATTTGCATTTCCTTATCGGGCTGTCGAATGGTTTGGACAGACTCTGGCGTAAGTTTTACGATTTCCCCCGGTCCGAGAAATCGGTCGATCTGAAAGTCAAGGTTTGGGAAAGCGCTGCTTTCGCTTGTAGCGGCCATAGCCCCTGGTTTACGACCGATTACGATAGGAGTCCGTCCCAGGCGGTCTCGGGCAGCGATTATACCGTCGGGGGTAAGGATAAGCATTGAGCATGAACCTTTTACCTTCCGGAAGACGTTTTCGATACCTTCGCGGAAGTCTTTTCCCTGATTGATTAGTAGTGCAACGAGTTCGGTCTGATTTGTTTTGCCGGAACTTAATTCAGCGAAGTGGTTACCCTCTTGCAGGAGTTCTTTTTCGAGTTCGTCGAGATTGCATATTTTGGCGACAGTGACGATTGCGAAGCGTCCGAGGTGGGAATTGATTATTATTGGTTGAGCGTCAGTGTCGCTGATTATCCCGATTCCTGAGTTGCCTTTGAATTTGTCGAGATCGGGTTCAAATTTGGTGCGGAAATAAGTGCTTTCGAGGTTGTGGATAGAGCGAGCAAATTTGTTTTGGTCGGAGTCGAAAGTGGCCATTCCGCCTCGGCGAGTTCCAAGATGAGAATTGTAGTCAGTCCCGTAGAAAAGGTCGGGCACGCAGGGTTTGTTGGAGATAGTACCGAAAAAGCCTCCCATAAGTGGTTGATATTAAAAGGGATCAATTGGAAGTTCCTGTTTCCCAGGTTTCGTGAGTTTTGAGAATCATGTCGCGTAGAGAAGAGAAGCCTTTTTTTGCGGAGACTTCCTTCACTTGCTTTTCGACTTCGGATTCGTAGGTCAGAGCATCGACATCGCGAATAACACCGATTGCAAGAGGAAGGTCGGAGCCGTCCATCATGGCGAGTTGCTGTTGGAGGAAATTGTTTTGGCATTTTGCGTCGTGGACAAGGATGTCGTCGATTGTGTAGCCGTCTTCGCCGATTTTGACAGCTTTCAGTCCGAAACCGTCTTGGACGAGCCCGCGGTCAAGGTCTTTTCCAAACAGCATTTTTTCGCCGTGTCGGAGATGTATAGTTCTGTTAAGGCGCTCTTCGCGGTCGGTGAACCAGGAGTGAATACCGTTGTTGAAAATGACGCAGTTTTGCAGCACTTCGACCACCGATGTGCCTTTGTGGCGAGCTGCAGCGACCATTATTTCGCGAGTAGTGTCGAGAGAGACATCAAAACCGCGAGCAAAGAAGTTGCCACGTGCGCCAAAGCAGAGCTCAGCGGGAATGAATGGGTCTTCGGTAGTGCCGTAAGGGCTTGATTTTGTGATTGTTCCTCTCGCAGTTGTTGGAGAGTATTGTCCTTTGGTCAGGCCGTAAATTTTATTATTGAAGAGGATGATGTTAATGTCGATGTTGCGGCGTACAGCATGGATAAAATGGTTGCCACCAATTGCGAGACCGTCGCCGTCGCCGGAGATTTGCCAAACGGAAAGGTTGGGATTGGCTGTTTTAACTCCTGTGGCAATAGCGGCAGCTCGTCCGTGGATTGTATGCATACCGTAGGTGTTCATATAGTATGGAAGACGCGAAGAGCAACCGATGCCGGAGACCACGACGGTGTCTTCGGGAGGAATTTGCAGTTCGGCCATAGCCTTATGCAACACATTGAGAATGGCATGGTCGCCGCAACCCGGACACCATCGCACACTCTGTTTGTTTTTATAGTCGGAGGGGGTATAATTGTTTTGATTAGTTTCCATAGTCGGGCGGATAAATTATTTCTCGTTAATATGTTTGAGGACTCCATCGACGATTTCTTTCACGAGGAAAGGTTGACCTTCAACTTTGTTGATGCGTAGGATTTCCTTTTCGGGCATTTGCATCTGCAGATAGTCGGCGAATTGGCCGGTGTTGAGTTCAGCAACAATAATATTTTTGAATCGGGAGAGTTCGGAGATGGCGTTTTTGGGGAGTGGATTGATATATCGGAATTGAGCGAGTGCCACTTTGTGTCCTTGAGCCAATAGCTCTTCCATTGCGGTGAAAAGATGTCCGTACGTTCCGCCCCAGCCGACTAAAATAGTGTCGGCATCCTTATCGCCTGCAATTGAAAGCAGGGGGATGTCGTTGGCAATCCGAGCCACTTTTTGTCGGCGCGTTTCAACCATAAGAGCGTGGTTTGGTCCGTCGGTGGAGATTACAGATGTGTCAAAATCTTTTTCCAAACCGCCGACACGGTGCATTGCTCCTTTAGTGCCGGGGATTGCCCATGCGCGTGCGAACTGTTCGCCGATTCTTTTGTAGGGGCGCCATTCTTCGGCAAGGTCTTTTTCGGAGATGAAAGGGGGTTTGATTTCGGGATATTCGTTGTCTTCCGGGATTCTCCAAGCTGAGGATCCGTTGGCGATGAAAGCGTCTGTGAGAAGAATAACCGGCGTCATGTGTTCGATAGCAATTCGGGCAGCTTCGAAAGCCATGTGGAAACAGTCTGTGGGACTAACGGCTGCGAGGACACATAGGGGAGACTCCCCGTTACGGCCGTAGAGGGCTTGCATGAGGTCGGTTTGCTCCGTTTTTGTGGGCAAACCTGTCGAAGGCCCACCGCGTTGGACGTCGATAACCACGAGCGGCAGTTCAGCCATCACCGCCAGGCCGATTCCTTCGCTCTTAAGTGCCAGTCCTGGGCCCGAAGTGGAAGTGACTGCAAGATTTCCGGCGTAGGAAGCTCCAATGGCCGAGCAGACACCGGCAATCTCATCTTCCATTTGGCAAGCTTTCACTCCGAGGTCTTTGCGCTTTGCCAGTTCGTGGAGGATGTCGGTGGCTGGAGTGATGGGATATGAGCCGAGGAAAAGAGGTCGACCGCTTTTCTGAGAGGCCATTATGAGTCCCCAGGCGGTAGCGGTGTTGCCATTTACATCTGTATAAACGCCCGGTTCGACTGCCTCGGTTTCTACGCGATAAGTTGGCATATAGGAGTGTGTGTTGTGGCCACAATCCCAACCTGCGCGAATCACTTTGGCATTAGCCTCATAGATGGCAGGTTTTTTAGAAAATTTAGTTTTGAGTTTAGCCAGCACGCTGTCGAGCGGGCGGTCAAAGAGCCAGCAAATAAGGCCTAACGCAAACATATTTTTGCATTTGAGCATGGCTTGCTGATCAAGGCCGGAATCGGCAAGAGTATTTTTTACCAATTCGGTCATATGGACAAGAAGCACCCGACGTTTATCGATTCCGAGTTCTGCGATGGGGTCATCTGTTTTGAATTCGGCTTTTTTCAGATCGGATGGACGGAAGGTGTCACTATCGCAAATTATGATACCATTTGGCTTAAGATACTTGAGGTTAGTCTTAAGTGCAGCCGGATTCATCGCCACGAGGACATCTGCTTCGTCACCGGGAGTGTGAACCGCGTGTCCGAGATTTACCTGGAATCCGCTGACCCCACTGAGTGAGCCTTGTGGAGCTCGAATTTCAGCCGGATAATCGGGAAAAGTTGAAATTTGATTTCCCTCGCCTGCAGAAACATTTGAGAAGATATTTCCGGCGAGTTGCATGCCATCGCCGGAGTCGCCAGAGAAGCGAATCACGACGTGTTCTACGGTCTTTACATTGGTATTTTTCAACATAGCTTCAGTTAGCTAACATTTATATTTTCGTCAAGATAGGAAGGGTCTGGTCTCGTTCGCCAACGTATGAATTTACGCGCTCTGAACGCTTTTATCCCCAATTCGATGCAAAGTTACTCATTTTTTTTATAGTGTCCTAAAAAAGAAGTATCTCACCTGATTGTTATGTAAAGATAATCGTAAATTAAATATATTTAATAAAATTTAACTAAAATCGGGGGGGGTAGCGTGGATTTTTCTATTTACTTTTGCACCGATTCTTTAAAGGTTGTTTTATGTCATTTTTGATATCTACTTACATGTTGATCAATTGACAATAATTAATTATAAAGTTACTTTTAATCTTAATCCACAAATGAAGAAGCTTCTTTATTCATTCATGGCAGCCGGAGCAGTGGCCGGACTCGCATCGTGCGCTTCCGATGAGCCAATGATGAGCGGCAGCAACGATGGTCGCGTTTCCATCTCTGTGGAGATCCCCCGGTTCTCCACCCGTGCCTATGGCGACACACTCAACTGCAACCAGCTGATCTACACCGTCTACGACGCAACCGGCGAAACGGTTATCTTCCCCGACAGTGCAGTGAACGCTTTCGGCGCAGGTATCAATTCCGCAAACATTACTTTGCAGCTCGTTCCGGGCGAAACCTACACCTTGGTATGCTATGCCCACAACACCGGTTCGCAATTCTCCTCATACAAGGAGGGCAACATCACGGTTGACTACACCAAGCTGACAGCCAACGATGAGAACCACGACGCTTTCTATCGCGCCCTTCCCATCACTGTCGACGGACAGGGTGACAAGAAGATTACGCTGAACCGTGCTTTCGCTCAGATCAACTTCGGCACGAACGACCTGAACAACCCCGCGGTGCAGAAGGTTATCGGAAATTTTGAAGCCAAGCTCAACATCACAAGCGGCCTTTACAACACCCTGAGCTGCAAGGACAGCACGGTCAGCAACAGCGACGATTTGGCTACGACACTTGCCGTGACCAACAACTTCACACAAAACAGCAACTTCCCGGTTCCGGGTTATGGCAACCTGACATCGGTTTATGTATTGGTTGGTGCGGATGCCGGTCAACTGCTCGGTGAAGGTACGTATGTCATCAACAACGGCGCAACAGAAGTGCGCAATGTCAACCTGGCCAGCACCCCGGTTCGCATGAACTATCGCACGAACGTTTACGGCGCCATGCTGACTACCGATCTGCCGGTGACCGTCGAACTCCGTCCGGCATTTGAAGACCCAAATATTAATTTGCCTCAGAGCCCTGTGACGGTGACTACCTCTGATGAACTTAAGGAGGCAATGCAAAACGGTGGAACTATTATTGTCCCCGAAGATGCGGAAATTGAGATGGCCCTCCCAAAAACGGGGACTTCAAATTATGGAATGACAATCTCACGCCCTGTGAATCTGACCGTTAATGGGAAACTTTCACTACCTGCTGAGCTTAACAACAAAAATTTCTCTCATTTCTACGTCGGAGAAAAGATGACCATCTCCGGTGGGGGCACAATTAATGCTACGGAAGGTCAGACCTTGTTCTATGTTCCTGCTACCGGTGAACTTACTCTTGATTCGGTTACTGTAAATTATACCGGAGTTAATGGCGGGGCGAATCCCTACATGATCAGAACCATTGGGGACGTGACGATTAATAAGTCGACTATCAATATTATTCCTCCGACCGGGTTCAATTATGCTGCAATTCTTCACCAAAACGGAGTTCTTACCATCAGCGATACCGAAATAAACATTACCGCTACCTCCGCACAATGTGAAGGTGTCAGAACTCAGGGATGCACTGATGTATTTACAAATGTAAAAATTAATTCCACCGGTGGCAGAGCTTATACAGCAGAGCGTTCATCGGACTATACTCGTCCTTTCAACGCTACATTGACTAATTGCGAGATGTATGCCGGAGGAGACCGTGTTCTTTATATTTATGATAATAAAGGAGAATCAGTACTCAATATGGATGGCGGAAAATATTCTTGCAAAGTGACGAAAGTCAACGGTTACTCGAGCCCGATTATATTCGATAATAATCAGTCCGGGAAATATTTCACCTGCAATGTGAAAAATGTTGAGTTTGTAACTCAGCCCTGGGGTTTCCAAACTCGTGCAACCGGTAGTCTTACCTCTGCTCCGGTTGAGCAATACATTGCACCGGGCTATAAATGGGAAGCCATCACACCCCCGACCACTAACCCGGTTTATGCATGGAGAGTAGTACCTGAATGAAACTGAAGAAATAGCTATACAACTTGAGACGATTCAAAAGCAAATTTTGAATCGTCTCAAAATTTTATTACCTGCAGAAGATACAATGGGCTGATTTTTGGCCGTGTGGAGTGTTTTTGCTAACTTTGCAAAAGAATAATGGCAGGCGTGGATTTTGTCGGCCTGATTCTTTGCGGCGCCGAATCCGGTTCGGAGTCGATATTAGTGTTTAAAATTCCTTCAGCTATGAATATATCATACAAGTGGCTCAAACGCCATATAGATTTCGACCTGACGCCTAAGGAGCTGACCGCGGCTCTAACATCGCTTGGCTTGGAATGTGATCAACTTGAGGAAGTTGAAAGTATTCGGGGAGGGCTTCGCGGAATTGTGATTGGTAAGGTATTGACGTGTGTGGATCATCCGGATTCCGACCATCTTCATGTGACTACGGTCGACCTGGGGGGAGAAACTCCTGTGCAGATAGTTTGTGGTGCTCCCAATGTAGCTGCCGGCCAAACTGTCGTGGTAGCTACTGTCGGTACTCCGCTTTGGATGGGGGATAAAGAAATTACCATTAAGAAATCTAAGATTCGGGGGGTGGAATCGTTTGGAATGATATGTGCCGAAGACGAAATTGGTGTTGGGGAGAGCCACGATGGCATCATGGTGCTTCCTGATGGAGTAGCCCCCGGCACCCCGGCTGCAGAATATTTCAATGTGGAAAGCGACTGGTGTCTAGAAGTTGAGTTGACCCCGAATCGTGTAGACGCCGCCAGCCATTATGGAGTGGCTCGCGATTTGAAAGCTTTGTTTGCTCGTCAGCAGGCGATGGGAGAGCATCCGGCCGGAATTCCTGAAGTGACGCTTCCGGATGTGTCGGCTTTCGCATCTGACCGACAGGATGGTCAGACGATTGTGGAGGTTGAAGACAAGGAAGGATGTCCGCGTTATTCCGGAGTTACCCTCCGAGGTGTGGAAGTGAAAGAATCTCCGGAATGGCTTCGCAATCTCTTGATGGCTGTCGGCCAGCGCCCAATAAATAATATTGTCGATATTACTAACTATATTCTGTTAGGTTTAGGACAACCGCTACATTGCTTCGACTTGGCAAAAGTGAAGGGTGGACGAATCGTAGTCAGAACTTGTCCGGAAGGGACTCGTTTTACTACTCTTGATGGTGTGGAACGCACGCTCTCGTCTGCTGACTTGATGATTTGTGACGCTGAGAAGCCGATGTGCATCGCCGGAGTGTTTGGAGGAAAAGACAGCGGAGTGACAGAGTCGACTCGCGATGTCTTTATTGAAAGCGCATGGTTTAATCCGACGCGAGTGCGTCGCACGGCCCGTCGCCATGGATTGAATACCGATGCTTCCTTCCGCTATGAGCGGGGCACCGACCCGTCGATAACTGTCTATGCTGCTAAGTTAGCTGCTGTGTTGATAAAAGAACTGGCAGGAGGAGAAATTTGCGGAGAAGTGTCTGACGATTGCGCTTCCAATGTGAAAAAAGCAGAGATGGATTTCTCACTTGATTATTGCGATCGTCTGATAGGGAAGAAACTACCTAAGGAACTGATTGTTGCGATCCTCCGTGCGCTTGATTTCGATGTGGAATCCACAGATGACGAGAGAACACTTCATCTGAAAGTTCCCACATATCGCGTCGATGTCTATCGTCCGTGCGATGTGGTGGAAGATATTCTACGTGTCTACGGCTATAATAATGTGGAAATCAGCTCGGAGATGCACGCAAATCTTTCTCAGAAGGGAATGACGGACTATTCATATTCCCTGTCGCAGATTGTAAGCGATATGCTGACAGCTGAGGGGTTCAATGAAATCATGAACAATTCGCTTACTGCGGAGGCCTATTATCCGGAAGAAGGGAAATTCTCCGGAAAGAAAGCAGTCAGATTGCTCAATCCTCTCAGTAATGAACTTTGCCTGATGCGCCAGACATTGCTTTACGGCGGTTTGGAGTCTATATCTCACAATGTCAATCGCCGGCTCTCCGACCTTTCATTTTATGAGTTTGGAAATGTCTACCATCTTGATCCGACGAAAGAGTCAACTGCCGAAAAACCACTTGCTCCTTTCTCTGAAAACAGTAGATTGGATTTGTGGATGACCGGTTATAGAACCCTCCCTTCCTGGACGTCCAATGGGGTGGAAGCTTCCGTGTTTGAATTGAAGGCCATCGTCTTTAATATTTTCCGTCGTGTCGGAATCAGTGAACGTGCGCTTGAATGTCGTCAAGAGAGCGACGAGGTTTTCTCTGCAAAGCTGAACGTCAGCACCCGTTCGGGCAAGCTATTGGCAGAGATTGGCCTGATCGCAGGTTCTATTTTGGCTCGATTCGATATTGAACAGCCCGTGGCCTACGCGTCCATCGATTGGGATGCTCTTGTGCAATTGGCTTCAAAAACCAAGGTGGAATATTCTGTACTTCCGAAGACTCAGCCTGTGAAACGCGATTTAGCTTTGCTTCTTGACAAAAGCGTGACTTTCGCTCAAGTAGAAGAGGTGATTCGCAAAAGCGAAAAGAAACTTCTGCGTGAAGTATGGCTTTTCGATGTCTATGAAGGAAAAAATCTTCCTGAAGGAAAAAAATCTTATGCTGTCAGCCTGACACTCCAGGATTCGGAAAAGACTCTAAACGACAAACAGATAGATGCGGTTATGAAAAAAATCACGTCTAATCTGGCCTCGCAGCTTGGAGCAGAATTGAGATAAAAAAGTCAACAAATCAACAACTATAAAAACAGATCTTTCAGAAAATGGGAAGAGCATTTGAATATCGAAAAGCCCGTAAACTTAAACGTTGGGGTAATATGAGCCGCACCTTTACCCGTATAGGTAAAGAAATCACGATGGCAGCCAAACAGGGAGGTCCCGATCCCGACATGAATCCTCGTCTGCGTGTGTTGATGCAGAATGCAAAGGCTGCCAATATGCCTAAGGACACAGTGGAGCGTGCCATCAAGAAAGCAACCGAGAAAGATGCCGGAGATTACAAAGAAATTGTTTATGAAGGCTATGGCCCTCACGGCATTGCGATTGTGGTAGAAACAGCTACCGACAATAACCAGCGCACAGTGGCCAATGTTCGTTCCTACTTCAATAAACATGGTGGCTCACTTGGCACTCAAGGTTCCCTGTCTTTTCTATTCGACCACAAAAGCATTTTCCATGTGAAGCCCTCCGACGCATCTTTGGAGGAATTTGAACTCGATCTTATGGATTTTGAGGCTGAGCTTGAGGCTGAAGAAGAAGAATGGCTCATCAGCGGTGCTTTTGACCAGTTTGCAAACATTCAGAAATTCCTTGAAGAAAAAGGTGTCGAAATCGTGTCGGCAGAGTTTGAACGTATCCCGACCGATTATAAGGAAGTGACTGCCGACCAACGCGCCGCCATCGAAAAGCTTCTTGAAAAATTTGAAGAAGACGAAGACGTGCAAAATGTCTTCCACAACATGAAGGAGGAAGAAGAATAACAATCCTACACGCTTTCTTTTAAACGAAGCTGAATTTATCTCACAATAAAAGAAGATACCTTTATCCGGGTGTCTTCTTTTATTGTGAAATAATGTCAAGTCCTAAAATAGCGTTACACTAGAAAAGTAACGAAAATGGAAGAAA
>CAZNMC010000012.1:0-44658 GCA_964574285.1 uncultured Sangeribacter sp. | reverse complement strand
CTAACTCATTTATTTTCAACGGCATAAATTAAATTTTAACGAAGTATTGACTAAAAATAGTAGCGAAATTTCCTGTGAAACTTCCTACTAAATAAGTTCTTATATGAAAATTCCTGAGATTGCACATATATTAGCTCATGCGATGGAAATTGCTCGGTCAGCGGGGAAGGTCCATCTAAAATATTTTCGCACTCAGGAATTCAGAATCGATAACAAGCTGACTGAAAGCGATGTAGTTACCACTGCCGACAAAGAAGCTGAGAAACTGATTATCGATAGTATAACCAAATCCTTTCCCTCTCATTCTATTCTCGCAGAGGAATCAGGCGAAAAAAGAGGAACAGAATCTGAGGTGGAATGGGTAATCGACCCATTGGATGGCACAACCAATTTCAGCCAGGGCTTACCTCTTTTTTGTGTATCGATAGGTGTAAAAATCAAAGGTAAAGACGCCATAGGGGTAGTATTTAATCCCTATTTGAATGAAATGTTTCATGCCGTAGATCAAGAAGGAGCCTTCTTAAATGGGAAACCACTCCACTGCGGTAATAAGAAAAAAATGTCTGAAAGTGTGGTGTCTACCGGTTTTCCGATCGATAAGGCTTTTAATCGGGATAATAATCTTGAGAATGTTTCCCGTGTGATGCCGGTTGTGAGAGGTCTCAGGCGTTTAGGTTCGGCCGCCCTGGATCTTTCTTATGTAGCTGCGGGTTATCTGGATGGCTATTGGGAAATGAATCTTCACGAATGGGATGTTGTTGCGGGTCGCTTAATCGTTAGAGAAGCAGGCGCTATCTATGACATCTGGCGCCCTGAAGGAACTCGGGGAATATGTGCCCTGGCCGCGTCTCCTGAAATATTTCCTCAACTTCGTCAACTTATACAATAAATACAACCAAAGTCGGGATATTTAGCTCATCCCTACTTTCCGGAGACAAAAATATAATGATCAATCGCCTTATATTTATTATTGTCTGTTTTTTAGCTGCCCACTTATGTTGGGGAGCGACCTCATCTTCCACACTTCCGCCTGGAAAAGAAGCGATGGATATCTTGAAGGAAGCGGACGATGCCTATAGAGAGGGTGATAATATCACGGCTCTCTATTGTTGTCACGAGTTTATCAGACTGACAGAAAAAACAGCATCGTCAGCCTCGATAGATTCGGCAATGAGCGCCTGCTATCATTTACTTGGAAATATTCATTTCTATTATTTCGATTATGGGAAGGCCATGCGCCATTATAAAACGGCGTTGGAGTTATCTCGAAAAATTGAGAATCACGATCGGACGGCCCGGATTCTAAATAACCTGGCCATGGCTGCCTGTTATCTCCATGACCGCCCGCTTGCCGATAAATATATCAAAGAAGCAAATGTTTGTTCGCCTGACAACAAAGAATTGGCACATTTTATCTCAACGGTGAGAAAAGCTCTCTATCAACGAGTGTTCGGGGATCGAAAACAAGCATTTGCCTTGATGAAAGATGCCTACACGATAGCTTCGGAATCCAACATTTCGCGCCAATTTCAACTCACTCCCATATCCGAATTATTTCAGATGTATGAGCAAGAAGGCCAAACCGATTCAGCCTTACAATGGCTCAACAAATACGCTGAATTGTCGCGTGAATATAATGTAGTCTCAATGATGGCAGATGTGGAACGGGGGTATATGTGTATTTATGCTCAGATGCCGGGAGAGCAGAAAAAAATGCTTGAGCATCTCAAACGATATTTCGCCTATCAAGACTCGTTGCTTGACAATGAAGCTTTCCTTCAAATCTCGGAACAATATGAGCAGAATCTGGCTCGAAGGAATCATGAACAAATCAGCACACTGCAATTGCAAATCACCAAATTACAAATGATTTTAATTGGGGTGATAATATTGATAATTGCAGGACTTGCCATTTTTCTTTGGGTTCGCAACTCGCGGCGCCTTCGTAAAGCGTATGGTGTGATTTTTGAGAGTAACCGGGAAATAGCCCAGGCATCCCGACGCGAACGAAAAAACAAAATAAGAAAAGGGAAGGATGAGGTCACCCCACTTTCCACTCAGTCAACTGAAAATCCGGATACTGCTGACATTTCAAGTACGATTTCTTCCTCAGGAAATGCCGGGGATGCGGTTTCATCCACTACCTTGGAGGATAAAGAAGGCCTTTCCAATTCAGAATTCGAGGATTCCCTCCGAGAAGAGATGTCAGCAGAGGAAGGAGAAGAATTGGATGAAGACGAGAAACAATCTCGTCTAAGATTATCTGAAGCAGCTGCGGATGAACTTGGGGATAAAATCGTACACTTCATGGAAACGTCGGAAGAATGGCTGGACCCGGACTTCAGTATCTCCACTTTGGCTTCCGCAGTGGGATCTAATTCAAAATATGTTTCGGCTTATATAAATGACCGGCTTGGTAAAAATTTCCGAACCTTCATTAATGAATATCGAATTCTGACAGCACTACGCCGAATGTCGGATACGGAAAAATTCGGGAATTACACTATCGGAGCAATCGCTGAAAGCGTTGGCTTCAGATCGTCGACTAATTTCATCGCCGCCTTTAAAAAAGTGACTGGTGTGACGCCATCGAGATATTTGAAATTGGCGGGTAAATAAAGTTAAATTTTTTCTTTTTTACTGAAAAAAGAAAAAATAAGCCTTGATTTAGCACTATTTACGAAAAAATAAATTTTTGAATTCCCCATTTATGGAAATGGAGGGTTGTAACTTTGCAACCGTATAAGGCAAATGTGTAGCGTCGCCTTGTCCTAATCTAAATGGCGGCGTTCAGGATTTTTTCATTTAGTGAATAAGGATTTTGCGGTTGGGAAACCGACCGTCTAAATTGAGTTGGAAATGCGGTCGGAAAAACCGACCACGAACAAAAATTCCATCTTGATTTACAATTAAGGGAACAATGTCCGGCGGACTTCCGTCGGACATTTCCTTTTTTCTACTTAGGCTCTTCACCCCTATGGCCTTCATAACCTTTATACTTTCTCTTAGATAGTGTTATTTTAAGATATTTATTTATCACTTCTGCAATCACTTATAGTTATGGAATGGGGATAGGCTATTGGAAAGTATTTATTTAGACTGGAAAGCAAAAATTCTCCAAAGTGTAAAACTTTTGTATGTAGATAAAAATTATAATTAAGTATTACACAATGATTTAGATAAATAAAATGGAGATATAAAACAGATCCTTCAAACGAATTAGTTTTCCAAAATCAAAACTTTTTACGATATTTGCAAAGTAATTATTACTCTCACTTGGGATGAGGGTTGGACCTCTTCTCGACAAACAGTCACCCTCGACAACAGAACCGATATGACACTCGAAAAATTCACGTATGACCAAGCCTATGAGGCAACTTTAGAATATTTTAAAGGAGATGAACTCGCAGCGCGTGTATGGGCGAGTAAATATGCTTTGAAGGATTCTTTCGGGAATTTATATGAGCAGACACCGGACGATATGCATCACCGGATAGCTCACGAAATCGCTCGCATTGAATCAAAGTATCCTAATCCTATGAGCGAGGAAGAAGCCTACTCACTACTAAAGGATTTTCGGTATATTGTTCCACAAGGCAGTCCGATGGCAGGAATTGGAAATAATTTTCAGGTCGGTTCCTTATCTAACTGTTTTGTAATCGGCATTGACGGGAAACCGGATTCTTACGGCGGAATAATTAAGATAGATGAAGAGCAAGTGCAGTTAATGAAACGTCGTGGCGGAGTGGGCCATGATCTTTCACACATACGTCCTAAAGGGAGTCCGGTTAAAAACTCAGCCTTAACCTCTACGGGATTGGTTCCCTTCATGGAGCGCTACAGCAATTCGACTCGAGAAGTAGCGCAAGACGGGCGCCGTGGAGCTCTTATGCTTTCGGTCAGCATCAAACATCCGGATTCAGAAAGATTCATTGATGCCAAAATGACGGAAGGGAAAGTGACGGGAGCCAATGTCTCAGTTCGCATAGACGATGATTTCATGAAAGCGGCAGAAAACGGCACCCCATATGTGCAAGCTTATCCGATTGATTCCACCGATCCGAAATACACCAATGAAATAGATGCGAAGACACTGTGGAATAAAATAGTCCACAATGCGTGGAAAAGTGCGGAACCGGGAGTTCTTTTTTGGGATACGATAATTAGGGAATCTGTTCCAGATTGCTATGCAGACCTGGGCTTCCAAACCATCTCCACCAACCCATGTGGTGAAATTCCCTTATGTCCGTATGATAGTTGTCGGTTGGTGGCCATCAATCTATACAGTTACGTTGAAAAGCCTTTTACTCCGGAGGCCCATTTCAATTTTGAGTTGTTCCGGACTCATGTCGGGCGCGCTCAGCGCATGATGGACGACATTATTGACCTCGAAATGGAGAAGATCGAAAGTATCATTAAAAAAATCGAGGGAGATCCGGAAACAGATGAAGTGAAACAAACGGAGTTGAATCTCTGGAAAAAAATTCGCAACAAAACGCTAAAGGGTCGGCGCACGGGATGTGGCATCACTGGGGAAGGGGATATGTTGGCAGCCCTTGGGTATCGGTATGGGACACCAGAAGCAACCGCTTTTTCGACAGAAGTGCAAAAAGAATTAGCGTTAGCTTATTATCGGGCTTCGGTACAGACAGCTCGGGAACGCGGTGCATTTGAAATTTTCGACTGGAAACGCGAAGAAACCAATCCCTTCATCCAGCGTTTGCGTGAAGCAGATCCGGGTCTATATGAAGATATGAAGAAATACGGACGAAGGAATATCGCATGTCTGACAATTGCCCCGACAGGCACCACATCCCTTATGACTCAGACGACTTCAGGGATTGAGCCCGTATTTATGCCAGTCTATAAACGCCGTCGGAAAGTGAACCCGAATGATGCGAATGTAACCATAGATTTCGTAGACGAAGTTGGAGATGCATTTGAAGAATATATAGTGTATCATCATAAGTTCCTCGAATGGATGCGGGTGAACGGCATCGAAGTAAAGAAAAATATGTCGAGCGAGGAGCTGGAAGAATTGGTAAAGAAGTCACCGTATTATAAAGCGACTTCCAACGATGTGGACTGGCTTGAGAAAGTCCGCATGCAAGGGGCTGTCCAAAAATGGGTGGATCATTCTATCAGCGTCACGATCAATTTACCTTCGACCGTGACTGAAGAATTGGTTGGAGATCTCTATATGGAGGCATGGAAAAACGGCTGCAAAGGTTGCACGGTGTATCGGGACGGTTCACGAAATAATGTTCTTGAGGCTATCAAGAAACCGGAAGCGCCAAAACTTATAGCCAAGGCTGAACACCTTGTGAAACGGCCAATAGAGTTGGAAGCGGATGTAGTACGCTTTCAGAACAATAAAGAAAAATGGATTGCATTTGTCGGCCTGGCTGATGGGAAGCCTTATGAAATCTTCACTGGTCTGGCTGACGACGAGGATGGCATCTTCTGTCCGAAAAGTGTCAATCATGGGAAGATAATAAAAGCTGTGGATGAGAACGGGAGGAAGCGCTACGACTTCCAGTTTATCAACAAACGAGGGTATAAGACGACAATCGAGGGATTGAGTGAGAAATTTAATCCTGAATTCTGGAACTATGCCAAATTGATTTCGGGAGTGCTCCGCTACGGAATGCCCATTGATCAAGTGCTGAAACTTGTAGGAGGCCTTGAGCTTGACTCTACCAGCATCAACACATGGAAAAACGGAGTGGAACGCGCATTGAAAAAATATATTCCCAATGGCACGGAAGCTTCGGGGCAAAAATGTCCCCATTGCGGCAGCGAAACTCTTATCTACCAAGAAGGCTGCCTGATATGTACGAGCTGCGGCACTTCGAAATGTGGCTAAACATCTTAAATTAGTAAAAATAAGAGCTATTAAACTGAATAAATTCAAAATTTCCCGATAATGAAAATCACCTTCACCATCAATTACCGCACTCGTTGGGGAGAATCTCTCTATATTTATGGCGACATCCCTGCTTTGGGGGGTGGCGACCCGTCAAAAGCCATTCCAATGACACTCATCGGAAGCGACAATTGGGAGCTAAGCGGAGAGTTTACGAATCTACCGGATAAATTTGGTTATAATTATTTCGTCCTCAATGAGAATGGATTCCGACGGGATGAATGGGGAGGTAAACATTTCTTTGAGAAAGGGAAAAATATCAGGAAGTGTCGAGTGTTTGACACTTGGCAAGATCTGCCACCGGAGCTTCCCTACTATTCCTCCGCTTTCGTGGATGGAATCTTACGGCGTCCCCGGCCTGATCAACCGGTCAGAATGACTAATGAGACTTTGCGTCTTCGCGTTGCTTCACCGATGGTAAAACCGGAAGAAATTCTTGCCGTGGTGGGAAATTGTGATTATCTCGGGAATTGGGATCCTGCGCAAGCTCTACGTCTCAACGACTCAGATTTCCCCTACTGGAGCATCAATCTTCCCCTTGATCGATTACCGTTGCCTTTGGAATATAAATTTGTTGTTATCAATAAGGAACATCCTTCTGACATAGTATGGGAGGAGGGGCGGAATCGCATTTTCAATCTTCAACCCCACACATCTGAGACCATTATTTTCAACGGACTGCGGTTTTCCAATCCCCGACATAATTGGCGGGGAGCGGGAACAGCTATTCCGGTCTTCTCTCTTCGTTCGGAAGAAGACCTTGGATGTGGAGATTTCCTGGATCTGAAAAAAATGATTCTTTGGTGTGAGAAAACAGGTCAAAATATCCTCCAAACGTTGCCCATCAACGACACGACAAAGACTAAGACCTGGACGGATTCTTATCCGTACAGTGCAAATTCGTCTTTTGCACTCCACCCGATGTTCCTCCGTCCAAGTGCTATCGGATCTTTACACGACAAAAAATTGCGGGAAGAATTCGAAAGCCGAGGCGCTGAATTGAATCAACTTTCTCAAGTCGATTACGAAGCGGTGACGACTCTAAAAGAAGAATACACCCGTGCGCTCTATCGTCAACTGGGGAAAGAACAGATGAAGAGCCCTGACTTCAAATCATTTGTAGAGTCCAACAATCATTGGCTCCGGCCCTACGCTGCCTGGCGAACCCTTCGAGATAGATTCAACACTCCGGATAGCGCTCAGTGGAAAGAATATTCCCGCTACTCGGAGGAAATGGTGGAGCGTCTGGAAAATGAATCCGGGGAAGAATTTGGATTCTTCTTTTTCCAACAATATCACCTTGACCGTCAACTTCGCGAGGTCAGAGATTTCGCTCATCTCCACAGTGTGGTTCTAAAAGGGGACATACCTATCGGAGTGGGACGTGAAAGTGTGGACACATGGATGAATCCACGCCTGTTCAATATGGACTGTCAAGCCGGTGCACCACCTGATGATTTTTCTGTTTTGGGTCAGAACTGGGGTTTCCCCACTTATAATTGGGAGGAAATGAGTCTCGATGGCTTCCGGTGGTGGAAAGACCGTTTTAAAAAAATGGCAGAATATTTCGATGCATATAGAATCGATCATATTTTGGGCTTCTTCAGAATCTGGCAAATACCTATGGACGCACTCCACGGATTGCTGGGATATTTCAATCCGGCTCTCCCTTATTCTCCGGAAGAAATGCGCCACAACTATGATTTTTGGATTAATGTAGATTTGCAGACAAATCCGTTAATTCTGGAATGGATGCTCACAGATTTCTTCGGGGAGTGGACTAATGAGGCGAAAGAGCGTTTCCTTGTCCCAGCTGGAGAGGGGCGCTATCGTCTGCGACAGGAATTCGACACCCAACGGAAAGTGGCTCAATATTTTGAAACAATTGAAAACTCAGAAAAAAACACTCGGCTTGAACAAGCTCTACTTGGACTGATAGATGATGTTCTGTTCATAGAAGATCCATATCAGAAAGGCCACTATCATCCACGCATCTCCGCTCAATTTACGTATCAATACCGGATTCTGAATGATTATGAACGAAGATGTTTCGATCGGCTATATAATGACTTCTTCTATCGGCGTCACAATGAATTCTGGGCGGGCAAGGCTATGTGGAAATTACCTCCCATAATCTTTTCGACCAAAATGCTTACGTGCGCAGAAGATTTAGGGATGATACCGGCGTGCGTTCCGGAAGTAATGAATCGTCTTCAAATTCTCTCGTTGGAAATCCAACGGATGCCTAAAGATCCGAATGTCCGGTTTGGAGTCACACAAACCTATCCTTATAACTCTGTCTGCACGGCCTCGACCCACGATATGTCGGGTCTTCGGGGATGGTGGGAGACGGACCGCAATGCCACTCAGGATTATTACAACAATGTGCTTGGAGAACCGGGAGAAGCGCCCTATTTTGCCGAGCCCTGGATATGCGATAAAATTCTTAACCGACTATTGGAAAGCCCTTCGATGTTATGCATCAATCCTCTGCAGGACTGGTTGGCATCCGATGGGACGCTGCGCCGTCAGAATCCAAAAGAGGAGCAAATCAATGAACCCTCGAATCCCCATCACTATTGGCGGTATCGAATGCATCTGACTCTCGATCATCTTCTTGAGTCCGAAAGTTTCAACCACTCCATGCGGTGCAGAATCGAGAATACGGGCAGATAAAATCGAATTATTCATTTCTTTTCACCATCGAAAAATGAACCAAAATGATTCAGCCAAAGGGCAAATAAGAAGCCTTGTCTCAATTGCTGATTTATCAAAGGAGGAAATACTGGAGCTAATCCGCTTGAGTGCGTATTTCGAACAACATCCTAACAGTAAATTGCTGGACGGAAAAGTCATAGCGACCTTATTTTTTGAGCCCTCCACCCGAACGCGGCTTAGTTTTGAGACAGCTGTCAATCGATTGGGTGGCCGAATCATTGGCTTCTCCGACCCTGCCGCCACCTCTACTTCAAAAGGTGAGACCCTTAAAGACACCATCAAGATGGTGGCGAACTATGCGGATTTAATAATTATGCGGCACTATCTGGAAGGTGCAGCCCGGTATGCTTCGGAAGTGACTGATGTGCCTGTCATAAACGCTGGCGACGGTGCGCATCAACATCCGTCGCAGACGATGCTGGACCTTTATTCGATTTACAAAACGCAAGGTCGGCTGGATGACATAACGGTCACGATGGTAGGAGATCTTAAATATGGGCGCACTGTCCATTCTCTCTTAATGGCTTTAAGCCATTTCCGAGTGAAGTTTAACTTTGTGGCTTGTGAAGAACTGAGAATGCCGGAGGAGTTCCGGACATTCTGCGACCGGGAAGGAATAGAATATCGGGAATCGACGGATTTTTCAGCTGATATCATCAACACTACGGATATTCTTTACATGACGCGTGTGCAACGCGAACGTTTTTCAGACTTGATGGAGTATGAGAGAGTGAAGGATCTTTACAATCTGAACGCATCAATGTTGGAAAATGCTCCTGACAATCTGAAGGTGCTTCATCCGTTGCCTCGCGTCAATGAAATAGCCCAAGATGTGGACGACAGCCCCAAAGCTTACTATTTCCAGCAGGCCAAGAACGGGCTATTTGCCCGTCAAGCCATGATTTGTACGGCGCTCGGTCTTGAAGTGCCGGGATATAAAAAATAATTCATCGAACCACCATGAGTCGAACTAACGATAAAAAAGAACTCGCCGTAGCAGCTTTGCGTAATGGCACTGTCATCGACCATATTCCGTCTGAATCCCTATTCAAGGCTGTCGATTTGCTGGGAATTGCGGATTTGAATGTCAGTGTCACAATAGGAAATAATCTTGCGAGCTCCCGCCTTGGTAAAAAAGGAATTATAAAGGTAGCTGATACGGAGTTTACTCAGGACATTCTCAATCGAATCGCCATTATCGCTCCGACAGCGGTAGTGAACACTATCCGGGACTATGAAGTGGTAAAAAAGGAGCCTGTCTCGCTTCCGGATGAGATTGTGGGCATTGTGGTTTGTGACAATCCTAAATGTGTGAGTCGAAATCAACCTATCCCATCCCGCTTTGAAGTGACTGATTCAAAAAACGTGACCCTCAGATGCCATTATTGCGAACATGAGCTTCGAGGTGATTCTATCGTACTAAAATGAAAGAAACCTGGAAACCGGGCACTATGATTTATCCCCTCCCGGCAGTTTTGGTGACGTGTGGGGATACTCCGGAGGAATGGAATATGCTGACAGTGGCATGGACCGGAACGATCTGCACGGAGCCTGCCATGTGCTTCATTTCCGTGCGCCCGGAACGCGCTTCTTATCCCCTCTTGGAACGGTGCATGGAATTTACAATTAATCTGACCACCAAATCTATGGCACGGGCTACGGACTGGGCCGGAGTGAAGTCGGGTCGAGATTACAATAAGTGGGATGAAACGGGATTAACTCCGATTCCGGGAGAAAAAGTCAAGTCGCCAACTATTGAGGAATCTCCCATCTCCATCGAATGTCGGGTTCGTCGAATTGAAAAATTAGGCAGCCACTCGATGTTTATTGCCGAAGTTCTTGGTGTCCGGGCTGACACACGATTTCTCAACCCGGAAACAGGGAGACTGGACCTGGAAAAAGCCGAATTAATTGCCTATAGTCATGGAACCTATCATGAATTAGGACCTTGTATCGGAACTTTCGGTTTTTCTGTGCGCAAAAAAAAGTAAAAGCTGGTCTCACTCACTAATAACTATTTCAGGGTAGAGGATCGAGAGCAAAATACCTACTTTTCGGGATTGCGGAGCCTTGAGAATGGTTGTAATTTTGCAATGTGACACTCAGGATATCCACACATTCCGGGATGTCGCCTCAAATTCATTCTTCAGTATGTTTTTTGAGACCATGTCAGCTGTGAAGCGCATAGATTAGTTATTAGAGTTAGATTTAAGTTAGGCATATTCTCGGCGGAAGAATCAATACCGTCGGGATTTGCCGGCTATAAGTAATCACCACATCCACTAAAACCATGGAATCGAAATATCACTACTCTTCGGACCAAAAAATGGCGACCCTGATCGCGGACGACTATCGCCTAATCCAGGTTATGACACGCTTTGGAATACATGTTGGGTTTGGCGACCAAACCATAGGGGAAGTCTGTCGAAATCAGAATGTGGATTGCGACACATTTCTGACGGTAGTCAACTTTGTAGTAGACGGTTATAGTCATGCGGATCAAACTATCAATATATCCCTTCCGGCTCTCATATCTTATCTCCAACAAAGTCATACGTATTTTCTGGATTATCTATTGCCTTCAATCAGACGAAAACTTTTAGATGCCATCTCACTGGACTCTTCGGAAATCTCTTTTCTAATACTGAAGTTTTTTGATGAGTATGTGGCTCAGGTTCGGACTCATATGGAATATGAAGACCGAACGGTTTTTCGCTATGTTGAATCCTTGGTTTCAGACGAGGATACGAAAGACTTCGATATACATATTTATAGTGATCACCACGAGGAAGTTTCCTCACGTCTGCATGAGTTGAAAAGCATCATTATAAAGTATGGTCCGGCTCAGACGGATGTCAATTTGCTGAACGCGGTTCTCTATGATATTTATCGATGTGAAGAAGACCTTGAAAAACATTGTTTGATCGAAGATGAGTTGCTTGTTCCGGCCATATTGAAGTATGAGCAAAAATTAAGCAGGGAAGGAGGTGAGAAATGAGTCGGGAAGACAAGGTTCATATAGTTGTGGCCGAAACCTCTCCGATTATTTCTTCCGGATTGAGTTTCTGTCTGCGCCGACTACCGGGGCTGCAAGCCCAGACAATTGAAACACATTCTTATGCTGATCTGATTGATTGTCTGAAGAGCTCATCAATAGATATCGTAGTAGTCAACCCCAATTTCGGAGGGACTTTCGACCCCCAGCAACTACGCATGACTGCGGACGAGGAATTGAAAATAGTAGCGATAGAAATCAGTCCGCTCGATCGGCAAGTGCGTGCGCTTTACGATGAAGTTATCTCTATCGTTGAAGACCTTCCCGCAATGGCCACAAAATTCAGGAATCTCGTTTCGGTTTCAACGGACAGCGATGCCAATAAGGAACCGTTAAGTATACGGGAGAAGGAAATTATTGCATTGGTTGTGAAGGGATTAACTAACAAAGAAATCGCTGATTTACTTTTCCTGTCTGTCCACACGGTAATGACTCATCGACGCAATATTGCCCGGAAACTGGAAATCCACAGCGCTACGGGACTGACCATTTATGCTATCGTGAATCATCTGGTGGATCTGTCGGAAATCAAAATATGATAATTTCGACATAAATGTCAAAAGACATTCGGTCCATTCATAGGCTCAATCTCACTGAAAGCTTTTCGGTGAGATTTTCGTTTTTGTCAGGATTTCTTGCTAATTTTGCCTTTCCTAAATCCCACTCCAATTCTCGCAGAGTAAAATGATCAAATCACTCCAATCCTTAAGAGGAATATTTGCCATCATGATTTATCTGAGCCATTTTATCATGGATGCAGATTACTCGCGTGCCTTTCATGCGGGGGGAGTGATGGGAGTGGAATTTTTTTTCGTATTGAGCGGATTTGTAATGTGTGCTGGATATGAGAAAAAGGCAGATATGGGGAAAATACGTCTGGGCCAATTTATGCTTCGTCGAATAATCAGACTTTGGCCTTTCCATCTTCTCTGCCTGGGCTTCTATTTCTTATTTTTTCACGTCAGTCTGATCTCTCATCCTCTGCGTTGGCTCGCCGATCTGCTTATGTTGCAACCCTGGGTTCCGAAAGAAGCTGTCTATTTTAGCGGCAATGTTCCATCGTGGTGTCTGGGCGTATTCATGCTGTGTTATTTGGTCTTTCCATTCTTAATTCGTTTTTGGCATCGCAATCCCAGGCGCTTTCTTAAAGTTTTCTTTGGAATCTGGGCCACTTATATTCTCTATCTGATTGTTTTGCCGACTCAGCCGGCAATAAGCGAAAACATGGAAATATGGCTTACCCGCGTTTTCCCGCCATTGCGTATCCTTGATTTCACAATCGGAATCCTGCTTTGGCAATGGTATAGCCATATACGGGAAGGGAATTTTCGGAAACGTCTTCACCGCATGGATTCATTCTCCAAGACGATAATAGAGATTGTGCCAATATGCTTATTGGGCATAGCCTCATATCTATTTACTGTAGTACCGGATAAGTGGGACAGCACTGCCATCTGGTGGATTCCTGCAATTGCAACCGTGAGTATTTACGCTCTTTTCGACAATCAAGGAGGTCTTATTAGCCGGTTTCTTTCATGGCGTCCACTTGTGAGCTTTGGCAATGCAAGCTTTATCTTTTATCTAATCCATTATTTAGGAATTATAGTGCTTCAGAAACGAGTCTATCCTAAAATGGGATTCAACCTGAGTCCGGAAATAGGAGTAGTGGTTGACTGTATAATTCTGATTTTGGTCACTATGATTCTTACCCGTTGGCTTTATAATCCAATGACATCCTTGCTTCGCAAATATCTTCTTAAGGGTCATCACCCTACCCCAACCAATGAGCCAAAGGAAAATAAAATCCCATGACATATAATATTAAGAGAATTAACACAAGCACTCTAAATATTTTAAATAAATTTAACATAAAATTTCTTTATTATTGAAAATAATATTAGTAATTTTGCACGCAATTTTGCTTGTAGGAAGACAAACTACCTTATAAGCAATTTTAAATAAACATCGAAATACAGTGAATAAAATAGTGAATGATATTAGCAAGGCATGATCTCCTAATTCTGCCGTGAAAATCGGTCGGTGTATAATCCACAAATGTCTGCTAAGAAAGTTATTTTCATGATTCATGATGAGAATCAAGAATCAGAAACCGAGGGAAAACCCGAGGTAGAAAAAAGTGTTATCAGGATGGAAAAATTTGGATTATACATCAAATAACCGGGTGCAATTTCGCACCCGGTTCATTTTTTATCGGCTTGAACTCATAAAAACGTCTATACATAAACCCATAGGCCTTAGTCTTCAATCTACTTCACCCAGCCATTACTATTTGGATGTGGTATTCTCCCATAAAATAATGTTCTAAAAATCATATATTTGGACTTCACAATTATTTTTTAAGATAGAATTAATTGTATAGGTCGAAAGAAAATAGTAATTTTGCGTGCAATAAAGTTCAGAAAAAAATATGTCTTTTATTGCAGATAGAGTGCAGATGGAGGGGTTGACGTTTGACGACGTCCTCCTTATTCCTGCCTTTTCCAATGTATTGCCCCGAGAAGTTAGTCTCTCCTCCCGTTTTTCACGCCGAATTAATTTGAATGTGCCGATAGTGTCGGCTGCCATGGACACCGTCACCGAATGGCAGCTTGCTATTGCCATTGCACGCGAAGGAGGTATTGGTGTAATTCACAAAAACATGTCGATTGAAGAGCAAGCCCGTCAGGTGCATGCTGTGAAACGAGCTGAAAACGGCATGATATATGATCCTGTCACCATTCTTTGCGGTAGCACGGTCAGCCAGGCGTTGGCCATGATGGCAGAATATCATATCGGTGGCATTCCGGTGGTAGATGAAAATATGATGCTTCAGGGAATAGTCACAAACCGCGACCTTCGCTTTGAAAGAAACCCTGAACGCAAAATCGACGAGGTGATGACCTCTAAGAACTTGGTTACAACCGACCAAAGCACCGACTTAGAGAAAGCTGCCGAAATTTTGCAACGCCATAAAATCGAGAAACTACCGGTCGTGGATTCTGAAGGAAAGCTAATCGGTTTGGTCACATATAAAGACATCACGAAAGCTAAAGACAAACCGAATGCGTGCAAGGATCGTTTGGGACGTCTGCGGGTAGCTGCCGGGATTGGAGTAACCGGAGACAGCATGCAGCGTGCTGAAGCGCTTGTCAAAGCAGGAGTGGACGCAATTGTAATTGACACCGCACACGGACACTCGACTGGAGTTGTAAAAACACTTCAGGATGTGAAAGCCGCCTTCCCCGACATTGACGTAGTCGTTGGAAATATTGCTACCGGAGAGGCTGCTCGCTTCCTCATGGAGCATGGCGCAGACGGAGTAAAAGTTGGCATCGGTCCCGGATCCATCTGCACAACTCGAGTGGTGGCTGGAGTCGGAGTACCTCAACTGTCGGCTGTCTACGATGTGGCAAAAGCACTTGAAGGAACGGAGATTCCACTTATTGCGGATGGTGGCATACGCTATTCGGGCGACATCGTCAAGGCGTTGGCAGCCGGTGGCCACAGTGTCATGCTGGGCGGGATGCTTGCGGGAGTCGAAGAATCCCCCGGGGATACTATCATTTTCAACGGCCGTAAATTTAAAGCCTATAGAGGCATGGGCTCACTTGAAGCTATGGAAAAAGGTTCAAAAGACCGATATTTCCAAGGAGCTGTAACTGATGTCAAAAAGCTTGTACCTGAAGGAATCGCGGCTCGCGTCCCCTATAAAGGAACTCTGTATGAAGTAGTTTATCAAATCCTTGGTGGTTTAAGGGCCGGGATGGGATATTGTGGTGCCCGAAACATCGACGAACTTCACAAAGCTCGGTTCACTCGCATCACAGCAGCCGGAGTATTGGAAAGTCATCCTCATGATGTAGCAATTACCTCCGAAGCTCCCAACTATAGCCGCTCATAACTCTTAAGGCTAACTAATTACTATCCTTTTTATTCGACATATTCTCGAATGGAAAATATTTTAATAACCATTTGTGCCCGGGGAGGCTCGAAAGGCATTCCCGGGAAAAATATTCGAATGGTAGGAGGACGCCCCCTACTCGCTTACTCCGCAGATATCGCTAAAAAATTCGCATCTGAATGGGGAGCGGATGTTGTGCTTTCCACGGACAGTGAAGAAATCCGAACAATTGGAAAAGCAGAAGGAATTTTTGCGGAATATGAGCGACCGGAGCATCTCGCCAACGACACAATTGGTAAAGTTGAAGCCATTAAAGATGTCGTAGAGTATATGGAGCGTCACCTCAAAAAAAACTACGATGTTATAATTGATCTTGATGTGACCTCCCCAATTCGCACCGTTGCGGATATTGAAAAATGCGTTGAAATCCTCAAATCCGATAAAAACGCGCTGACCGTCTTCAGCGTCAATCCCTGTGGACGAAATCCATATTTCAATATGGTAGAGCAAAAGGATAATGGGTATTACAATGTGGTTTGTCAAGGAAAATTTGATTCTCGACAATCGGCACCTCGGGTCTACGATATGAATGCTTCCATCTATGCCTATCGTCGAGAAGCACTTGAAAGGGAAAATCCGCGTGCTGTCACCGAGCGGTCCCTAATTTTTCCAATGAATCATATTTGCTTCGACCTTGACGAACCGGAGGATTTCGAATATTTTGAATATCTGATGGAGAAAGGTAAAGTAAAATTATAATGAATATACTCATTGTCGGACTGGGTTCAATCGCAAAAAAACATATCGATGCGATTCGGGCTAACGGCTCGCATCGCATCTTTGCATTACGCTCAAAAGTGGATGCCACAACAGAAAAAGGTATCGAAAACATATATGACTTATCTCAGCTTCCGGAAAGCATCAAATTAGATTTTGCCATCGTCGCTACCCCCACATCTCTCCATGCCACTTCCATTCGACAATTATTACCGCTGCGCATACCATTACTTATAGAAAAGCCCGTCCTCACTCCTGATAGTATGGAGTCAGGGTTGAGTGATGAAATCAATCAGGCATCGATTCTCACCATGGTCGGGTGCAACCTTCGCTATCTTGATTCATTGCGTTTTATTAAAAAAGAACTTGACAACCATCCGGAGCGCAAAATCAATGAAGTAAATATCTATTGTGGCTCCGATCTACGCCAATGGCGACCTGGAACCGACTTTAGGAAAAGTTACAGTGCTCGACCCGAACTGGGAGGTGGGGTGCATTTGGATCTCATACATGAGATCGACTATGCATGTTGGTTATTTGGCAATCCCAAAGTTACTCATGGTCTTGTCCGCACAGTCTCTTCCCTTGCAATCGAGGCTATTGATTTTGCCTCTTATTCCTTAATTTATCCAAACTTTTGCGCAACCATCACCCTAAATTATTACCGACCGGACTATAAGCGAACCTTCGAAATTGTTTTCGACAACGAAACATGGACTGTTGACCTAAAAGCAAACCAAGTGACACGTCACGATGGTTCCATCATTTTTAGTTCCGAGCAAACCATTGCCGACACCTATCGCTCTCAAATAAATGATTTTATAAATAAAATAAAGAGCGGCGATCAAGCGACAGAGTGCGATTTCAAGTGTGGACTTTCTACCCTGAAAATATGTTGCAATTATGAAAGATTTGACTGATAAAGTAGTAATAATAACCGGAGCTGAAGGGCTAATCGGAAAGGAAATAGTTAACGAATTTCGCAACCACGGCTCCCGAATTATTCGAGCGGATATAACGCTGGAGACAAAAGAAATCACCGAAAAAGAATCCTCTTTTCATCTTGACCTTTGCGACAACACATCAATTAAAAATCTTGTCGATTTTACCGTTCAAAAATACGGCCGTATCGATGGATTGGTAAATGCTGCTTATCCCCATACCCGCGATTGGGGGAAATACAAATTTGAAGAAACTCCTTTTGAACACTGGGAAGAAAATGTGAAAATCCAACTTAACCCCGTGTTTTTCATCAATCAAGAAGTAAGCAAGGTGATGGAACAGCAAAAAAGTGGTTCCATCGTAAATTTCGGATCAATTTATGGCATCGTGGGGAACGACTTCACCATCTACGAAGAATATGGTGGCACATCACCGGCCGAATACTGCGCAGTCAAAGGGGGTATAATTAACTTCACCCGCTATTTGGCTTCATGGCTGGGGAAATACGCAATCAGGGTCAATTGTGTCTGCCCCGGAGGAATCTTCGACAATCAACGCGAAGAGTTCGTACGAGCTTATACACATCGCTGTCCCATGAAGCGAATGGGACACCCTTCCGACATAGCACCTCTATGTCTTTTTCTAATTTCCGATGGTTCCCGGTATATTACCGGCCAAATAATTGCTGCCGATGGGGGGTGGACCGCAATCTGAGTCTCCTCCCTACCCTATCTCATTAAAATCATTTACAAAATATAATTTTCGGCCTTAGGCTCCGTTAAGAATAATGGAATAAAGTCTAAGACCGATTTTTATTCTATTCCATCGGTCAATTGCCTTAATTACTTTTAAGCGCAGACTACTCAGCAATTATAAGAACCAAAAACTAACCTCCTTATATGAAAAAGCCACTAATGGCTGCCGGTGCAATTGCCGCTGTCGCTTTGGCATGGGCTGCAAAAGATCCGGTAGTAATGACAATCAACGGAGTCGACATCCCTTTGTCGGAATTTGAATACCTTTTCCACAAGAACAGTCGTCAGCAATTGGAAGCACAGCCTATTGAAGAATACGCTGAGATGTTTAAATTATACAAACTCAAGGTTGCAGACGCTTTGGCAGACGGACTTGACACCCTCCCTTCTTTCAAAAAGGAGATGGCTCAATACAGAGCAGAACTGGCCGCTCCATATATGGCTGACTCTACCTATATCTATTCCTTAGTCGACGAGTATGCCAAATGGAATAGCGAAGAAGCTGAGGCCGTTCATCTAATGAAATTTAAGCGTAACGGGCCTTCCTCTTCGGAAACTCGTGCTACTATGGATTCGATTCACCAAGCCATCCTTGACGGAGCATCCTGGAGCGAAATGGTTACAAAATACTCCGAAGACAAATCCTCTGCATCTCGCGATGGGGTGATGACATACATCACTGTGGGAAAATATCCTTACACTTTTGAAAAAGCTGTCTTTACTACTCCCGAAGGAACAATTTCCGAGGTTATCGAAACCCCTAACACCTACCATATTATCCGCGGTTCCAAACATCGCCCGGCTCGTGGGAAAGTGCTTGTTTCTCATATTCTCAAAATGGCACCCGAAGGCTGCCCTCCTGAAATCGAACAAAAAGTCAAACATGAGATCGACAGTTTGTACGACATAGTAAAAACTCATCCCGAATTGTTTGCGGCGACCGCTGCTTCAAATTCTGACGACAAAGCTTCAGCACGTCAGGGAGGACAGCTTTCATGGTTCTCAGCCGGAGAGATGATTCCGGAGTTTGACGCTGCCGCTTTTGCGCTTTCAGACGGTGAAATTTCAAGTCCCATCCGCTCAAAATATGGCTACCATATTATTTTACGCCATCAAGGAGCGCCGGCTCCTTCCTATGATGAAATAAAATCACTGGTAATTAACCGCACTCGCAATCAACAAGACCCACGGTTTGAGATGGTACTTAACCAACAGACAGACCGCTTGATGAAACGCCACAATGGAGTAGTCTATGAACCAGCGATGGAAGAAATGACAAAATACATTGCTGTCCACGGTTTGGATTCTTTGTTCTTCGAACGCTTCTATCGCGGTCCCGAATCAAATGCGGTAATAATGACAATCGGGAAGAAACCTGTCAAAAAAATCACCCGTCGTGATTTCTTCAAACTTCTCAATACCAGAGAAATTCCAGATCCTGCTGCCGCTCTTGATCAATTCGCTCGCTATCAAATGTGGGCACTCAACGAAGTAGCCGTCAATGAGGAAATGGATCGTTTGGAAAAAGAAGAACCGGAATATAGAAATCTACTAAAAGAATATCGTGACGGCAGCTTACTCTATGAAGCAAGTGTACGCAAAGTTTGGGATAAAGCCTCACAAGACACCAAAGGCTTGGAAGAATTCTTCCAAACTCACCGAAACGAGTATAAATGGGACCGGCCGCACGCAAAAGGATGGCTTATTCAAGCTACAAGCGACAGCATTGCGCAGGAAGCCCGTCAACTCATGAGTACCCTACCTGCCGATTCAATGCAAATGAAACTGCGTAAGAATTTCCCCGGGAAGCTCCAAATTGATCGTGTTATTGTTGCAAAAGGAGACAACCCGTTGGTCGATTACTTGGTATTCGATGGACCGGAAGTGCAACCCAAATCATCACGCTACACCACAGCATTCATGTTCGAACCTCGGATTCTGGATCAACCTGAAGAAGCCTCTGATGTACGCGGTCAGGTGACAACAGATTATCAAAATCAGCTTCAGCAACAATGGAATGAAGAGCTTTTGAAAAAATATCCGATAAAGGTCTATCCTAATGTGCTGAAAAAGGTCAAATAACATTAAAAGCAATAAACGAATTTTTTTACTCACTGAGGCGATACGTCAGCAATGATGTATCGTCTTATTGTATGAAAGTCAATGTGACCCGGCAGTTTGAGCTTTTAAAAAAAAATGACTACCTTTGCAAGTTGAGATGAAACGTTTTCAGCCCATATTCCTCACACTAATTGCAGCTGCCATCGGATGGCTTGGCAGTTGTAATCGCGAAGAAACACCCAAAGTGTCGGAAGAACTAGTCTTGCTTAGTGTCGGCGATTCCATACTCACAATGCAAGATGTAGTTCGGCATATTCCGGCAGGATTGGCTGAAGAAGACAGCATCGTCCTTTTTAATTCTATTGTGGACACATGGGTTCAAGATTTGATTCTTGTAGACATGGCCACGGAAAATCTGCCGGACATGGATCGGATTAACCGAATGGTGGCAGATTATCGAAATCGATTGATCATGATGGAATATCGCCGTCGCAAAAAAGAAAATACTCCCTTGGCTATCCATGATGCGGATATTCGAAAATATTATGAAGCCAATGCTGACGACATGAGATTAGAACACCCAGTCATTAAAGGTATATATATAAAAGTTCCATCCAATGCAGACCGATTGGAAAATATTCGACAATGGGTTTTTTCTGCAACCACAGAAAGCATCGACAAACTTGAAAAATACGGTCTGAAAGGAGCCATGCAATACGACTGGTTCGGAAATCGATGGGTAGACTGGGAAGTCGTAGCCGACCAAATTCCCTATCGGTTTTACGATGCAGATGCATTTGTAGAATCAACCGTAAATTTTGAGACCGAATATAATGGATCAACCTATTTTCTTCATATTACAGAATTCCTGAAAAGCGGCGATGTCATGCCATACTCATTTGCAAAAGAGCAGATACAAGAAAGTATGATTCAAAGCGGCAAACGTGACATGGACGCACGCTTAATGCAATCGCTTTTCAACAACGCATTAAAGACAGGTAAGCTCAAGGCTGTGAGTTTCGATCCGGTCAAACACCGTATGATTCCTCACGCCAACCCCCTCTCCTCTTCAAATAAATGAATTTCGACAGACTCAACCTACTCTCAAAATTTTTCACCACCGTGAGACTGAAACATTTAGGAATTACACTTGCTGCACTGGCCACAATAGCGGCCGTAGCTCAAACCAAAACAAACATTATTGATGAAGTCGCTTGGATTGTCGGCGACGAAGCGATTTTCCGTTCCGATGTAGAAGAACAATATGCTCAGATGCGTAATGATGGCTCTCTCCCGTCTGGAAATCCTTTTTGTCTGATTCCGGAAGATATTGCCGTGCAAAAACTTTATCTCAATCAAGCTAAACTCGACACCATTGAAGCTCCGGCCGGCACAATCAGCAATGCCGTGGAAAAACGCATTAACTTCTTTATCGCTAATCTTGGGTCGCGCGAAAAAGTGGAGGAATACTTCCGCAAACCCCTGCCACAACTTCGCGAGCAACTGGCTGAAGTGATGAAAAATCAATATGTTGTCGAAGAAGTGCAGAAATCTTTGACCAAAAATGTAAAAGCCACTCCGGCCGAGGTGAGAAAATACTTTGACAAATTGCCGACCGATAGTATTCCTTTTGTACCGATGCAAGTGGAAGCACAAATTATCACCATCAATCCTGTCATTCCACAGCAAGAGATAGAGGATGTCAAAGCTCGTCTGCGCGACTACTCGGATCGCATCAACAACGGAGAAGCTGAATTCGCTACACTTGCAATCATGTATAGCGAAGACGGCTCGGCAATGCAAGGAGGTGAACTCGGATTTCACAGCCGGGCAGACTTTGTACCTGAATTTTCAGCAGTTGCTTTCAATCTCTCCGATCCAAAGAAAGTCAGTCGAATTGTGGAAACAGAATATGGGTATCATATAATCCAACTTATTGAGAAACGAGGCGACCAAGCAAACGTACGCCATATCCTTCTGACACCCAAAGTATCCACTCAAGAACTCACCACCGCTGTCAACCGACTCGATTCACTTCGCAAAGAGATTGTAGCCGACAAGATTCCTTTCGAAGAAGCAGCCCGGTTCATATCTCAAGACAAGGATACGCGCAACAACAAAGGCACTATGGTAAACCAAAAAACCGGGAGTTCGCGCTTTGAAATGCAAGATCTTCCACAAGAAGTAGCACGCCACATCGAATCAATGAAAGAAGGGGACATTTCCGAAGCTTTCATCATGAAAGACCCGAGCCGAAACAAGGATGTAGTGGCTATCGTACGGTTAACCAAACGCGTCGACGGACACCGGGCAACCCTTAGCGAGGACTACAATCTGCTGCGTCAGATGTATGAGGCGAACCGGAAAAATGAAATCCTCAAAGAATGGGTGGAAAAACAGATTAAACAGACATATGTCAGAATTGAAGACGGATGGGAAAATTGCGACTTCCGCTACAATGGTTGGGTAAAAGGTAAAAAATAATCCTGACCGATTTTAAAACAGATGTTCAAGATTATCCGCTTGAATCCGATGCGCTGGTTAGTGATGGCAGTCATGATTATCTTCATGGGTGTCATCAGTTCAGCTATACTCAATGGTCAAACTAAAAAGAACACTACGAAAACAGTTAAAGAAGAATCTTACACTCGCCCCAAACCAACGCGACCGATTCATCCGGAGATTCCAACAGCTAACCGCTACCGGCAAGACAAAGTATTTCTCGAAAAAGCCGATTCACTCTATCGCAGAGAAAACGACTTGCAAGAGCACCAGATTGTAAGCGGAGATGTTCGTTTCCGCCAGGGTGGGATGTGGATGTTTTGTGACTCGGCATATTATTATCCTGAGCTAAATTCACTGGATGCATTCGGACATGTAAAAATGCAACAAGGCGACACTCTGTTTGTGTATGCTGACAAACTTTTCTATAATGGCAACGAAAGACGTGCCCGTCTTCGTTGTGGCCCGACGGAACGAACAGTGCGTCTTATCAACCGCAGCGTCACTCTCACAACCGATTCTCTTGACTATGACCTGACGACTGAATTAGGATGGTACGATTGCGGGGGTAAAATAGACGACAAAGTCAATACTCTTACTTCCCTCTTCGGGCAATATTCTCCCTCGACCAAAGAAGCTGAATTCTATCACGATGTGGTATTGGTGAATAAGCGTGATAACTTTCGGATGTTTACCGACACGCTTCTCTATAACACGGCTACACATATCGCGCGAATTGTCAGCCCAACAAAAATTGTTGGGGACAATGACACCATTCTGACTAAGACCGGATGGTACAATACAGCTTCCGAGATGGCCGTTATGAATTCGCGTTCCACCATCATTCATCGGGACAGCAATAACAATGTGACTACACTCGAAGGGGATTCCATCATTTATGATAAACTGACCCGTATCAGTAAAGCCTTCAGCTATCGGGATCCTTTGAAAAATGCTCAGCCCGTCGTACTGACCGACACGGCCAATAAAACGACTCTCATCGGTGGATATGCCATGTATAACGATTCGACACGTGAAGCTTTGGCTACCTACTATCCAATTTTAATGGAGTATTCCCGGCCGGACACCCTGTTTTTGCGGGCTGATACCATTTTAACTTTTATCGAGAGTCGAACTATCAAAGTGCCTTTACCTATTGATTCGACTAAACTAACCTCAACATCGGTTCCCCGAATCATCTCATCCGGGACCACTCAACCCGACAATCCTGAATCGAGTGACGGTAAACTCTTATCCGACAATTCCCCACGACAAGAACCGGCAGAAGGAGCCCAACCTGAAGTATCTTTGGACTCTCTGACCGTAATTCCAGATTCCACAGAATTAATCAAGGATTTTCATGTAGCCCGTGCTTTCCATCGTGCCCGCTTCTTTAATCAAGACCTTCAGGGAGTGGCGGACTCCATGGTCATGGTTGAATTTGATTCTATTCTCTACCTATATCAAAAACCGGTAGTTTGGAGTGGAGAGCGCCAAGTCTACGGCAATGAGATTCAGGTTCATTTTAATGACTCCACAGCTGATTGGGCACATCTTCCCGATTACGGCATGATGGGTGAACATGTCGAAGAAGATTTCTATAATCAACTCACCGGCAGAGAAATGATGGCATGGTTCGAAGATAAGGATCTGCGACGGCTCGATGTCAGCGGTAATGTCCAGACAATCTTCCTTCCACAAGACAACGACTCCACTTATTCTCGTCTCGTGACAGCGGAGAGCAGCTTCCTGACTATAAATCTTAGCGATAGGAAAATCGACAGGTTGAAAATGTGGCCTGAAGTTACGGGTACGACCACACCTCTCTTTTTGGTTAAAGCTAATCAGCATTTCCTTCCGGGCTTTAAATGGTATGAATCGATACGTCCCCAGAGGGAATGGTACGAAGACAGATGGCATTGGGCTGATGACTTGGGTGAAATCTCCGAAGAATTGGAAAATTATTTTAGAGCGCCAAACGAAAATTTAAGTTCTCGTGGATTCCGCCCGCTTCCTCCTCCGTCCCCTGAAGGAATAAACGACTCCGAAAATGGTCCGGCAGAAAAATCAGAAATAGTCGAAACCGAATTTATTGAAAAAACATCCAGCGAAGGCGTTTCCGAAGGCATCACTTTGGAAGAAAAAGTTGTGATTGAAGAAGAAAAAAAGAATGAGTGATATAATTCATCTTCTACCTGATTCTGTAGCCAATCAAATTGCTGCCGGAGAAGTAATTCAACGTCCGGCGTCAGTCATTAAGGAATTGGTTGAAAATGCTGTTGATGCCGGAGCAACCGATATTCGCATAATCATCAAAGATGCGGGAAGGACACTCATACAAGTTATCGACAATGGTCGGGGAATGAGTGTCACTGACGCCCGAATGGCTTTTGAACGGCATGCTACTTCAAAAATCAACAAAGCGACTGATTTGTTTACTCTGCGAACCATGGGCTTCCGGGGAGAAGCACTCCCCTCAATTTGTGCTATTTCGCAGGTGCAAGTCCGGACGCGCACAGCTGATGACCCGATTGGCACACAACTGGAGATTGTGGCCTCCCGAGTAGAAAAACAAGAACCGGCAGTTTGTGAGAAGGGGACTAATATAATGGTTAAGAATCTCTTCTTCAACGTTCCGGCTCGACGTAAATTTCTAAAAAGCGACAATGTAGAACTTGCTAATATCTCCCGAGAATTTGAGCGCTTAGCATTAGTCAATAATAATATTCGGATGTCAATTGACCGAGGAAACGGAAAACCCATGGATTTACGTCCCGGATCATTTAAACAACGAATTGCTGACCTATGGAAAAATAACCTCAATATGCAGCTCATTCCGGTTGATGTCGATACATCGCTGGTTAAAATAACCGGTTTTGTTTCACGACCGGAAAATGCCCGACGCCACAATCCATTGCAATATTTAATTGTGAACGGACGAAATATGCGACATCCTTATTTCCAAAAGGCTATCGCCAATTGCTTCGAGAAGCTCATTCCCTCGGACGCCAAGCCTTGTTATTTTATTAAGTTTGAGGTAAATCCTGAAACAATTGATGTCAATATTCATCCAACTAAAAATGAAATAAAATTCGAGAACGAACAAGAAATCTGGAAAATACTTACGGTCGCCATAAAAGCCTCTCTTGGTAAATATGCTGCCGTACCTTCTATTGATTTCAACTCGGAAGCTCTACCCCTTCAACCCCTTCACGATGGAGAAACGCCCTCTCCTCCCAAAATAGAGGTTCCGGAAGGCTATAATCCCTTCGAACGATATTTTGCCAATCCAACCACTCCCATAAGCAAATCAAAGTCAAGCAGCTCTGTCCATCGTCCGACTCAGCAGTCAACCAATTGGCAAAGTCTTTACGACTCTTTTATGAGTGAGGCCGAAAAGCATCCGGAAAAAATTGAATCTACACAACTTCCTATTGATGAAAAAGAAGATGTACCCGGTGCAGTCTGTATGCAACTCGCATTAAAATACATCCTCGTGCCTTCGCGTGAGGGACTGATGGTTATCGATCAGCATCGGGCACACGTCAAAATTTTATTTGAGCGTACAATTGCATCGGGTCAAAATGGAGAGTTAGCTTCTCAGCAATCTCTTTTTCCGGAAAGTCTGATTTTAGATGAGACTCAAGCCGAACTCCTCGAAGAAATTGCCGTGCCCCTACATCAGCTCGGATTCCGACTTGAAGAAGAGGATGAGAATCAATGGAAGATTGTAGGAGTTCCAGCAGATTTAAAAGATTTCGATGCTGCGCAACTTATTGTCAGAGTCATTGATTCAATTAGTGATGCGTCGATAGAATACGGAAAAGAGGATTCACCGATCAAAGATATGCGCCAACATATAACTCTGCTTATGGCTCGATCCGCAGCCATCCGTAAAGGGCGAAAACTGACCGGCATAGAAATGGAACACATTGTCAGTGAACTGTTCAGTCTTCCTTCTTCAGCGTTAACCCCGGATGGATTACCTATCTATCGGATCATAGCAGAAACTGAAATAGAAAAACTATTCTAATCTCCCATTTCTTATCCAACTTTACCTTCTGACTTTTGCAAAAACTCGATAACCCTTGAAGGCATAAAAGGGGAAAGGGATTCATAGGTGCCTGCATTAAGAAAAGTCCGCAATTGAGTGGAAGAAATATCCAGCTGGGGGGCAGCTCCAAGATACAGAATAGAGCCCGATGTCTTATACTCTTTTTCCAGCGATTGAATATAGTCTGGGGTAATTTTCACTCCCGGACGTGGATAAACGATTAAGCCGAATTCACGCAAAATTTCCCCCGGATTACGCCATTTCTGAAAGTCTCGTAGGTTATCGGCTCCTGTAATCAGGCAGAATTTCCGATTAGGATATTCGTTTGCCAACATCTTCAAAGTATGATAGGAAAACGACGGCCGTGGCAAATTCATTTCAAAATCCGAAACCCTCACATGGCGTAAAGAGTCCACTGCAAGGGCCGCCATTTTAAGTCGATCTTGGTCCGAAAACATCGGAGGAGAAACGGATTTTAACGGATTCAAAGGTGTCACCATCAACCACACCTCATCCAATCCGGCATTCTCAAGGGCATAAGATGCTACCGAAAGATGGCCTAAGTGAATTGGGTCAAACGAACCGCCATAAATTCCTGTCACCAAAATTCAGAAGGACTTCTCGTCGGATTATTCGGTTATAAACTCCCTTATAGCTTTTGCAACCTTCTCCACTGTCTCTTCAAGATTGTCATTGACTATCGCAATATCAAAATACGGGGCGAAACTGAGTTCATACTCCGCCTTTGCCAATCGATTGGCAATTATTTCTTCCGAGTCAGTGGCACGTCCGCGCAACCTATGTTCAAGGACTTGAATACTGGGAGGTTCCAAGAAAATTGAAAGGGCTCGATTCCCATAAATTTCTTTAACATTCATTCCGCCCTTGACATCAATATCCATCACCAGATTGAGCCCGTCGTTGCAAACCCGCTCCACTTCGCTCTTGAGAGTACCGTAATATGTACCGGTATAAACTTCCTCATATTCTACAAAATCATCTGCCTGAATTTTACGATTAAACTCTTCAGCGGTGATAAAGTAATATTCCCTGCCATCCATCTCACCAACTCGCGGTGAACGGCTGGTTGCTGAAATGGAAAATCCTAAATGAAGATCGGAAATTCGCATCAATCGGTTAATGACAGTGGATTTTCCTGTGCCGGAGGGGGCTGAAAGTATAATAATCTTTCCTTTCATAACACATTAAGCACTTGCTCCTTGATTTGTTCAAGTTCATCTTTCATTCTTACTACCAACTTTTGCATTTCGGCATCGTTGGATTTTGACCCCAAGGTGTTGATTTCTCTACCCATTTCCTGAGCTATAAAACCAAGTTGCTTTCCCTGTCCGGAGTCAACCGGAAGGTTAAGAGTATCAAGAAAATAATTGAGGTGAGAACGAAGGCGAGTTTTTTCTTCTGTTACGTCAAGTTTTTCAATATAGAATATGAGTTCCTGTTCCAGTCGCCCTCTCTCATATTCCACGCTGTCCAGTTTGGACAATTGTTCCTCCAGACGCTGTCTGATTCGAGAGACTCTCGTGGTTTCAAAAGGCTCGACCTCAGAAAGTAATTGAGTTATATTGTCAATTTTAAGAATAAAAAAATCAAAAAGGCGCTCGCCTTCTGCGGAACGCGAATTCACCAAAGCTTCTGCAGCCTCCATGCAAGCGCGCCGAAAAGCCTCTTCATCTGTGCGGTCGATCATCTTCAATTCCGTCCGAAGCGCATCAGGAAGCCGCAGCAATGTATTGTACCAATCTATCGGTTCAGGAAGCCCAAGCTGGGTTGCCATCTCCTCAATTTGCATTTTATATTTTTTCACAACTTCTACATTGATAGTTGCTGACGCTTCGGGGACTAAACTCTCGACGACCACACTTACATCAATCTTTCCTCGCTTCAGAATCCGTGCCAATTCCGTGCGCATCGAAACTTCCAACTCTCGGAAATAGGAAGGCACACGCATGGACAGATCAAGCTGCTTACTGTTAAGCGACTTGAGTTCTATGATAATTTTTTTTGTCTCAGAAGAAGCAACGCCACGCCCGAAACCGGTCATTGATTGTATCATATTGGTTATCAATAGAATTTAGACCCCCTATACCTGGAAGTCGCGGTTCAAAGAACAAAATTACAAAATTTCCTTCAAACTGCCCGATTGGGCGCATCAACTTTTTATGTTAATTTTGCGTTTAATTGTAAAAGAATATACTCTTTTGAAATCCACATGGGTTCAAAGGAGAGATAAATCTAATTTTAACCCGATTTTTTTCTTTTCTCAAATAAAAAGAGATATGGACAACGAATTATTGAAGACTGTCGAGGCCAAAGCTCAAAAATGGCTCAGCCCCCAATATGATGAAGAAACCCGAATGGAAGTCAAGGCTATGTTGGATGCCGAGGATAAGACTCCTTTGATCGAAGCTTTTTATAAGGATCTTGAATTTGGAACCGGTGGTTTGCGAGGAATCATGGGCGCTGGCTCAAACCGAATGAATATCTACACTGTAGGCTCAGCCACCCAAGGCTTGGCAAATTATTTGAACGACTGCTTTAAGGAGATGCCTCAAATCAGCGTGGTAGTAGGTTTCGACGTTCGTCACAATTCTCGTAAATTCGCTCAACTGGCAGCTGACATATTTTCAGCCAACGGTATTAAAGTCTATCTCTTCGATGACGGCTGTCCTACCCCTGAAGTTTCTTATGCAATCCGCAAACTCGGTTGTCAAAGCGGGGTGATGATAACGGCCAGCCACAATCCAAAGGAATACAACGGATACAAAGCATATTGGAGCGATGGCGCTCAAATGATCGCGCCACACGATGTGAAAACAATTGAATATGTTGAAGCCATTACATCCGTCGACCAAATCAAATTCACTCCTAATAAAAAACTGATTGAAATAATCGGTCCGAAAATGGACCAGGAATTCTTGGCCGATGTGCATACATTGTCTCTTTCCCCGGAAAGCGACAAACGCCATTCGGATCTCAAAATCGTTTATACTCCTCTTCATGGAGTGGGCACACGGCTTACCTATCGGTCTCTTGAACTGTGGGGATTTAACGAAGTGGTTCACGTGCCTGAACAAGACATACATAACGGTGATTTCCCGACAGTCGCTTCACCCAATCCGGAAAACCACGAAGCATTGGAAATGGCTATTGAGAAAGCCCGGAAAGTTGGAGCGGATATTGTGCTTGCTGCCGACCCCGATGCAGATCGAATCGCTTTAGCTGTCAGAGACAAAAAAGGCGAATACCAACTTATTAACGGTAATCAGCTGGTCATGATGTTGCTCTATTATATCATCACCCGCTATGCTGAACTTGACCGAATCAAGGGCAATGAATACTGTGTGAAAACTATTGTAACCACAGAGACAATCCGCCGGATCGCCGATGCTAACAATGTGAAATGCTTCGATTGCTATACCGGTTTCAAATGGATTGCCAACGTGATGCGTGACATGGAAGGCCAAGGCACTTATATTGGTGGAGGAGAAGAAAGTTATGGTTTCCTGGCCGAAACCTTCACTCGCGATAAGGATTCTATCTCAGCCAATTCCCTGATGGCGGAAATGGCAGCCTGGGCTGCTGACAAAGGTATGAACCTTTACGAACTTCTTATTGAAATTTATCGTCAGTATGGTTTTTCACGTGAAAGAGTAGTCAACGTGGTTCGGCCCGGTAAATCCGGAGCTGACGAAATCATTGCGATGATGAAGAATTTCCGCTCCAATCCTCCAAAAGAAATTGCCGGATCACCAGTGGTAATGATAAAGGATTATTTAGATCTCAATTACCGTAACGTTAAGACGGGAGAGATCACTAAGATGAATTTCCCGACCACCAGCAATGTCTTACAATTCTTCACAGAAGCAGGCGATAAAGTATCTGTTCGTCCTTCCGGTACCGAACCTAAAATTAAATTCTATATCGAAGTACGAGAAGATATGCCTTCGGCAGAGGAATATGAGACAACCGTGGAAAAAGCTGAAAAGCATATCGATCAAATTCTTTCAGATCTAAATATCAAATAATTAAGAAAAAGCTTTCTATTCATATATCTTATGTTGATAGAGGGTGAGCCGACAATAGCCGGTTCGCCCTCTATCGCTAATATTTTTAAATTGGACATTTTTCACTACCTTTGCATACTTCAAATATTACAATATACCCACACCATCTCAACCAATGACTTCTGCAAAAAAAATAAGATTGCTTCACTACGGGTTCGTAGTGGTGGCTTGTTGCTGCCTGATAATGGGAGTAAATATAGGTATAGCTTTCAGTTGTGCCGGAATCTTCTACAAGCCAGTCAGCTCTGCATTAGGAGTAAGTGTAGGAGAATTTGGTCTCTATATGTCGATTATGTATGTGGCTTCAACTCTGATTTTGCCTCTTGGCGGTAAACTCATTGAGCGATATAGTGCCCGATGGCTTCTCTCCGGGAATTCAGCCTTAATGGGACTGACACTTTGTTGGATGGGTTTCTGCTCTTCACTTTGGGAATTTTATATAGCCGGTGGATTGCTTGGCATATCAGTGGCCTTTCTACTCTATCTTAGTTTTCCGACATTGATCAACCGATGGTTTCGTGTGAAAGTCGGACTCTTGATGGGTATCTGTTCGGCAGCCTCCGGAGTAGGAGGGATTATTTTCAATCCCATCGGGGCTGCAATAATTACTTCTTACGGATGGGAATGGGCCTACATAGCCTTCGGACTTCTTGTACTTCTTGTGAATACCCCCCTTTTGATGATATTCTTACGGGATTATCCGGCCGACAAGGGTCTTCTTCCATATGGAGAGAATTCCTTAAATCTGCCTGGGGGAAATTCCGATCAACCGATTGCAAAAGGAATCTCGGTTAAAGACGCGAAAAAGATGCCTGTTTTTTATGGTATATTGGTCTTTTCTTTCCTGATGATGGCTATGTCCACTCTTAATCTTTTCATTCCAAATTATGTCACATCTCTTAAATTCACCCTTGAGCAAGGGGCACTGGCCGCCTCATCGGTGATGACGGGAGTCATGATTGGAAAATTAGCTTTAGGCCATATCAATGACCGTAATTGTCTGGCCGGAGTTTTAGTTACGACACTGGGGGGAATAATCGGGTTGTTATTGATGATTGAAGGGAATTGGGGAATAGGCACCATTATTACTGGAGCTTTCCTCTTTGGATGGGCTTACGCAGGAGTCACCGTTCAAACGGCAATGCTTACCCGCGCTGTCTTTGGAAGCAAAGACTACGCACGGATATACTCATACATGTCAATGGCTCTTGCTGCAGGGGGTGCATTGGCTTCCGGAGGATGGGGACTAATAGTAGATGCAACCTCTTTCCCTTTTATTTTCTTTTGCGGTGTCGGGATGCTCGCTGTCTGCACTGTAATTGGAGTGCGGGCTCTTTCTATCAAAAAAACTGGTGCGGCAGCTTCGATTTGAACTATAAAGAGCAAAACGAGGTTATACTTTAGAAGGGTTCTTCAACTTTAGAAATAATCTCCTTATAAATTTTGTGTATAATATGGACAATTCTCGTGTAATTCCAGCCTCTGAGCTTATTATAAACGATGATAACTCGGTTTTCCACATTCATCTTCGTCCCGATCAGTTACGCGATAAGATTATCCTTGTCGGAGACCCGGGTCGGGTAGATATGGTGGCTTCATATTTCGATACAATCGATTACAATGTTTCGTCGAGAGAATTCCATGCCGTAGGAGGAACTTATAAAGGAAAGAAATTAATGTGCATTTCTCACGGTATCGGTCCCGATAATATCGAGATTGTAGTGACTGAATTGGATGCACTTGCAAATATAGACTTCGCTACACGAAAAATCCGGCCCGAACATCGGACTCTTGAAATGGTCAGAATCGGCACATCCGGTTCTCTTCAGGAAGACCTACATATCGGCGACTTTGTAATGGCCGAAAAAGGAATGGGATTTGATGGAATTCTGAATTTCTATGCTGATCGGGATCGTGTTTGTGACCTTGAGTTTGAAAAGCAATTTTGCGAACATGTAAACTGGGACGCCCTATGGGCGGCTCCTTACACTGTAGATGCAAATCCGGAACTTATCGAGCGGATAGGACGCGATGATATGCATCGGGGTTATACGATCGCAGCTGTGGGATTCTACGCTCCACAAGGAAGGATGGTAAGATTGAAACTTGCTGATCCTGATTTAAATGAAAAAATTGAAAGCTTCCGTTATCATGGACGCCCAATAACTAACTTTGAGATGGAATCGGCCTGTCTCCAAGGTATGGCAAAGATGTTGGGTCACAAGGCTATGACGGTATGCTGCATAATCGCTGAACGCAGACTGACCACAGCCAATACGGATTATAAACCACACGTTCGGCGTCTGGTGGAAACGGTGCTTGACCGTATCTGACCCTCTCAATCTTATTTTGTATCTTTTTTATTACTCCATTACCTGATCGTGGGATTGAAAATCCCGTGGTCAGGGTCACTTTATGCCGGATGATATCTATTGCCCGGATAGCGGATCACCAAACCGTCAAACTCCATTTCGCCAAGCTGAGCCATCAGTAGCGCAATCGGGAAACCGGTAGAGGTATGAAGTACGTCAAGTGGTAATGGTTCGGGAGATGCAGACAGTGTTTCAAATATGGATCTTTGAGGTTCTTCAAGCTCAGGAAAGAGAGACCGGTCGCAGGCATTGACAGCCGGCTTTCCCAGACTCCAATTCATTGCAGAGGCAATATCCGCAGCATTACCCACAAGCCACGCTCTATTCTTCCGTATGAGATGGTTGCAACCGGCACTTTTTCGGTCGCTTACGCGTCCGGGGAGCGCCATTACTTCTCGATCCAAACCGAAGGCGATTGCGGCCGTTGACATTGCACCTCCTTTAATATCGCTTTCCGCAACCACACATCCATCGGATAAACCGGCAACGATCCGATTCCGTTCCAAAAAACGTCCTCGGAATGGTCGTTCTCCATGTGGATATTCAGATACAAGTGCTCCTCCGGCCTTAACAATCCGTCGTGCCAAATCTCGGTGTGCAGAGGGATAAATCGTATCAAGCCCATGCGCTACCACTCCTACCGTAGGAGTATCGGTCTCCAAGGCAGTTAAATGAGCTGTAGAATCAATTCCATAGGCCAGTCCGCTGACTATTACCGGAGATATCATCTGTCCCAAATCCCGGACAGCTTCGGAAGTAAAATTCACTCCATAAGGAGTCGGGGTACGTGTACCTACAAAAGCAAGTGTTTTTGAAGCATTTAGGTCACATTTTCCTAATACATAGAGCGCTGTCGGAGCATCCTCCAATTCCAACAATCTTGCCGGATATGTTTCTGAATCAGGAAAGAGAGTATGGATAGAATGCCTGTCACAGAAGGTTAGCTCTTCTTTTGCCCGCTCAAGAGCTTCTCGACGCAACATATCATCCACAACTGCAGCTTTCCGAAGAGATAATCGGCTTACAAGTTCTGAAGTCGGAAGCTGAAAAAAGTCAACTACATCGACTCCACACTCCTCCGCATGGCGCAAAAGCTTCATTCCGGCGCCTTTCAGCATCGAAAAAGCCAAAGAATAGATTCTCGAATCGGAAAGATTCATAATGAAAAAGCTCAGGATATATATTTTTTGAAAATTACGGCAAGTTCATCGCCCCTTGATAGACGTCCGTTTTTCAGCACTACAACCGTCACCAAACCTTCACACACAATTTCTCCCCCTGATTTCATGATATCCTGATGAAAGATGAACCGGGCTCCTTTTCTTTCCAACCGTAATCCACTGATGAATGTGTCGCCTCCTCGCAGTGAACTCAGATATTCCACCTCTATTTTTCTTACAACTGCATCTATTCCCGAATTATGCATATCAATAAAGGACATACCAGCCTGCTCGCAGAATTTATGGCGCGTATGTTCGAAATAATGCAGATAATTGGCATTATTCACAATCTGTTCACAATCCAACTCATAGTCTCTTACCTCCATTTCCATAACGAAGCAATAGCGGCGACGACCATCTTTCAAAATTCCCATACGTAGTTCTTTTTATATGGAATCATATTTCTTTAATTTTTACCGAATCCTGTCATCATATCTATTACCGACTGGAATTCTTCCATCGAGGAAAAAGATGAATATGGCAACCACACGAATCCCTTCATCGGTGGTTCGGTGCGAACCGTGATTCCTTCCTTCTCAACACTATACTTTCCGATTGTAGGTTTCGGAAAGAAAATTTCATATTGTCTCAGAGGTAAAATTTCCTGTATTTCCTCTTCTTCAGCATCAGTCACCTTAGGCATGACATCTACCTTCAGTCGGATCCCTTCAGAAGAAATCATTACCCTATGAGGCATTGCGTTTGAGTAGCATTCTTGTTTCAATCCATAGGAAATATAAAGGAAAGCAACCATCATTGGGAAAACTATGAGCACTAACATAGCGGAAACCAAAATCCAGATAAGACTGGAAAGAATGGCAGCCAATATCAATCCCCCGACCACTAAAACACTAAAAACCACCCACCATTTAGTACCAAACCGTCCCATTAAAGCCCAGGCAAATTCACCTCGAGCCATCGAGAATTTTTCAGTTATTATTTCCTTGCCTGCGATCTCGTTGTTTGCGAATTTGTTCATATACTTTCAAATTCTGTGGCACAAGCACTTGGAGATAGCCTGTCCCATGGGAGTTGACCAGTGTCCGCATATCTATATATTTGTCCCCACTACCTTTGCGTATAGGGAAAACTTCTGCTCTTCGGGCCTTCACTCTATCTCCCATCGGGGAGTGACCGTTTACCCCAATTCCTCGTAATTCACGATCAACACCGTCTTCCTTACACCATACCGGTACAATTTCAGCACACGGAGGAAATCCTAAACCCGTCCACATGATGTATTGATTCTCAATAAACCGGGGAGTAATTTCCATAACATTCGCAACCGGCTTACACCCTTCGATAACGATGGTTGCCGTCGATTTGAAACGTGGAATAAAATCTTGATCTACCACCCACCGATCACCTTCTACAGAGGATGCGAAATCCTTTTTCTTCAAAGAATGCCAATAGCTACGGCTTGCAGTCTCGGTTAACAATTCGGGAGTGATTTCTCCCTTGGCGGCATATTCCCGAAGTAAATCTTCAGCATTCTGCTCCCGTATATATCCATATCCTTCTCCCGGACGACCGGAATGGGAATAATTAGTACGAATCAGCAGGCCATCCGGAGCATCTGACAAATCAAATCGTTTATAGGAATGATTATTCGTTTCGAAATACGCACCGGCTCCCGTGGCATCTATAACTCCGAAATTTGCTTCGACTCCCATCGGGCGAGGGAGAGTTTCCAACAATCGGGCAAAATCATCGACGGTGCGACAAGTGCGCAGCGCAATCGTCATCAGAAATCCCTCCCGATCCATTTTTCGATTGCTGACGTTATCGTCTTTCAGATTGTAGGAAGCGGTATTCATTACCGCGAATCCGACATCATTAAATCCGGTCCAGGCCTGTTCCAGCCGTCTGTCTCCGGCATTATAAAGAGCCACATATGCATGTGCACCATCCTTTGCGGGTATATATTCCACCTTATTGTCAGTTGTGGATGTGTCGCGATGTTTCCAAAGCATTGGGCGACCGTAGGGATTGGCTTTTGCAGATACAATGGCCGATGTACAACTCATGGCCAGTTGCAAGCCGGACAATAAAAATAATGCACAAAAGCAGACGCGCAATAACGTATTCATGAGTGCAAAAATACAAAAAAACCTCCTCTCGACAAAAGCATAAACAAACAACACATATTGTTTTCTTCGGTATAATTTGAACCAATAAGAATAATTTACTATTTTTGCAACCTAAAGATTGGCGTTTATTTCTCATCACCTCCCATTTTCACCATTTTCATGTCTTCTTCAAATACAGTTCTGAACTACGATTATATTCAATTATCGGAAAGTGTATCCAACATTCTCACTCGGGATATTTGGGTTAGCGATGTGTTTTCACTTAATATTCTCAGTTCTGTCATTGACCCGGTTAAGTTTTCCGCTTCGGCCGTGATATTCGTTAAGCAAGGAAGGGCCAAAGTTAATATAAATTTGATTGAAAACGAGGTGGTCGCTCCATGTGTAGTTGTCATCCACCAAGGACAGATTATGCGTCCTGTGGAGGCAAGCAGTGACTTTGATGCTTCGTTTATTGTAATGTCGCGTAAAATGACAGATGCAATATTTCGTTTTATTAATCCTTCCGACATTTATAGTGTCATCAATCTGCATCCGATAGTCCAAATCGACCCGAACGATGTTAGTCATTATATAGCACTTCACAAACAGCTACGCGAAATTCTAAACGATCAGAAAAATCCTTATGGCTATGAGTGTGTGGTTCATTTAATTCTGACTTTTTTCTATCGCTATGGATATATTCCTTTCCAAGCTTTAAAAACGCAAATCCCATCTGCTCAAGGACGCATAGCCGATAAATTCATCAAGCTTGTGCAGGAGAATTTCAAATCGGAAAGATTTCTTGATTTCTACGCCGGGAAACTGGGAATTACTGCCAAACATCTTTCGAGAACTATCAAAGCACAAACCGGCATTTCAGCGGTCAATTGGATTGAACGATATGTGGTACTTGAAGCTCAAGTGATGCTCAAATCGTCTAACCTCAACATCCAGCAAATTTCCGATGAGCTCAACTTCAAATCGCAGTCTTTCTTCGGAAAATATTTCAAGAAATTCACGGGATTGTCGCCTAAAGAATTCCGGAACTCACGATAATTTAATTAAAGATAGCTGTCGATCCCTTTTGCAGCTCTAATTACTCCGGCCGCGTCTCTTTCGCGACAAAGTCTTATATTTTCTTCGACATTGTCACGCGAATTTTCCGGATGCCACAGATGAAAACAGATAGCAGCGAATCTGACATCGCGCATTTCAACACCCGATCGATGAAGTCGATGAGCCAGATCGTCATCTTCACGTCCCCAGCCCTCAAAAGATTCATCGTAGCCATTTATTTTCAAAATATCTTCTTTGAAAAAAGCCATATTACACCCCAGTGCACCGGCTGTCCCTTTTTTGAAGTGAGAAGCGAACCACTTTGCCAATGGGATAAATCGCAACGATTTATGTCGGTCAATCAATCCCGGACTTAAAAATCCTGGAATCTCTTTTTGCACACCGGCACAATAGCGTTGACCGGCTGCTTCATCAAGTCGGACCCGAACTCCTTTCACATAATGATTTTTTTTTGCAAATCGGGCATGATCGGCAATAAAATGTCGCTCAAGAACGATGTCGCCATCTATCTGTACCAAATATCGCCCGGACGCTTGTGCCATAGCACGATTCCGAATTTTTGCCAATCGAAATCCGGCATCTTCATGCCATACATGGACAATGGGAATCGGAAAATCCTTCCGAATACTTTCGATTAATTCCCGAGTGGAAGCACTTGAACCATCATCAGCTATTACAACCTCTCCAGGCAATTCGTATTGGTGGCGAACACTATCCAGACAAGCACGCAGCGCATCAGGACGATTATAAGTCGAGATAATCAACGAGATGTCCGAAGCCTTCATTTCAGTTTTAGAAGTTAGTTAAAACATTGCCAGCACCCGATTGAGAGCAGAAATAAAAAGATCAACTTCTTCACGGGTATTATAGACGGCAAAAGAGGCACGGATAGTTCCGGGTATTCCCAATTCTTCCATCAAGGGTTGAGCACAATGATGACCCGTGCGAACGGCAATACCCATTTTATCAAGCAATAATCCTAAATCGTAGGGATGTATATCTCCGACGAGGAATGAAATAACAGCCGCTTTATCCGGTGCGTTTCCAAAAATTCGCATATTCGGAATTTCCTTCATGCGTGCGGTGCAATAGTCCAAGAGTTCTTGTTCATGGGAATGAATATTATCCATTCCAACTTCTTCGATAAAATCCAAAGCCTTGCCAAAGGCAGCAATATCTATAAAATCAGGCGTACCGGCTTCAAATTTGAAAGGAAGATCGGCAAAGGTGGTTTCTTTAAAGCTGACGTGCTTAATCATTTCTCCTCCACCCTGATAAGGAGGCATTTTCTCAAGTATCTCTTTTCGGCCATAGAGCACACCGACTCCCGTCGGCCCATACATTTTATGAGACGAAAAAGCATAAAAATCCGCTCCAAGCGCTTTCACGTCCAAATTGAGATGGGGAGAAGCCTGGGCACCGTCAATTAAGACAGGAACTCCATGTGAATGAGCGATTTTAACCATCTCTTCCACAGGATTCACAGTCCCAAGCACATTGCTCACATGACAAAACGATGCAAATACCGTCCGCTCATTAAACAGAGATTTATATTGATCAAGATCAAGACGCCCCTGAGAGTCTATGCCGACAACTCGCAAGCGTATATTATGTCGAGCTTGCAACAATTGCCAGGGCACAATGTTGGCATGGTGTTCCATTACCGTTAAGATAATCTCATCTCCATCCCGAAAGAAAGCACCTCCGTAGGAAGCCGCCACAAGATTGATAGCCTCTGTGGTGCCACGCGTAAAAATAATTTCTTCTTCGGAGCGAGCATTTATGAAGTCGCGCACTCTTATTCGCGATTTCTCTTGAAGGGCAGTTGCCTCTTGAGAGAGAGTATGAACTCCGCGATGTACGTTTGCCTTCGTATGCTCATAGAAATATCGGATACTGTCTACCACCTCGGCCGGTGTCTGCGATGTCGCGGTATTGTCCAAATAGACCAATGGCCTTTTACCCACGCAAGTTGTCAATATAGGGAAGCGTGAACGGATTTTATTAATATCGAACTCCATGAGAATCTCTATTTAAACCGGGTCTACAGTATTAACGTGGCAATCTCCGTGGCACGAGACACACGCTCCGGTCGCCCCAGAGAATCGCAATTCGACAAGCTGACGTAAACGGTCGCGCAGCGCAGTCAACCTTACATTGTCTATAACATCGGCCATAAAGGCTTGTTTGAGAAGAGTGCGGGCTGTAGCATCAGTCAGACCGCGTGTCCGCATATAGAAAACTTGGAGAGCATCAAGCTGACCGATAGCTGTGCCATGCGAGCATTTGACGTCGTCGGCATAAATTTCCAACTGAGGTTTTGAAAACATTCTTGCCTCAGCCGACCCCACAATATTGCGATTCGACTGATAAGCTTCCGTTTTTTGTGCTCCGGGGGCTACATATATCCGACCCGAAAAAGCACCGGTTGCTGAATCATCGACCACATATTTAAATAGTTCGGTGCTTCGACATCTCTCGGCTTTGTGACTTATATGCGAATAGGTATCAAGCCGACGCGAAAGGTCTTCAATTCCCATACCTATCAAATGCAGTTCCGCATCCGGATCCTCCAACGTGCAGTAGTATTCATTGCGTGTCACTCCGTTGAAGAGCGTCATACCATCCACAATTACATGGCTGCCACCGGCTTGCTTAAGATAAAGACTGGAAAGACGGGTTGTCTTCTCGGTTGACTCTTCCAAATCATAGAAATCGATTTTCGAATCCTTCTCAGCAAAAATCTCGATTGTTTGGAGATTAACAAGTTGTGTCTCAGGATTTTGAGTATGATCACACACAAGCAACCGGACTTCCGAGTCTTCTTCCGCCACGATTAGCATCCTTCGTGCCGTCAGTAGAGGAACCTCATACTGAAGGATATCGACAAGTTGAAGGGGTTTCTCGAGTTTAACTCCTTTTCCGACATAAAGGAAAAGGCCATCTTGGGTCAGAAGGGTATTGAGAGCAACGAGCGGATTGGAATTATCTGCCAGCTTGTTATAGTATTTTCCGACCAATTCCGGATATCGCTTGCTTGCATTCGCCAGACTGTCGATTATTACTCCATCCGGAAGATTCCGACGTGAAATGTCGGTCTCTGCCCATCGGTCGTTTAGGAGCATGAAGAGTGCCGTCGATAAATTAGGCACTTCACAGCGGAACGAAGCTGCCGGATTGATGTCAAGCGGCACTCGCGCTATGTTGAGAGCATAGTTTGGCGATAAGAGTTCTTGAAGATCGGTATGTTCATAATTTTCGCTCCCTTTTCGCGGAAGTTCCATGCGCTCCAGTTGCGCGAGAGCTTCTTCACGAACAGCGTTGAGCACTTCGCTGCTGTGGCTGCGAAGCAGATCGCCATGCTGACGATATAAATCTATATATTGCTGAAGGGCGTTCATCGGGAAAAGTCTTAAATATTTCCGGCGTCGGCCTGTTCTTTTATCCAGTCGTAGCCTCTTTCCTCAAGGTCGAGTGCAAGTTCCGGGCCACCGGTCATGACAATGCGTCCTTTATAAAGAATATGGACGAAATCGGGTTTTATATAGTCGAGCAGACGCTGATAGTGAGTTATGACAATCGTAGCATTATTTTCCGTTTTCAGCTTATTGACTCCCTCTGCGACAATGCGTAGGGCATCAATATCCAACCCCGAATCGGTTTCATCGAGAATGGATAATTTCGGTTCAAGGACAGCCATCTGGAAAATCTCGTTGCGTTTCTTCTCTCCTCCGGAAAAGCCTTCATTGACTGACCGAGACGCAAGTTTGTTGTCCAATTCCACAATTGCGCGTTTCTCCCGCATCAGTTTAAGAAAGTCCGATGCCGACATCGGGGGCTCTCCAAAATATTCTCGCTTGGCATTAACAGCCGCACGCATAAAATTCATCATCGACACTCCCGGAATCTCAACTGGATATTGAAATCCCAGAAATAATCCTTCATGACTTCTCACTTCCGGCTCAAGTTCAAGCAAATTCTTCCCACAAAAATCTGCTTCTCCCCCCGTTACCTTATATGCCGGATTGCCCGCAAGGACCATCGAGAGTGTTGACTTTCCGCTTCCGTTCGGCCCCATGATCGCATGGACTTCTCCGGCACGGATTTCCAAATTTATTCCTTTCAATATCTCTTTGCCGCCTATTTCGGCACGCAAATCTTTTACTGTCAGCATTATTCTTTTATACGATATCTATTTTCAAATTTCTTCGCAGAGATTGTATCCCTCTGCCATTACTTCAACAATTTCATCCTCTCCCGGGATTAATCGCGATCTCATATTTTGCGAAATTTTGCGTGCATCCCGAAGCCGACAACTATGCCAAAGTTCACAAACATCTTCAGTTCCCAGAAGGGCGGGCGACATCAGCATGACCTCTGCCAAAAGATTCCCGTCCCCTCGATCTCCACAACTCTCCAAGCCGCAGGCTGGCCAGACTGCCAGGAGTCCGTTGAGCATGACCGAAAGCCACATCAGCCAATAAAACAATCCGACCATGCTTCCGGCAAGCGAATTAATCAGACCGATGCTCAGGCGACCGACCAGCTTCCCTATCACCTTCGTCAGCCAGCCAACCGACAGACTCCCTACAGCGAAGAGCGCCCCTCGTCCAAGATTACCGGCCACATAACTTTGCCTGCATTCTTCTCCACCTCCGAAGAGCGACCCTGCTACAATCCTTTCAGACCACGGCCCTCCGATGTGTGCCAGGACTATTCCGAAAGTCAACCCAAGAAGCAAGGGTATGAGTCCCCCCAATCCTCTTCGCCAACCCCTGAAAATCCCGAACATACATCCGGCCAATACTGCGATATGAAGTAATACCGTTAGCATAGTCCTCGTTTGCAAAAGCAAAATTACTATTTTTTTGTCAATTATCTCATCTCATCAGGGATTTATCCCTCTTTTTAAACTTTTTCCGATTTTTTTTGATGAAAAATTTGGACACTCCGCTTTTTATTCATAACTTTGCAGCGCTTTTCGGCAGCAAGTGCTTTCGGGCTCGTAGCCGGCCGGGGAGATAAATGGTGAATGTAGCTCAGTTGGTTAGAGCGACGGATTGTGGTTCCGTAGGTCGTGGGTTCGAGACCCATCTTTCACCCTCATTTTTCAATCGGGCCTTGGCTTTCCGCTGAGGCCTTTTTTATTTTCATTTCTTTTTCCCTTCCCGATTTCTTTATGGATTCTACTACTTTTCCCGCCCAGCAAACCTCTAATACTCTCCTTCAGGCACTGACACACAAGGTCATCAATGGAGAAAATATATCTCGACAAGAAGCCCTGTTCCTCGCTTCTTTTCCCGATTTAGACCAACTTTGCGACGCTGCAGACCAAATTCGACAGGCTCGCGCCGGCAACAGTGTTGATTCATGCTCAATCGTTAACGCTCGCTCCGGAAAATGCTCCGAAGATTGCAAATGGTGTGCCCAATCCGCCCGGCATCACACCGGATGTGAAATCTACGATTTCCTTGATGAAGAAGAAATCCTCCAAGCAGCCCGCCGCAATCAGAAAGCCGGGATTAAACGTTTCTCTCTCGTGACATCCGGTAGAGCTATTTCAAAAAAAGACATCTCCCGGTTTTGCGAAATATTCCGCAAACTGAGCGAGACAACCGACCTTTATCTCTGTGCCTCAATGGGGCTCATTGGACTCGAAGAAATGAAAATGCTCGCCGATGCCAATGTCAAACGTTATCACTGCAACATGGAGACGGCCTCCTCTTTCTTCCCTTCACTTTGCTCCACTCATTCCCCTGCCGACAAACGAGCCACAATCAAAGCCGCCCGCCAGGCAGGGCTCGATGTCTGCTCCGGGGGAATCATCGGCATGGGTGAAACCCTCGAACAACGCATTGAGTTTGCTTTCGAACTCGCCGAACTTGATGTCGATTCTGTCCCTCTCAACATCCTCAATCCCATCCCAGGCACTCCCCTGGCCGACATTCCTCTCATCTCCGAAGAAGAAATTATCCGCACTGCTGCAATTTTCAGGTTCATTCTCCCCGACAAAACTATCCGTTTCGCCGGTGGAAGACTGCGCCTATCCCAAGAAGCAATGCTCAGAATGCTCCGCGGTGGTGTCAACGGAGCTCTTATGGGAGACATGCTCACCACCGTCAGCAATCAGATCGACGACGACCGCAAGCTATTTGAAAAAGCAAAATTGGATTATTGACTTCAACTTCCCTTTTTCTCTGTTCATTTACTTGCCAAAACCGCTTTTTTTGTATCTTTGCACCTATGGAAGCTTCTCAATCAAAATCTGTCTATCGCTATGCCGCCGATGCGGGCCCTTGGCTGGCATTGCCTCTTTTGATCGTAGCTTTCTCTATTTTATTAGTCAATCAAATACCCTCCATTTCCATTCTTGGCTTACCCGCTTTCGCAGCCGTCCCTTTTCTTCTCTTCCGGCTTATGCGGCGTATGGCCCTGAGTTCCCCGGCCTTCTCTTCGTTCTATCCTCTTTGGCTGTTCGGGATTTACTCTTTCATTTTCGCCACTATTATTTGTGCTTTCTGCTCAGCGGTTTATCTCCTTGCGGTCGAGCCGGATTTCCTCTCTACATATTTCACCAACGCCCTCCAGGCGCTCCGACAAATGGCTGACAAGCCCGGTGCTCCGGATCTCTCCTCCCAGATTCAGATCATTTCTCAAGCGATCGACCGACACATGATTCCATCCCCAATGGAATTGGTCGCCGCCATGAGCTGGCTCTGCACATTTTCCGGAGCTGTCCTGTCCGCATTTTTGGCTCGCATTTTCCCCCTTTTCTCTCGTCGGGCCAAACCACTCTTCAATTCGTAATCCAATATTTTCTCCTCCCACATAATGGACATTTCAATCGTTATTCCACTCTTCAACGAAGCCGAATCCCTTCCCGAACTCACTGATTGGATTCAAAGGGTCATGAATGAAAACGGGTTCTCCTACGAAATCATTTTCATCAACGACGGCTCAACCGATTCCTCTTGGAAAGTCATTCAGCAACTCGCCGCTAAAAATCCGGCTCTACACGCCGTTGCCTTTTCTCGCAACTATGGAAAGTCTCCCGCGCTTAACACCGGATTCCAACGCGCCAAAGGCGATGTCGTCATTACCATGGATGCAGACCTCCAGGACTCACCCGACGAAATCCCCG